>DASZQO010000202.1:0-6322 GCA_035549615.1 Acetobacteraceae bacterium
CGAATCGATGCGCGCAGTCCTGCTCGGCGGCATCGCGTTCGACACACCCAAGGAAGCGCTGACAACGCCACTTGCCGCCGAGAACGCCGTCTTTCCCCTCTATGCGAGCGAGGAGGCTGCGAAATCCGCCACCTTCCGCCGCCGTGTGCCGCTTGTCGCCTATTTTCAGGGCTCCGTCGCCGGCCTTGCTCCCGGCGCGCCCGTCACGATGCTCGGGATAACCATCGGCGAGGTCACATCGGTCGATCTCCGCTACAATCCGGAGAAGGACGCTCTTGAGGTGCCCGTGCATTTCGAAGTTCAGCCGGAACGGATCGCCATGAGCGCCGAAGCTGAGAAGCGGGGGCCGCTCAAAAACGCGCAAATCCTCGTCAATCATGGCATGCGCGTCCAGCTCGCGACCGCCAATCTCCTCACCGGCCAGCAGGAGATCGCGCTCGTCTTCGTTCCCAATGCCGCGCCTGCCGTCGTCCGCACCGAGGACGGCGCCATCGTCGTGCCGACGAGCCCCGGCTCGCTGAGCGGAATTGCCCAATCCGCAGCCGCCCTGCTCGACAAGATCAACCGTATGCCTTTTCAGGAGATCGGCGAGAATTTGAACGGTACGCTCGCCGGCCTTAACACCATGGCGAACGGGGCTGCGCTCCGCGATTCGCTTACCTCCCTCCAGGCCACGCTCGCGAGCGCCCAGCACGCCATCCAGACGCTTGATCAGGGCATCAGCCCAACCCTTGCGAATCTCCCCGTCATTACCCAGGATCTCAGAACTCTGCTCATCCGCACCAGCAAGCTCGTCGCTTCCGCCGATAGCGGCTATGGGGAGAACTCAAAATTCTACCGCGACCTTGATCGTCTGCTTCTCCAGACGAACGATGTCCTGCAATCCGTCCGCGCGCTCTCCGATCTGCTCACCCAGGAGCCCAACGCCTTGATCAGCGGCCGTGCGGGAGCGGCGGCGGCGCAATGAGCGCAAGCGAATTCGCCGGGAATCGCGCGCCTCTTCTCCATGAGTGCCGTGGCTGCGGGCTCCGCCAGCTCGTCCCGCCGCTCGCCCGGGGGATGCTTGCGCGCTGCGTCCGCTGCGGAACGGTTCTGCGCAGCCATCGCCGCAACACGATCGAGCATGCTCTCGCATTGGCATCCACCGCTCTCGTCCTGCTTGGCGTGACCGCCACGGCAACGATGATGACGGTGCAGACCGCCGGCATCGTCCATCACGCCGATCTCATCTCCGGCCCGCTGGAGCTCGAGCGGCGCGGCATGTTCAGCCTTTCTGCCGCGGTCGTCTTCACAAGCCTGCTCGCCCCGATGGTGAAGCTCGCCGGCACCGTCTATGCGCTCGGCCTGCTCCAGATGCGCGATCCGCCGCGCCATATCCGCCGGGTATTCCTTTTCGTCCGCAAGCTCACGCCCTGGTCGATGAGCGAAGTTCTGCTGCTTGGCGCCTTCGTCGCCTATGTGAAGCTGCAGGCGCTCGTCACGATCACCGCCGGCCCCGCGCTCATTTCGCTGATGGCGCTCGCCTTCGTCATGTTCTGGCTCGATTCGGAGCTCGATGCGCAGGAAGTGTGGGAGGAAAGGGCCCGCAAGGGCCTCGCCGATGCTGCCGATGCGGCCCCGGTCTCCGGACCCTCCTCCGGCGCCATATCCGGTCCCACATTCAGCCATGCCGCACTCGCCTGCGATTCCTGCGACCTTGTCTGCATGCCGCAGGAGGCAGGGCCGCCATGCTGCCCGCGCTGCGGCTCGGCCCTGCACCGGCGCAAGCCGAACAGCATCACGCGCACCTGGGCGTTCGTGATCAGCGCCGCCATCCTTTACATTCCGGCGAATTATTTTCCGGTTCTCACCGTGATCCAGCTCGGCGCCGGCGCGCCGAGCACGATCCTCGGTGGCGTGCGCGAACTGATCGATGCACGGCAATGGCCGCTTGCCGCGCTCGTCTTCACTGCCTCCGTCGCGATTCCGCTGCTCAAGCTCGCCGGCCTTGCCGCGATGCTTCTCTGCACGCAATTCGGCGCGACCGGGTGGCTGCGCGAGCGCACCCATCTCTTCGCCTTCGTCGAATTCATCGGCCGCTGGTCGATGATCGACATTTTTATGGAATCCCTGCTCGGCGCCCTCGTGCAGTTTGGCGCGCTGGTCACGATCGATCCCGGCATCGGCGCGGTCTCTTTCTGTGCCGTTGTCATCCTCACCATGCTCGCGGCCGAAACTTTCGACCCCCGACTGATGTGGGACGCCGCGGCGGCGCGGGCCTGATTGCCGCGTGTCCCGCTTCCGAAACCGGTCGCGAGGGTGTGGGCGGCACCGGGACACGCGCTCTTTTCCCGAACACTTCCGGGCGGCCACGTCACCTCTCCGCCCTCCATCGGGGCGTAGCCGCGTGATTTCCTGGTCCCTCCTCGGCGCCGGGCAGCAGCGCGCGCTTCGCCAGAATCGCGAAGCAAATCATGCTTTTCCACATCCTTGGGTCTTCTTGACGGCCCCTGCCGGGGGACCCATCATCCGCCCGGGCTGACAACGGCGCGCGCGCCGGTCCTGCGGCCCCATAAGGGAAAGTGGGAGGACATCATGACGTTGGGATCGACAGGATTGCTTCGGCGCCGTCCTTTTGTGCTCGGCGTGGGCGCCGGGGTGGCCACGCTGGCCGCGCCGCATATCGTGCGCGCCGCAACGGGCAAGCACGTGGCCTATCTCACGCCCGGGCTCGATCTGCCGTTCTGGCGTACCCTCGCCAACGGGATCGCCGATACCGCCCAGAAGAACGGCGGCAGCTCCACCACCTATGACAGTCACAACAATGCCCAGACCCAGATCCAGAACGCGCAGGATGCGATCGCGCGCAAGGTGGATGGCATCCTGATCTCGCCGACCGACAGCTCCACCTGCCCCTCGGTGCTCTCGCTCGCCGCGAAGGCCGGCATTCCGGTGGTGATCGCCGATATCGGCACCGATTCGGGGGACTATCTCTCCTTCATCATCTCGAACAATTTCGAGGGTGCGTACGGCACCGGCAAGGTGCTCGCCAAGGTGATGACGGCGAAGGGCTGGAACACCGGCACGGTCGGCCTCGTCACCATCTCGCTCGCCCGGCTCAACGGCCAGAATCGCACCAAAGGCTTCATGAAGGCGATGACGGAAGCCGGCATCAAGCAGGGCGCGCTCTCGCAGATGCAGACCTACACCGCGGACGAGACCTTCCGGTTCGTGCAGGACATGCTGACCGCGCACCCCGAGATGCGCGGCCTCTTCATCGAAACCGATCAGCCGACCCTTGGCGCGCTCCGCGCCCTGCATTCGTCGCGGCGGGAGAACGATGTCGCGGTCGCGGCCTTCGACGGCATCCCCGAATTCGTGCCGCTCATTCAAAGCGGCAGGATCGTCGCCGCCGGGATGCAGCAACCCTATCTGATGGGCGTACGCTCAGCCGAGGCGCTCTTCACCCACTTCGCGGGCCAGACGCCGCCGAAGCAGGACTTGGTGCCGATCATGGTGGTGACCCCGGACAACATCAACAGCCTGCTTCCCACCATCAAGAAGAACGTCTTCGGCACCGCCTGATTTTACGGCCGGACAGGCTGCGTCGCCATGTCGCTCCTTGTGCTCACAGACATCTGGAAGCGTTTCGGGGCGACAACCGCGCTTGCCGGCGCCCGCTTCACCCTCGGCGCCGGCGAGGTGCATGCCCTCGTCGGCGCCAATGGTGCCGGTAAATCCACCCTCTCGCGAATCGTCTCCGGCCAGTTGCAGCCGGATGCCGGCAGCATCCTCCTCGAGGGCAAGGCGATGCGCTTCGCCGGCGCAAGAGAGGCGATCCGCGCCGGCATCGCGATGGTGACACAGGAAACCTCTCTCGCGCCCGATCTCTCGGTGCTCGAGAATATTATGCTGCCGCGGCTCGGCATGCCCGGACGGCTTGACTGGCGCGCGATGCGGCGCGAGGCGAGGGCGCTGATCGGCCGCCTCGGCGCAGAAGCCGGGATCGCGACCGGGGCGCGGGTGCAGGACCTTGCCATCGGCCAACGCCAGATCGTCGAGATCCTCAAGGCGCTCGCGCTCGATTCCCGCATCATCATCTTCGATGAGCCGACCGCGCCGCTTTCCCCGCACGAGACGGAGCGCCTCTTCGATATCATCCGCAACCTCGCCGCCACCGGCCATGGCCTCGTCTTTGTCTCGCACCGGCTCGAGGAGATTTTTGCCCTCTCGGACCGGGTGACGGTGCTGCGTGAAGGCCGCGTGGCCGCGGATGCGGTGCCGACGCGCGAGCTCACCCAGGGCGAGCTGATCCGGCTGATGGTCGGGCGCGAGCTTTCGGATATCTATGCGCGCGCCGGACTGAGAGCGGGCGCGTCCAACGGCGCACCCGTGGGTACACCCGTGCTGCGCGTAAGCCACCTTTCCGCCCCGCCGCGCGTGCGCGATGTGTCCTTCACCGTCCATGCGGGAGAGATTCTGGGCCTCGCGGGCCTTGTCGGCGCCGGCCGCTCCGAGACGCTGGAGACCATCTTCGGCCTCCGTCCGGTGCGCGGCGGAACGATCGAGCTCGACGGCAAGCCCTTCACCCCGGCTTCGCCGCGCGAGGCGATCCGGAAGGGGATTGGCCTGATCCCGGAGGATCGGCGCGGGCAGGGCACGGTGCCGGACTTCTCGGTGCGCGAGAATCTCCTGCTCGCCCATCTCGGCGCCCATCGCGGTCCCGGGCTCGCCTATCGCATCCGCGATACCGCCGTGCGCCGCCTGCTCGCCTTGCTTGGGCTGCCGGAGCAGCGCCTGCTCGATGCGAACCTGCTCACCTTCAGTGGCGGGATGCAGCAGAAGGTGATTCTCGCGCGCTGGCTCGTCCTCTCGCCGCGTCTTCTTCTCCTGGACGAACCAACCCGCGGCGTGGATATCGCGACGCGCAGCAGCATCTATGCGCTCCTCCGCCGCATCGCCGCCGAGGGCGTGGCCTGCGTCGTGGTCAGCTCCGATTTCGAGGAAGTGATCGGGCTTGCCGAGCGCATCGTGGTGCTGAGCGATGGCGCGGACGTGACGAGCATTCCAAGCGCGCTCGTCGATATCGAGAAGCTCGGCATGTTCGCCGCGCCGCGCAGCTCCGCCGAGCGCACCCACACCGTCCTCGAAGGCCTGGTTGCGCGCCATGGCGGGATCGCCTTCTGGATCAGCGTGGAGCATGGGCGTGTCTTCTGCTTCGACAGTGTCGGAAGCGATGCCGAAGCGGACCCCGGCTTTGCCGGTGGCGGCTTCCCCGAGATTGCGGCCACCCGGATCCGGGAAGCGCTTGTGCGCAAGGCGGCCGGCTTCGTGACCGAGCCCGCAAACGGCCTCATGACGCTCCTCGTTCCGATTCGCGGGCGGCGCGGGCATGATCTCGGCATGGTCGGCCTCACGCTTGCGCGGGCGGCGCGCGCGCCCGACGGCGCCGCGCTCGCCCGGGCGATTGCCGCCGATCTCGAGATGGAGACGGAACGCGAGGCCGCATGAGCGAAACGGCGGAGACGAGACCAGGTGATACCCGCCCCGGCGCGGCCCCGCGGCGGCCGCTTCCCGCCCGGCTTCTGCATCTGTTCGCCACCCAGATCGAGCTCCGGATGCTGCTGCTGATCATCGTCGTGATGGCGGTGCTCTCGCGGATCTCGCCCTATTTTCTCACTACCAACAACCTGCTCAACGTGATGGACCAGTCGGTCATCGCGGGCATGGTGGCACTCGGCCAGACCCTGGTGATCCTGATCGGCGGGATCGATCTCTCGGTGGGTGCGCTCACCGGCGTTTCGGCCATCATGCTGGGCCTCACCTTTCCCAAGCTCGGCGTGCCGGTGGCGGTGCTTGTCTGCCTTGCCAGCGGCGCCGCGCTCGGTCTGGCCAATGGCGTGATCATCACCTTCGGGCGGATTGCGCCCTTCGTGGTGACGCTCGGGATGATGTCGATCGGCCGCAGCATGGCCTATGTGCTGAGCGGGGCGAGTTCTATCGGCAATATCCCCGATTCGCTGGCCGCCCTGACCACGGATTCGGTTTTCGGCATCCCGCTCGATTTTCTCTGCCTGATCGTTGTCTATGCGATCGGATGGTATTTTCTCACCTTCGCCAAGGGCGGGCGTACGCTCTATGCCATCGGCTCGAACGCCCAGGCGGCGCGCATCGCCGGCCTTTCCATCAATCTCTGGAGCATCACCGCCTATGTCATCGCGGGGCTGATGAGCGCGGTGGCGGCAGTCTTTCTCACCTCGAAAATTCTCTCGATCGATCCGATCGGCGGCGCGGGAGAGGAGCTCGATTCGATCGCCGCGGTGGTGATCGGCGGGGCCAGTCT
>DASZQO010000203.1:0-5465 GCA_035549615.1 Acetobacteraceae bacterium
CGGAGACATTTTCTGCCGAGGGGGCAGGAATTTTTCTCGATTACTCGAAGAACCGCATTACCGCCGAGACGCTGCGCCTGCTGCTCGATCTCGCGCGTGAGCGGGATGTGGCGGGGCGGCGGGATGCGATGTTCCGCGGCGAAAAGATCAACGAGACCGAGAAGCGCGCGGTGCTGCATGTAGCGCTTCGGGCCCCGCGCGGGACCCGGATCGCGGTGGATGGCCAGGATGTCGTGCCGGAGGTCCATGCGGTGCTCGATCGCATGGGCGCCTTCGCGCGGGAGATTCGCAGCGGAAGCTGGAAGGGCCATACCGGCAAGCGCATCCGGAACGTCATCAATATCGGCATCGGCGGGTCTTATCTCGGGCCGGAGATGGCCTGTCTCGCGCTCAGGGAGTTCACCGACAAGGGGATGAGTTTCCGTTTCGTCTCCAATGTCGATGGTGCGAACTTCACGGCGGCGACCGGCGGGCTTGACCCGGCTGAGACGCTTTTCATCATCTCTTCAAAAACCTTCACCACGCTCGAGACGATGACCAACGCCGCAACTGCAAGGCGCTGGATCGTCGAAGGGCTGGGGTCTGAGGCAGCGGTCGCGAAACATTTTGTTGCAGTCTCGACCAACACCGAGGGGGTGACGAAATTTGGCATCGATCCTTCACGGATGTTCGGCTTCTGGGACTGGGTCGGCGGGCGCTACTCGATGGATTCGGCGATCGGGCTTTCGAGCATGATCGCGATCGGGCCGGAACGTTTCGCTGAGATGCTGGCGGGCTTCCATGCCATGGACGAGCATTTCCGCACCGCGCCGCCCGAGCGCAACCTGCCGCTTCTTATGGGGCTGCTCACGGTCTGGTACAACAATTTCTTCGGCGCCGAGACGCTCGGCATCATGCCCTATGCGGCGCCGCTTGCGCGCTTTCCGGCCTATCTTCAGCAATTGCAGATGGAGAGCAACGGCAAGCATGTCGATCTCGACGGCAATCACGTTGCCTGGCAGACCGGCCCGATCATCTGGGGGGAGCCCGGCACGGATGGCCAGCACTCCTTCTACCAGCTCATCCATCAGGGAACGAAGCTGATCCCCTGCGATCTCATCGGCTTCTGCGAGAAGCTGAGCCCGCTTTCCGAGCAGCACGATCTTCTGATGGCCAATCTCTTCGCCCAGGCCGAGGCTCTCGCTTTCGGCAAGACGGCGGAAGAGCTCAAGGCGGAGGGTTCGCCCGATTTTCAGACACCGTTCCGGGTGACCGAGGGCAATCGCCCGACGAACGTGATCCTGGCCGATCGGCTGGAGCCACGAGCGCTTGGCAGTCTCGTTGCGCTATACGAACATAGCGTCTTCACACAGGGGGCGATCTGGGCGATCGATTCGTTCGACCAATGGGGCGTGGAGCTTGGCAAGGTGCTTGCGGGGCGAATCATTCCGGAATTGGCAAGAAATGCTGCCCCCGCACGTGGCCATGACAGTTCGACGAATGGCCTGATCGCGCGCTATCGGCAGCGCCGCGGCTGGTAAGCGAAGAAGGATGGGGAGACATGGATCGGGGGGATGGGCAGGGAGGTAGGTGGTTTTCACCGCTGATGGTGGCGGTCATCGCCGTGATCATCCTCGCCGGCATGCTCTTCGGCTATGACCAGGGTGTGATCTCGGGCGCGCTTGCGGGCATTCAGAAGACATTTCATCTCGGCCCGCGATTGCTCGAGATGATCACGAGCTGGGTCACGCTCGGGGCGCTCCTGGGCTCGCTGATGGGTGGCGAGCTCGCGGATAGGGTTGGGCGCAAGAAAGCGGTGCTGACGGCGGGCGCGCTCTTCACGATCGGCTCGCTGACGCAAGCCCTGGCCCCGCATCCGTTGCTGCTGGTGGGCGGGCGCCTCGTCATCGGCCTCGGTGTCGGCCTCGCGGCGGTGGCGGCCCCTCTCTATGGCGCGGAGATGGCGCCATCGGCATGGCGCGGGCGATTCGTCTCGGCCTATCAGCTCGCCATCACGATCGGCATCTTCCTTGCCTATGAGGTCGATGCGGTTCTTACCACCGGCAGCGGCGGCAGTTGGCGTCTCATGCTCGGTGTATGCGCGTTCGCGGGCATCGCGCTTTTCGTCGCGATGCTGATCGCCCCGGAATCGCCGCGCTGGCTCCTCAAGATGGGCCGGCGTGAGGAAGCGGCGGCGCGGTTCGGCGCGGTGCAGCCCGGCGTCGATTTCAGGCCGCAGTTTGCCGCCATGGAAGCCGCGCTGCGCGAGGACAGCCACAAAGCGTCCTGGGGCGAGGTGTTCGACCGGCAATGGCGCCGGCCGCTGATGGTCGCGGTCGGGCTTGCGATCTATCAGCAAATCACCGGGATCAATGCGATCATTTATTACGCAGACAGCATATTCGCCGCGGCCGGCTTTGCCTCCCCGGCGGCTCAGACAACCGCGACCACCTGGGCGATCGGCGCGGTCAATGTGGCGGCGACCCTGATCGCGATCGTCTATATCGACCGGCTCGGCCGCCGCCCCTTGCTGCTCGCGGGGCTGATCGGCATGGGCGGAAGCCTCGTCGCCGTCGGCATCGCGTTCCTCACCATCATTGGATCCGCTTCTCATGGCGGGTCGAGCGTGAGCGGGATCGTCACGCTGATCGGGCTCATCGTTTTCATCATCTCCTTCGCTTTCTCGCTCGGCCCGGTGGTCTGGACGGTGATCAACGAGATTTTTCCGGGCCGGGTGCGTGGCCGCGCTGTCGCCGTGGCAACCGCGGTCAACTGGGGGGCAGCCTTCATCGTCAGCCGGTTTTTTCTCACCCTCGTCAATGCGATCGGCCGGCCCGGCACTTTCTGGCTTTTTGCCTTCTTCTGTCTGACCGGCTGGATCTGGATCTGGCGCCGCGTGCCGGAAACCAGTAGGCGCTCGCTTGAGCAGATCGAGCAATTCTGGATCGAACAGGCTAGCCTTGCTCCGCTGCCCGGGCGCGGCTGAGGCACGGGAGAGGGAAGGGCGGAGCCACGAATGCTGATCGCGGGGGATATCGGCGGGACGAAGACGCTGCTTGCTTTCTATACGGAGGAGAGCGGGCCGCGGAATCCGACGATCGTCAGGGAATTCCCGAGCGGCAAATTCGCCGGGCTCGCCGATGTCGTGCGTGCCTTCCTCGAGGAGGTGAAGCAGCCCGTGACCGCCGCCTGCTTCGATGTTGCCGGGCCGGTGATCGGCGGGCGGGCGCATCTGACCAACCTGCCCTGGCTGGTCGACGAAGCGGCGCTGGCCCGCGATCTCGGGCTCGCGCAGGTCAGCGTCATCAACGATCTCAAGGCGGTCGCGTATGCGGTTCCACATCTGCAGGACGCGGATCTGCGCACGATCAACGAGGGCAAGCCCGAGCCGCACGGCACGATCGGGATCATCGCGCCCGGCACGGGGCTGGGCGAGGCGTTCCTGATCTGGAGCGGCAACGACTACATCCCCTGTGCTTCGGAGGGCGGGCATGCGGATTTTGGACCGGCCGATCCCTTGCAGGTGGCGCTCAGGGACCATCTGGCGCGCAAGTTCGGCCATGTCGCTTATGAGCGGGTCTGCTCGGGCAGCGCCATTCCCGAGATGTACGAGTTCCTGCGCGCGACGAAGCCCGAGGCTGAGCCGCCCGGCTTCGCGGCAAAACTTGCGGCGGCGCAGGATCGCACGCCGCTGATCGTCGCCGCGGCGATGCAGGAAAGTGCCGCCAATCGGCTCGCCCTGGCGACGGTCGATCTCTTCGTTTCCATCCTCGGCGCCGAGGCGGGCAATCTGGCACTTAAGGTCCTGGCGACGGGCGGGGTCTATCTCGCCGGCGGCATGCCGCCACGGGTCCTTTCGCGATTCGAGGCCGGTGCCCCGGACGGGCGGTTCATGCGTGCCTTCACCGCCAAGGGGCGCCTCGGTGAGCTGTTGGGGACAATTCCCGTGAAGGTGATCGTCACCCGCTCCGCGCTGTTCGGCGCGGCGCTTTACGGTCTCGCCGCGCTGCGGGCTTCCCCTTCCGCCGCACCGAGATAGAGGCGGCGGACATGATCATCCTCGGCGAGCTGCGATGACGGCCCGGACAGGGCGACGCGGCCGGTCTCCAGCACATAGGCGTGATGGGAAAGGCGAAGCGCCATCCGCGAGTTCTGCTCGACCAGCACCACGCTCACCTTGTCGTCGCGAATGATCGAGAGGATGAGCGCGGCAATATCGCGCACCACCTTGGGGGCAAGGCCGAGCGACGGCTCGTCGAGCAGGAGCAGGCGCGGCCGCGCCATCAGGGCCCTCGCCACCACGACCATTTCCTGCTCACCGCCGGAAAGCGTGCCCGCCTGCTGATGGATCCGCTCCGCAAGGCGTGGGAAGCGGTCGAGCAGATGGTCGAGATCGGCGCGGATCGCCCGTTGATCCCGCCGCAGATAGGCGCCCATCAGCAGATTGTCGCGCACACTCATCAGCGGAAAGACATGCCGCCCCTCCGGCACCATGGTGATGCCGCGGGCCGCAATGGCCGCAGGCGGCAACCCGTCGATGCGGGCTCCTTCCAACCGGATCTCCCCACCCGCAGGGCGAACGAGACCGGTGATCGCGCGCAAGGTCGAGGTCTTGCCCGCGCCATTGGCGCCGATCAGCGCTACCGCGCGGCCGGCGGGGCAGCCGAGCGAGACCTCGCGCACGGCAAGCACCCGGTCATAGCGGACAGCGAGATCGCGGACGGAGAAGAAATCTTCGCTCATGGATCAATGTGGTTTCTGGCAGAAGCGGGACACTCCGTGGCCGGGATCCGGAGTGATGCAATCTGCCAAAGCCCAAAGAGAAGCCGAAAGGGAAGCCATGAAAACGATCGCCAAACAAAGGCAAGAGCGTGATCAGCAAGCATCATCACGCTCGAGGGCTGCGATCTCGTCGGCGCGGCCGAGATAGGCGTCGATCACCGCCTCATCCTGCTGGATCGTCGAAGGTGCGCCGGAGGCGATCAGCGTGCCGAAATTGAGAACGACGATCCGGTCGCTGATCCGCATCACCGCGCCCATATCGTGCTCGACCAGGACGACGGTGATGCCGCTTTCGCGGATATCGCGCACGATCTCCACCGCGCGTTCCGTCTCCTCCGAATTCATGCCGGTGAAGGGCTCATCAAGGAGGATGACGCGCGGCCGGACGGCCAGCGCCATGGCGATGCCAAGCGCACGCAAATGCCCGTGCGGCAGGTTGCGCGCCTCTTCGTCCTCGAGTCCCGCGAGGCCGAGGCGGGCGAGGATTCTTCGCGAGTCCGTCAGAAATTCCTGCTGCTCGGCGCGGACTCCCGGAGTGGCCAGCAGCTCGGCGAGGACCGAACCACGCCGGCGCAGGTGATGGGCAACGACGACATTCTCAAGCACGCTCATCTCGCGGAAAACCGTGGTCTCCTGAAAAGTGCGCACGAGGCCCCGCGCGGCGATCACATGCGGGCGGAGCCCGTCGATCCTTCTGCCGTCGA
>DASZQO010000204.1:0-10020 GCA_035549615.1 Acetobacteraceae bacterium
GTTGCCGCTCTGCTCGGGCTGGATCGCACGACGCTCACCGCCAATCTCAAGCCGCTCGAGCGGCGTGGGCTGGTGAGCGACGCGGTGGACGATGCGGACGGGCGGACCCGCCGTCTGGTTCTGACCCAAGCCGGGCGAAGCTTGCTGGCCACCGCGGTGCCCGCCTGGCGGCGGGAGCATGCGGCAATCGAGCGCCGGCTTCCCGAAGGAAGGGCGGACAGGCTGCGTGCCGATCTGATCACCCTTGCAGGAACGGAAGAGCCGCCGGGTTAGATCGGCGCGAGCTTCGACGCGCATTCGAAGGTGTTGGGGGTCTTTTCCCAAGCTCTGCGCGGCCAACAAATGCGGTGAGCGAAGAAGGGAAGTTGTTCTTTCTTGAAAGAAAGAACCAAAGAACTTTCATCCTTTCATTCATCGGCCATAGCCGGCGCCTGATCCGGGAAACGTCCTGTTGTTTCTTTTTCTTCGGGAAAAGAAGTCTCATTCATTCTGATAATTTATCGAAGTGCATAACGCCTTTTAATCGAATTCGGTCGGCAAATCCGGTGCAGCGCGATGCGCGAACATGCGGGCGATCTGCGGGGCGAGGACGCGGCTCGTCGAGAGTTCGGGCAGCGAATCCAGGGTGAAAAAACCGACGCCGCCGGTTTCCATGCCGGGCGCGGGCGTGCCGCCGATGATCTCACAAAGGAAGAAGAGTTTATAGATGTGGAATGGCAGCGGCGGATGCGGATGCTTCCTTCGGTCATAGAGCGCCGCAAGCTTGACCGGAATCACCTCGATTCCGGCTTCTTCGCGCATTTCGGCAACAATTGCCTCGCGCGGCGAACGGTTCACATCCGCCCATCCGCCAGGAAGGGTCCAGCGTCCGTCATCGGCGAGTTCCTGCACGAGAAGGATTTTTCCGTCCTGAAAGGCGGCACCGCGGACATCGATTTTCGGGGTTGCGTAGCCGTGCTCGCCAGCGAAGAGGCCCTCTATGATGGTGAGATCTAATCCGGAACGTTCTGCCATCATCTTGCAGGCGAGGCCGTGCAGGCGTTCATAGCGCTCGCGATCATAGATATCCTGTGTGAAAGCGAGGCCGGTCTGCGCGATGGCCTCGATCTCCCGCGTCCAGGCGAGCCATTTCGGTTCCAACTCGCGCGCCTCCCCTTCTCCGGCATGCCCACAATTTGGATCAATGGGAGATTGGCGGAAACCCTGGCGCGCAGCGACCCACCCGGCTCTGTTCAATCGCCGACGGAGGCGACGTCGGCGAGGTCGTCGCCGTTCAGCTCCTCCAGAGAGACGCCGGCGGTTTCGGGAACCAGCGTCTGGGTGAGGATGGCGCCGAGCACCGAAAGCACGGCCAGCAGCACGATGACGCCGACCTCGCCGAGGTGCGTGAAGAGGAGAGGGAAGAGGAAGGCACTGATCGAGGCG
The DNA here is from genome assembly GCA_035549615.1 of Acetobacteraceae bacterium. Lineage (GTDB taxonomy): Bacteria > Pseudomonadota > Alphaproteobacteria > Acetobacterales > Acetobacteraceae > JAKAWQ01. The sequence goes on from DASZQO010000204.1 coordinate 1,426, forward strand.
CCGATGCGACCGCCGGCCACCGTAATGCTCTGCCCGACGGTGCGGATGCGGGTCGGGCTCAGTTCAACGCCGAGGATGCCCGCGCCGCTCACCGCCGCAGGGCCGTTGATTGCCGCGTTGTAGAGACCGAAAACAATGAAGCCGAGGACGGGCAGCGCGACGAGTGACTGCTTCGTCACCGCGAAAATGACGAGCATCGCGGCAGCTCCGATGAAACCCCAGATCTGCAGCGGCTTCCGGCCAATCTTGTCGAGCGCGTAAACGGCATAGAGCAGGCAGCTCGGGATGACGAAGATTGCCTGGGTCAGGAGCGTGAATTCGATCGGTCCCATGCCAAGGCCTTTCGCGATCAGCGACGGACCGAACAGGATGCTCGAGTAGATGACGATATCGAAGACGAGCCAGAGCAGAGCAGCGGAAAAGATCAGCCGCGCGTGTTGCGCGAACACTTGCGCGAACGGGCGCGAATCCAATCCCGGAGCAGCGACCGTGCGGCCGCTGATGGTGCGGATGACTTCGACGGCCGCGCCAGGGTCGGCGGCGAGGCGGGCGAGATAGCGTGCCGTTTCCGGCATGCGGCGACGAAGATAGAGGACCGAGAAGGCGGGGACCGCGCCGGCGGCGAGCACAATCCGCCATTGCAGATCGTGCGAGAGCCCGAGGCCGGCAAGGATCAGGTTCAGAACGGCGGCGGAGAAGGCACCGAGCGGCCACATCACGCCAAAGCCGATCCCGAGCGTGCGGCCGCGATCGGCGCGATTGGCGTGCTCGGCCATGATCGTGGGCGAGAGCACATAATCCGCGCCGATGCCGATGCCGAGCACGAAACGGATCGCGATCAGCCATTCGAGGTTGGGCGCGAAGGCCTGGGCGATCGCCATGATGCCCATCAGCGCCACATCGAGGCCGTAGAACCGCTTGCGGCCATTCTGGCCCAGCAGGCCGAAGGTCAGCGCGCCGATCGCGGCGCCGACCAGTGCTGAGCCGGCGAGCAGCCCGGCCTCGATGCCGCCGATCTTCGCGATGCCGAAGGAGGCGAGGACCAGGGGCAGCACGATGCCGATCGAAGAGAGGTCGTAGCCGTCGCAGAAGACGCCGAGGCCTGTGGTTACGATTGCACGCCAGTGGAACGCCTTGAATTTCTGCTCGTCGATGGCAGAGAAGGCAGAAGCTCGAGACATCGTGATTCCCCGCAACGGTGCCGATGGAAGTTGCGGACCGCAGTAGCGAAGCGGGGCATCAAGTTTGATGACCGAAGAGTGAACCTTCGATGAACCGCTAGGCGGATACAACAACTTTCGAAGTTGTATAGAGACGCGGTTCTATATTTGCGTTCCCGCAACAATGCCCGACGAGAGCCTGCCCAGGGACTAGGACCAGGGCCATGACGCTGCGGCGACGCGGGTCCGCGTATCAGGCGGCTTCGGTTCGCCTCTGCGGGGCCGGAAGCAGACGGCGTGCGAGCAATGTCTCGGCGATCTGGACCGCGTTGAGCGCCGCGCCCTTGCGGAGATTGTCCGCCACACACCAGAAGGCGAGGCCGTTCGGCACCGTTGGGTCCTTGCGGACGCGGCTCACGAAGACCGCATCCTCGCCGGAGGCTTCGAGCGGGGTGATATACCCGCCATCCTCGCGCGCATCGACGAGGCTGACCCCGGGAGCGCTGCGCAGAGCGGCGCGCGCCTCGGCGACGGAGACGGGGCTTGTGAATTCGACATGCACCGCCTCGCCATGGCCGATGAAGACCGGAACGCGCACGCAGCTCGCGATGACGGAGATATCCGGGTCAAGGATCTTGCGCGTCTCGACCGCCATCTTCCATTCCTCCTTCGTCGAGCCGTCCTCCATGAAGCGGTCGATATGGGGGATGACGTTGAAGGCGATCTCCTTGGTGAACTGCTCGGGCTTCCCCGATTCGTGAACATAGACGGACTTGGTGTGGTTGAAGAGCTCGTCCATCGCCTCCTTCCCGCTGCCGGAGACGGACTGGTAGGTCGCGACGACGACGCGCTTGACCCCGAAACGATCATGCAGCGGCTTCAGCGCCACCACCATCTGGATGGTGCTGCAATTCGGGTTGGCGATGATGTTGCGGCGGGAGAATTTCGCCAGCGCGTCGGGGTTCACTTCGGGCACGACGAGCGGGACATCAGGCTCCATGCGGAAATGGCTCGTATTGTCGATGACGACGCAACCAGCCTCCGCGGCCCGCGGGGCGTGGACGGCAGAGATCGCGGCACCGGGGCTGAAGAGCGCGATATCGAAGCCACGAAAATCGAACGTCTCGAGTGAGCGGACCTTGAGCGTCTCATTTTCGCCGAACGAAACCTCGCTCCCGGCCGAACGGCCGGAGGCGATGGCCACGACCTCGGAGACCGGGAAACTCCGCTCAGCGAGGATCTTCAGCATCTCACGCCCGACCGCACCGGTGGCGCCGACGACCGCGACCCTGTAGGCCATCTCTCTCTTCTCCCCAAGCCGAACCGCCGGCGCTTGCCTTCCTACCGTCCTGCCCGGCCGAAAGGGCAGGAGAGGAAAGGCCGATCGGACCATAAAGACAATTATAAAGCGATAGCGAAAGCCCATGCCGCAAGGCAAGCCACCGGCCAACGCGGGCAGGCAGGTCCGTTCCCCGCCAGGGGCATGGCTAAGCGTGATGACCGGAGGTCTGAATCACGCGGGGAAACAAGGCGTGATGACCGGAGGTCTGAATCACGCGGGAGAACAAGGCGTGATGACCGGAGGTCTGAATCACGCGGGGAAACAAGGCGTGATGACCGGAGGTGGAAACACCGGAGGCCCGAATCGCGCCGGAGAACAGAGACCGAGAGGGCGATCGGAGAGCGCGAGCAAACCTCGCCCGCTCCAGGATTCGTTTGCGTGGGCGCATACAGGCCGGAGCACGCCCGGATTCAGGGAACGCACTCCGGCCCGATGGTCGTGAACCATCCACGCACCGGCGGGACGATCGGGAACCGCCGCGACTGGCTAGCGGCTTTCCGTGGAAAGCCCGCAGGGCGATGTTCCTTCCCCGCCCCCCTCGCGCGGGCCGGGTTCAGCCGGCGGCGCGGCGCTGCTCGCTGTGATAGCCGGCCTTGCGCGCGTGCTGGTTGGCCTCCGACATCACGGCGCGCAGGTCGCGCAGGAAAGCCGCGCCCTTGAGCGTACGCTGGACGATCACGCTGCGACGGTCCGAAGGATCGACCTTGCGGCGTGCGAGGTCGAGCTCGCCGAGCCGGTCGAGCGCCCGGGTGATCGCCGGCTTCGAGACGTCGAGGTCGGCGGCTAGGCCGCGCACCGTGTGTGCGCCGTCCTGCAGATAGCAGGTGAGGAAAACGCCAAGCTGACGGGCGGAAAGATCCGGCCCGTCACGACGCACAAGGGCGACCACGGTTTCACGCAGGATGCCAAGCAACTGGTCGGCGGTGGAAGGGCTCGCCATCATGGTTCCTTTCAATTCCAAACTGCAATAAGCGTCGCCCGCCTCACATCGCGACAATTCCGCGCCTATGAACAGGCTCCCGCCCATTGGTGAGCGAATTACGACGGGCTGGCGTGCCCATTCACCCATGAGTTGGGGCAGGCCCGTCCGGTCAACCGTAGATTCGCTCGGGGCACCATGCCCGGTCGGGAAAAGAATCTAAGAGCGCGATGCCGTCAATTGCAGTGGTGGAGTAATTTAATTTCCTCAATGTTCCTCACGAGGATGTTCCGTTCATGTTCCGATTCTGGGAAGGGTTGGCATGTTCTTCGCAAGATATCCGCATAAAGACTAGCTTGGCACTTATAGAAGATTTCAGAAGGTTACGAAAAGATTTTCGATGAAGCGCGGTAACCAAACTGGAAACTGCAATTTCCGTGCGCCGGACCCGTCTTCAAGGAATAAAATGTTGCGTAATCGCGGCGAAAATCGCACGCATGCCTTGTGCTTCGCCGCCGCGCGGCCGGCCAGGACGGGTTTCATCGTTCCAGGCATAGAGATCGACATGCGCCCAGGGGATTACAGGTGTAACGAAACGGCGGAGGAAGAGTGCCGCCACCACCGCCCCGGCATAAGGTTTCGACGAAACTGTATTGAGATCGGCAACGGGGCTTTCGAGCCAGCTTGCATATCCGTCCCAGAGCGGCAGGCGCCAGAGCGGATCGTGGACCGCGCGGCCCGCTTCCAGCAGCCGCGCGGCCCACGCCTCGTCCGAGCAGAAAAGAGCGGGAAGATCAGGCCCGAGCGCCACGCGCGCGGCGCCGGTCAGGGTCGCGAAATCCACCAGCAATGCGGGCGCCTCGGCGGCCGCCTCGGCCAGCAGATCGCAAAGCACGAGGCGGCCCTCCGCATCCGTGTTACCAACCTCCACGGTCGGGCCGTGGCGCGTGCGGATGATGTCGAGCGGGCGCATCGCGTTGCCGGAAACGCTGTTTTCGACGCAGCCAAGCCGGACCGAGAGCCGGATCGGCAGATCCGCTTCCATTACCATGCGCGCGAGCCCGAGGGCGACCGCGGCACCTCCCATGTCTTTTTTCATCCGTAGCATTCCGGCCGACGGCTTGAGATCGAGCCCGCCGGTATCGAAACAGACACCCTTGCCGCAGAGGGAGAGGAGCGGCGCATCCGGAGCAGCCGCACGCCCTGCCCAGGTGATGTGAACCACGACCGGCGGCCGGGCAGAGCCGCCGCCTACCGCAGCAACGGCGGGATAGCGGGCGGCAAGCGCGGCCCCCTCGGTGAAAGTCGTGCTGGCGCCGAAACCCATGGCAAGACGGCGTGCGGCCTCGGCAAGCTCGGCGGGGCCGAGGATATTGGCCGGAGTGTTGACGAGATCGCGCACGAGCCAAGTGGCCTCGGCCGCGGCGATCGCCGCTTTCGGGGATGGTTCGGGACGGACGAGGCGGACCGGCTTGCGTTGGGTCTTGATGAATTCTTCGTAATGATAAGCCCCAAAACTGAAACCGAGCACGGCGGTCTCACGGTCGAGCAGGGCATTCCGGCATGGTACGGCGAGGCGCCAGACGCTCGCCTCCGGCAATCCCGTCGCAAGGCCGCCATAGGCGAAGGGCGAAGAATCCTCGCCAAGGCCGAGGGCGGCGAAGAGCCCGCCATCGCCTCCATCATGACAAGGGCCGACCACCAGCTCGCCAGCGCGGGCGGCGAAGCCAAGTTGGCGCAGGAACCCGGCTTCCGGCCGCTCAGCCAGAAATCTCGGCAGCTCGGCAGGGCGGAGCGGATAGAGAGGAAAGGCACCCGCCGCGTCGGGCGCGGCGGGATCGAGCAGGACGTCAGCGAGGCGGCTCACGCCGGCTCTTCCGCTATGTTTCCGGTTTTCGCGGAGCCTGTCAGCGCCCCGGCCAGAGCCGTCGCCACACGCCGGGCGAAGCGGGACGGATCGACCGGCGGATCACCCTCCTGCACGCGGGCGAGATCGAGCAGCAGCGCCGCCTCTTCCCCAAGGCTGCCCTTGGTTGCGGCGAGCGCCTGGATCAGCGGATGGCGCGGATTGATTTCCAATACCGGCGCCGCACTCGGCATGGGGCGGCCCGAGCGGCGCATCAGCCGTTGCAGATGGAGATCCGGCCCCTTCTCGGCGGCGGCGAGCGCGACCGCGCTTTCGACCAGCCGTGTCGTCGGTCGCACCGCGCTGACCGTATCCTCGAGCGCGGTCTTCAGCCGCGCAACGAGAAGCTCGGTATCCGGCGGCCCGGCATCGGCGTTGGCCCCGGGCAGGGGGAATTTCTCGAGATCGGCGGCGGCCTGAGTGATGCTGCGGATCGGCACACCCTCGTACTCATTGAGCCGGTCGGGCCAGAAGGCATCGATCGGATCGGCCAGCAGCAGAACTTCGAGCCCGCGCGCACGGAATCCTTCGAGCTGCGGAGAATGGGCGAGCTGGGCCGGATCATCCCCGCGCAGGATATAGATCGCTTCCTGGCCGGGCTGGCGGCGGGCGAGATAGTCTGAAAACGAAACGAGATTTTGGGGAGCTCCTTCCGAGGCAGAGGAGTGGAAGCGGAGGAGGGGAGCAATTTCCTTGCGGTGTTCTTCGTCGTCCCAGATCCCCTCCTTCAGCACCGGGCCGAAATTCTCCCAGATCTTCGCGTATTCCGCGGGCTCCTTGGCGCGCGTCTTGAGCTCGCTCAGCACACGGTTGATGAGCGCCTTGCGGATGCGGGCGAGAACGGGTGTCGCCTGAAGCATCTCGCGCGAGACATTGAGAGGCAGATCCTCCGTATCGACCACGCCTTGAACGAAGCGGAGCCAGGAGGGCAGCAGGTCTGCCTGGTCGGTGATGAACATGCGCCGGACGTGCAGGCGGACATGAGCGTGGCGATCCTGCTCGAAGAGATCGAGCGGACGGCTCGCGGGGATGAAGAGGAGCGCCGAGAATTCGAGCGCGCCTTCGGCGTGCCAGTGAATGATGGCGGCCGGCGTGTCGAAGAGATGGCCGAGATGACGATAGAAGCCGTGATAGGATTGCTCGGAAATTTCCGTGCGTGGTTTGCGCCAGAGCGCAGTGCCCTCATTCGCGGGCAGATCCTTGCCGTCGCGCGCGATGGTGACCGGCAGGGTGATATGATCTGCCCATTTGCGGACGATCGATTCGAGGACGACGGGGTCGAGAAATTCCTCGGCATCCGCCTTGAGGAAAAGGGTGACGCTGGTGCCGGCTGATTCGCGCTCCGCCGGGGAGAGCGAGAAACCCGATCCGTCCGAGGACCAGAGCCAGGCCTCTGTGCTGTCCGGCCGGCGGGAGACGACCTCCACGCGCTCGGCCACCATGAAGGCGGAATAGAAGCCGACACCGAACTGGCCAATCAGGCTCGGACGGTCCTCCGGCCTGGCGGCGGCGAGCGTTTCGCCGAATGCGCGGGTGCCAGAACGGGCAATGGTGCCGAGTTGGCTTGCAAGCTCGTCGCGGCTCATGCCGATGCCGTCATCGGCGATGCTGAGCGCGCGGCCGGGCTTGTCGGGCAGGATGCGGATTTTCGCGCCCTCCGGCAGGGCCATCGCCGGATCGGTCAAGGCGAGGAAGCGCCGGCGGTCGATCGCGTCGGCCGCATTGGCGACGAGCTCACGGAGGAAGATTTCACGCTCGGAATAGAGGGCGTGAATGACAAGATCGAGCAGCCGCCCAACCTCGGCTGCGAATTCATGCCGCTCCGTTCCCTGCCGTTCGTTCGTCGCCGCTTCGCTCATGGTTCTTCCCCGTCTTCCGCGCGGCGCGATATGCCCCCGGCGCGGCCGTGATTCAATCGGGTTGCGGGACCATGACGCGAGGCTTGCAAATGCGGCCTCACACCCCGAACATCCCTTCCATGGGGAGCGATTCCTCTCGGGTGCGGGCGGTTCTCGGGCCGACCAATACCGGCAAGACCCGCCTTGCCGTGGAGCGGATGCTGGCGCATCGCTCCGGCATCATCGGTTTTCCCCTCCGCCTGCTCGCGCGCGAGAACTATGAGCGGATGGTCGCGGCCAAGGGCGCCGGCCAGGTTGCGCTGATCACGGGCGAGGAGAAGATCACGCCGCCCGGCGCGCGCTGGTTCTCTTGCACCGTGGAGGCGATGCCGCTGGCGCGGGAGACGGCTTTCGTCGCGGTGGACGAGATCCAGCTCGCCGCCGATCCGGATCGTGGACATGTCTTCACCGAACGGCTGATCTCGGCGCGCGGGGCCGAGGAGACGCTCTTCCTTGGCGCCGAGACGATCCGGCCGCTGCTCGCCCGGCTGGTGCCGGAGGCCGAGATCGAGACGCGGCCGCGGCTTTCCACCTTGGCGCATGCCGGCCCGGTCAAGCTCTCGCGCCTGCCGCCACGCAGCGCCGTGGTCGCCTTCAGCGCGGCGGAAGTCTATGCGATCGCCGAGCTGATCCGCCGCCGGCGGGGCGGTGCGGCCGTGGTGATGGGCCGGCTCAGCCCGCGCACCCGCAACGCCCAGGTGGCCCTCTACCAGGAGAAGGAGGTCGATTTCCTGGTGGCGACGGATGCCATCGGCATGGGCCTCAATATGGATGTCGATCACGTCGCTTTCGCAGCCCTCGGCAAGTTCGACGGCCACCGTCAGCGCCCGCTCCAGGCAGCCGAGCTCGCCCAGATAGCCGGCCGCGCCGGGCGGGGCATGCGTGATGGCAGCTTCGGGACCACCGCCGGCTGCCCGCCGCTCGCCGAGGAAACGGTGATGGCGATGGAGGCGCATCGGTTTCCCGCGCTCACCCAGCTCTGCTGGCGCAACGCGGCGCTTGATTTCACCTCGATCCCGGCATTGCTCACGAGCCTCTCGGCCGCGCCCCCGAGACCCTACCTGCGGCGCGGCGCGGACGCGTCCGATCTCGCGACCCTGGCTGCCCTGGCCCACGACGCTGAGGTCGTGCGTCTTGCCTCCAGCCGCGCTTCGGTCCGCCTTCTCTGGGAAGCCTGCCAGATTCCGGATTTCCGCAAGCTCGAAGGCGATACCCACGCGAGGCTCGCGGCACGGGTCTTCGGCCATCTGGTACGGCAGGGAAAGCTGCCGACGGGCTGGATCGCCGCCGAGATCGCGGCGCTGTCGCGACCCGAGGGCGATATCGACACGCTGATGCAGCGACTGGCCGGCATCCGGGTCTGGTCCTTC
>DASZQO010000205.1:0-8715 GCA_035549615.1 Acetobacteraceae bacterium
GGCGGCGGGGCGATATTGCGATGGCGTCGGCTCAGCCGGCGCCACCCCCGTCTGCGGCTCCTCCGCTCTCTCCGGCCGCGGCGGAGCCTTCTTCGGCTGCTCGCGGGGCGTGGCAGGGCCGGTGACAACATCGAAGTCGAACGGAGAAGACGTCATGCGAACCTCCTTCAGGCCGGGAGGCCGCTCCACCGATGGCGGGAATTTCGCGGTATGACACCAGAGACACGAAAGCCGCCTCGATGGGGCGGCTTCGGGTCTCGTCTCAGAGAAAAACGATCCTAGGCCGCCGGGCTGTACCAGCGGTACCAAAATCGTGCGGCGGCGGATCGTATCGGTGTCATTGCCGGTCCTCTAGCGCGGGGGCCGGCATGGGGTCAACCCCGCGGCCATTTATCCCCTCCCTCGCCCCCGCGCCCTTGGCAGCGATGGGCCGCAATGGCAGAAAGCAGCCCCGGCAGGGTGCGTTTTGCCTGCCAGGTTGGCGTCAATCCAGCAGCGTGGCGCGTGAACTCTCCCTCTGTTCCGCTCCCCTGCCCCACCTCGTCACGAGGAAGGCCCGCAACCGCCCTTGACCCTCGGCCGGATCCCAGGACTCCGACACCTCCCCGAACCGCTGCTCGCGCTCGTGCTGATCTTTGCCGTCATGAGCGCCTGCTGGCCCCTGGCCAAGGTCCAGCCCTTCACGGCCTTCGACCAGCCTTTCTATCTCGGCATCGCCTACGATATCGGCCACTATGGCCGTTTCACGAGCGGCTACTTCTTTGATCGGGATCTGCCCGATGCGAAGCGGCCCTCGGCGATGCGCTTCACCCCGCTCTATCCCACGCTGCTGGCGGGCCTCGCCGCGCTCGATCCGCCTTTCTCGCGGGCAATGCGCTGCCTCGTGCATTCCCGTGGAAAGGACCCGGCCTGCCCGCGGGATGCGTTTCTGCCGCGCCTGCTGCAATTCCTCATGCTTGGCCTGGTTTATTTTCTCATCTGGAGGATCGCGCGGCGGGTGAGCAACGCGCGGCGCACGGGTTGGATCGCGCTCGTGCTCGCCCTCATCACCGCACCGGAACTGCTCGGCTATGTGAATTACATGATGACCGAGATCACCGCGCTCGCATTGGCGACCGCCGCGACCGCGGCATCCGTACGCGGGCTCGCGGAATCGCGCGGTGCGTGGTGGCTCGCCCTGGGCGGCGCGCTGGCCGGCCTCGCCGCCCTGACGCGGCCGGCTTTTTTCTACGTTTTTCTCGTTTGTGCCGTGGCCGGGCTGGTGATCGCGGCATGCCATCGCATGCGCGCGGCCGGAGTGCGGCGCGCCCTCGCCTTCGCGCTTGCGGGGGCGGTGGTCATCGCCCCATGGATCATCCGCAACGCGGTCGTTCTGCGCGATGCACGCCTCACCGCCGGCTACGGGCCGGAAGTCCTCGTCCAGCGCGTCGCTTTCGATGAAATGAGCTGGGCGGAGTACCGCCTCTCCTTCCTTTGCTGGCTGCCGGACGGCAACGGCATGGGAAGCCTGCTGTTCGGAGAGGGCGCCTGCCATCGCTTCCAATGGTCGGATCGGCCGGACAATTTCTATGCCATCGGCAATGGCCCTTTGAAGGACGAAGTGGTCGCTGCGGCGGGCGGGTGGCCGCACGTGCTGCCCTATCTCCTGCACAATGAGATCCTGCCTCATTTCTTTAAGTTTTCGATGGTGACGATCTCGCTCGCCCTGCGCGGGGCCTGGATCCATCGCTATTGGGGCCTGATCCTGGCGCCGATCTGTTTCCTCTTCACCTGGCGCGCGATCCGCCGCGGCGATGCCCTGTTCCTCGCGGCAAGCCTGCCCGCTTGGTTCCTGCTGCTTTTCTCAGCCGCCGTCTCGGTCAACCAGACACGCTACAATCTCCTTCTCATCTCGCCCTTCGCGCTCTCCGGCGCCCTGGCGATCGAGGCCTTGTTGCGCCGCCGCATCGCACCCCGCGCCGCTGCGGAAAGCGCAGAGACGGACAGCACTTCGGAAAACCGGTCGTTTATATTGCAGCGTCGCACCGATTGAGTTAGCGTTGCAAAAAGTGCTGCATATGGGGCTTGCCCTATAGCGGCGCGTTTCTGAAGGGGAGGAACGGGTCCAGGAAAACGGTGCGGCACGCCGGGCGCGGCGGCTGCCCGATGGGATAGCCCCATGGGGTGGCGCTCCTTGCGGCGAAGGGTCCGCAATTCCGTGCTTTTCTCGCATTCTCGAAGAGCCGGGCTCTGAACGCTCCGGCTGGGCTGCCGGCTCGCGCGCCCGACCTGCAGGATGAGATTTTTGGCTTGCGTGCCGATCTTCCGCGACTTGCAGGGAGTTGCAGGAAGGATGATGCCGCGCCCGCCTCGATAGAGGAGGCACCCGCTGCGAAGCCGATGGCCAGTCCGGCAACCGAGCAGCAACAATCATGAAAAAGGAGGAACGGATGAAAAATCGCCATTCGCTCTTGGGAAAAGCGCCGTGCAGGGCGGTCCGCGCCGCCTCCGCCACGGCCGGCACAGCGCTCACCCTCGCCCTCGTGGCCGGGCTTGCCGCCCACGCCGTTCCCGCGGCGGCGCAGCCGTCCGAGAGCGGCGGAAATGTTGCGGTCGCGACGTCGCCCACCATCACCACCGATGTCAACGTGACGGATGCGATGCTGAGCGATCCGGGCGGCGCCAACTGGGCCAATTCCGGGCACGGCTACACCAACGACCGTTTCTCGCCGCTCGATGAGGTCAATGCGGGCAATGTCACCAGCCTCGTGCCGGTGGCAATTGCCCAGACCGGCTTCACCGCGAGCTTCGAGACCACACCGGTTGTCGTGAACGGCGTGATGTACATCACAACCCCGATGGTCAACGAGAAGCAGGCCGTCATCGCGATGGATGCCGCAACGGGGCGTGAAATATGGCGCTTCGTCTATAACGACACCCTCAACCATATCTGCTGCGGGCCGGTGAATCGCGGGGTCGTCGCGGCGTACGGCAAGGTCTACTTCGTCACGCTCGACGATCATCTGATCGCGCTCGATGCGACGACCGGCAACCAGCTTTGGTCGGACCACGTCGCCGATGCGTCGATCGGCTATTCGGAGACCATGGCGCCACAAGTCTATGACGACATGGTCATCATCGGCAGTGCCGGCGGTGAATGGGCAACCCGCGGCTTCGTCGCCGCCTACAATGCCGCGGATGGCAGAGAGATCTGGCGCTTCAACACCACGGACCCGAAATCCTGGGCAGGCGATTCCTGGAAGAAGGGCGGCTCCGCCGTCTGGACCACGCCGGCGATCGACCCGGCGCGCGATCTTGTCATCTTCTCGGTCGGCAATCCCAATCCGGATCTCAACGGCACTGTCCGTATGGGAGACAATCTCTACTCGGATTCGATCGTCGCCCTTCACGCCAAGACCGGCGCCCTCGCCTGGTACTACCAGGAAGTGCCGCACGATGTCTGGGACTATGATGCGGTCAGCAACGTCGTGCTGTTCGATGCCATGGACAATGGCAGGATGGTCCCGGCGGCCGGGGAAGCAGGCAAGACCGCGTGGTTCTATATCGTCAATCGGGAAACCGGCCGTCTCATCCGCAAATCCGAAGCCTTCGACCAGCAGCAGAACATGTTCGCCCAGCCCACCGTCGCGGGCGTGCAAATGCTGCCCGGCGCCAATGGCGGCAGTGAATGGTCGCCACCCGCTTATTCGCCACTTACCCATGCCGTCTACATCCTCGGCATGAACCAGCTGATGACCTTCAAGACCGAAGAGACGACGCCGGACATTCCCGGCCTGATCCGCCTCGGCAGCAGCTTCGCGAACGTGCCGGGCGGCGTGCAGAACGGCACGCTCACCGCGATCGACGTGAACACCGGCAAGATCGTGTGGAACCAGACCTTGCCGCAGCCGATGATGGGCGGCGCGCTCGTCACGGCCGGCAATCTCGTCTTCACCGGTGAAGGCAATGGCTGGTTCGATGCCTTCGACGCCACCAGCGGCAAGCTGCTCTGGCGGTTCAACCTCGGGGCAGGCGTCAATGCGCCCCCCGTGGCCTACCAGGTGAACGGCAAGGAATATATCGCCGTCGCCGCCGGGGGAAATTTTCAGATCGGCTATCCGCTCGGCGACGCCGTCGCGATCTTCACGCTCGCGAAGTAAGCGCCGGGCGTTCGCCCCGCCCGCCTCTCTGCGCTGCGCGGCAAGGGAAAAGCCGCGCAGCGCAAGCCGGCGTGGCTACTGAGGAATATTGAGCGCGGTCTGGTCGACGTAAGGCTTCATGAGCGCCTCTGCCGCCGCCTGGGCAGCCGCCACCGCCGCTTGCGGCGTGGTGCGGCCGGAGAGCACCGCCTGCACCTGGTTCTCCATCGCCTTGCGCACCGCCACGGTCTCGAACGTGTCGAACCACGGCACGGCATATTTGAGCTGCGCGAGAGCGACCGCGGCATCGGGATATTTGGCGAGATAGGATTTCATCTCCGGCAGGTCATAGGCCGCGATGCGCGGCGCGAAATAGCCGGTGAAGCGGCTCCAGCGTCCGGCGATGTCGGGGCTCACCAGCCATTTGATCAGCGTCCAGGCCGCCGCCACCCGCGCGGGCGAATTGCCCTGCGGAATGATCAGGCTGCCTCCGCCGATCGGCGCCGCCGGATGGATATTGTACGGCATGAAGGCAACCTTGAACGGCGATTTCATGTTGCTGCGAACGAAGGTCAGCGCCCCGGTCGAGAGCACCATCATCGCCGCATGGCCGGTGAAGAAGGCGGTCGCCACCGCATTGGCGTCCGTGACGCCCGGCGGCATCACATGCAGCTTGTTGACCATCTCGTCGAGCAGCATCACCGCGCCCAGTGTGCTCGGCTGGTCGTAATAAACTTCGCCGCCGTAATCATGATTGAAATACTGTCCGCCGTCCGACATGGCGAGCCCGCTCACGATCCAGCCGAGATAGTCGTAGGTGCCCGGCATCTCGAAGCCATAGCGCGCAACCGTGCCATTCTTCACCACCGTGAGCTTCTTGGCGTCCGTGATGAAGTCCCGCCACGTCACCGGCGGATGGCTGGGATCGAGCCCGGCCGACTTGAATGCATCCACGCTGTAATAGAGCAGCGGGGTCGAGTTCTGGAACGGAACCCCGTACACATGGCCGTCGACCATCGCGTTGTCGGCGAGGGCGGGCCAGAACTCCGTCATGAAGCTCTTCGGCGTCATGCCGTCCTTCTCGATCAGCGGATCGAGCGGAATCGCCAGGTGGTTGATCTCATATGAGCGTACGAAATTGGCGCTCATGATGACCGCGGCCGGCGGGTCCCCCGCCTTGATCGCGGCCGCGGTCTTGAGATTGGTGTCGTCATAGCTGCCGGTATAGACAGCCGTGACGTGAATATCCGGATGCTCCTTGTTGAATTCGCCGATCAGCTGGCGGATCTCGATCACCAGCTTGCCCTGCACCGGCACCGGAAAATAAAGATCGATGTCGGTGGCGGCGCGCGCCGTCCCGGCGCAGATGAGCATTCCCGCCGCTGCCGCGAATGCGGCGCGCCATGGTTTCAGCATGATGAGCCTCCTTACTTGATGCCCGTGAAGACAAAGCTTGAAACGATGCGCCGCTGAAAGACGACGAAGATCAGAATGAGCGGCGCAGCGACCAGCAGCGTTCCCGCTGCGATCACACCCCATTCTGTCGCGCTCTCCGCTCCCGATGTGAAGGAGGCGAGGCCGACCGTAAGCACCTGGTTGGCCGGCGAGGAAAGCGCGATCAGCGGCCAGAGAAACTCGTTCCAGTGATAGCTGACCGAGACGATCGCGAAGGCGGCGAGGCCCGGTCGCGCGAGGGGAAGAAGCACATGCCAGATCACCTGCGGCAATCTTGCCCCATCCAGCATCGCCGCATCCTCATAATCGCGCGGGATGGAGCGAAAGGTCTGGCGCATCAGGAAGGTGCCAAAGGCGGACGCGAAATAGGGCGCCATCACGCCGGGCAACCGGTCATAAAGGCCAAGCGATACGATCGTCGTCAGATTCGGCACGATCAGGATCGGCGGCACGAGCATGAGCTGCAGGAGAAAGAGATAGAAGATCCCTGTGCGGCCGGGAAAGTCGAGGCGGGCAAAGGCATAGCCCGCGGCGCTCACGGTAACGCACTGCACGGCGAGAATTCCTGCGCACATCAGGAAAGTATTGAAGTACCAGAGCGGAAAGGTCCCCTCGCTCCAGGCCTCGCGAAAATTGTCGAGCCCGATGTCTCCGGAAGGGATGAGCGAGGCGATCTCGCCAGCGCTCGCGCTTTCCGGGCGAAGGCTCGCCACCAGCATCCAGGCGAAGGGAATCGCCCATAGCAAGGCGGCCGCCGTCAATACCAGCATGACAAGAAGCCGCGCCTGGCGCCGGGGCCTAGGAGTCATGGTGCTCAGGACTCATAATGAATCCCCCGCTCGAGCGCGCGAAGCGATCCGGCTGAGATCACAAACAGCACCGCAACGCTCACCACCGTCGCCGCGGCGGCAAGCCCCGCGTCATTGTTCTGATGCGCTTGCTGGTAGATGTAGAAGAGAAGAACATTGGTGGAGTCCGACGGCCCGCCATCGGTCATCACCACGATATGATCCACCTGCGTCATCACGTTGAGGAGCGCGATGACCAGCACGAAAGCCAGCGTCGGGCCGAGCAGCGGCCAGGTGACATGGCGGAACCGCCGAATCGGGCCCGCCCCTTCGAGCATCGCCGCCTCGCCCAGCTCATCCGGTATTCCGGCCAGCCCGGCGAGAAAAAACAGCATATAGTAACCCGTGTTTTTCCACACCGTGATGGCGATGATGGAGGGCATCGCCAATGATGGATCGCCGAGCCAGTTGATCTGCCCGGCACCGAGAAAACCGAGATAATGATCGATCAGGCCCTCACCCGGCAGGAACAGGAAGATGAAGAGCGCCGATGCCGCCACCAGCGGGATCATCATCGGCAGCACCAGCAGCGTCCGCAGAAAGGCGGTGAAGCGCCGGTTCTCGCGCAAGCCGAGCGCGAACAGCAGGGCAAGCACCAGGCTCGGCACGATCGTTCCGGCCGCATAGACAATATTGTTCCACGCCGCCTGCCGGAAATGCGGATCGGCAAAGAGCCGGGCATAGTTCCCGAAGCCGAACCGCGCGACCTCTCCATACTGGCGGTCGATGAAGGACCGCACCAGCACTTCGATCACGGGCCCGTAGGTGAAGGCGGCGAGAAACAATGCCGATGGCGCAAGCAGCAGGAAAGCCGCCAGCATCCTCCGCTGCCGCGCCCTGCGGCCGCGCCGCCGAACCGCGTCGACCGGCAGGGACGCCATCAGCGTCAGTGGCGTCGTTTGATCCAACCGGTCCCCCGCCTTCACCCTCCCTGGCCTGTTAGGCTTCGACGATAAAAGCAGCATGACAGCAACGCGACAGTTTGATGACAATGCCGCAGCGCAAGAGAAGCCGGTCTCCGCGCCCCGCAAGACATCAGCGAAGGGATGCGCGTCTTTAACGGAAGACGGCCCCCGGCCTCAGGCCGAGCCGCCGGAACAGCTTCGCGGCAGGGCAGAAGCCGGTCAACCCCGCCTGAAACAGATTGAGCCCGACCAGAACCGTCAGCAGAAGCCACCACGGGCTGGCCAGCCACGTCAGCAGCGCGCTTGCGAGCACCATGGCCCCGGCGAAGCTCATCACGGCACCATCGATGCTCATGCCGTCTCCTCCCGCATTTCACCCTCGTGGATCTTGCGCAGGGAATCGCGGGCGAGGCCCAATCTCCGCGAGATGAACCCGCCCTGCCTTCGCGGACGGGTTGATGCCGGGCGGAGGAATCGCGGCGCCGGCCCCGCTGGCGAAGAGGTTTGGAGATTGCCGATGGCGCTCATCGGGCAGCACAAATCCGCGCGGATCGGCCAGCCCCTCGACGATTTCAACCATTTCCCCTCCCTTTTTCCGGCGCGTCGCCCCGTTTTCGGAATCATCGCGCCTCGATCATATTTCCTCGCCGGGCGAGTCATATCGGCACTGATCCGTATCAATCTTTGGTGCGCTTGACGATATATTCAATATTTCGTATATAAACAAGTATGAAAGTTGAAGCCGCCCGCATGGCGGCGGCGGCGGATGCCGCCACCGCCCTCCTGAAGACCCTCGCCAGCCCGCACCGGCTGATGATCGTCTGCCGCCTGCTCGATGGCGAGCATTCGGTGGGGGAGCTCGCCGCGGCGCTCGATCTCCGCGTCTCCACGGTCTCCCAGCATCTCGCGGTGCTGCGCCGCGAGCGGCTGGTGAGGGCGCGGCGTGACGCGCAGACCATCTGGTATTCCGTGGCAAGCAAGCCCGCCCGCGCCGTGCTCGAGACGCTCTTTCGCCTCTATTGCGCTCCGCCCCCTCCGATAAGCCGCAATCGCGCGAGAGGTGCCGCGGGCTTGACGCACATCAAGGATCGCGCGGGCGATTCGGCATGAGGATCATTTTGCCATGCAAACAGATTCGGCAGCCTCCCAGGACCTCGGTCCGCAGGCAGTTCATGACCGGCTGATCCGTCATGAGATCACGCTGGTCGATGTGCGCGAGCCCGCGGAATATGCCGCCGAGCGGATTCCGGGCGCGCTTCTTTTTCCGCTCTCAAGCTTCGATCCCGCCGCCTTGCCCGTCGCGGGCGGAAGGCCGGTCGTGCTGCATTGCGGCTCGGGCAAGCGCTCGGCCACGGCCCTCGCCGCCTGCGCCGCCGCCGGCATCCCGGT
>DASZQO010000206.1:0-3723 GCA_035549615.1 Acetobacteraceae bacterium
GATCAGCCGGACTCGGCCCGGTGCGCGTCCGCCATCGCCGCGAGGCTCGGGAAGTGGAAATCATAGCGCACGCCCTCCGGCGGCTTCATCGTCGCGCCGAAGCCCGCCGTGCCGTGGCGGCGGTCGATCCAGGACGTGGCGAGGCCGGCACGCTGGGCCGGAACATGATCGTGATAGAGGCTCTGCGCGGTATGCAGGATATCCTTCTTTGCGATTCCGCGGTCCGCCAGGTGTGTGATCAGATAGCGGAAATTGGCCGGATCGGGCTTGTAGGAGCCGATATCCTCGGCGGTGAAGACGGCATCGAAGCTCACGCCGAGGCGGCGATTGCTGGCGGCGAAGCTCTGCCTGTCCACGTTGGAGAGGATGACGAGCTGATAGTGCTGCTTGAGGTACGCGAGCGCTTCCGCAGAATCGGGGAAAGCGGGCCAGTCCGGCACCGAGGCGCCGAAACCGCGCTCGGCCTCTTCGTCCGGGCCAAGCCCCCATTCGGCGGCGAGCCGCCGGTGAACCCTGCCCAGCAGTTCCGAATAGCGCATGCCTGGTGTTTCCGCTTCCTGCGCCGATTCGTGGCGCGCGAACAGGGCGAGCACGGCCTCGCGTTCAGGCGGGGCGGGCAGCCTCGCGAGCAGCGGGCCGAGCGCGGCGAAAAGTCCGCTCTCCCAATCGATCAAGGTTCCGTAGCAATCGAAGGTAAGCACGCGGAAATCATGAAGACGCATGAATCTTCTCCTGGATCGAGCGGGATTTTCCCGAGCTCGGTTGCCTGGCGTGCAGGGTTGGCGGGTCACGGGGTGCCTCGCCGATGCGGCGCGCCGGTTCGCGCGCAAGCACTCCGTTGCGGCGGGAGATTCCCGCCTTTGCCGCGAAATGTCGGCAGCGGTTGCGATCGGGGCGAGAAGCGCGCGAAATCCGGCGCGCCAGTTTATTGCTGTTTCCGAAACAGCATAAGCTGATCCAACGCTCTGTCGTCATGGGCGGACCTCTGGTGCCGGCGATGTGCTATCCTGATCCTCCGGTGGCGTCTTGACCGAGGCTTCGTCCGGTTTGACCCTCTCTCCACCCCTATGAAAGGACCGGATGTTGCGCAGCGGAGATGGAGGGATGGAACCCGAGCGCATGCGGCTCTCGCTTCGATCCTATCCGGACCACGAGGATACGCATGTTCACAGTTTCCATCAGGCGGTGCTGGCGGTCGATGGCGTGATGGAGATTGAGATCGGCGGCGTGGCCGGCTCGATCTTGGGCCGGCAGGGTGTGATCATCGCCAGCGGCACGCGGCACGTGTTCCACGTATCCAGCGCGAACCGCTTCATAGTTCTCGATATCCCACGCGGAACTTGCCCGTCGATGGTGCCAGAATCTCCGTTCTTCCTGTTCGACGACAGCTTCGCGGAGCTCATCCGCTATACGTGGAGGGAATTGGTCTCAGGCGGTCTCGACATGGAGGGAGAGTGCCATCTTGCCGCGCTGATCGCAGGGAAGATCCGGCAATCTTCCAGCCCGCTCCGGCGATGGTCGGACTTCGGCGCCCAGGCGCTCGCGGTGATGCGCCAACGCCATGCGGAGCGGCTGAGCATGGCAGAGGTGGCAAGGGCGTGTGGTGTCGGCGTGAGCCGGTTTCATGAGCTCTTCCGGCGTGAGACGGGGCGGACGCCGGGGCAGATGCTGGCGGAGGTCCGGCTTGATCACGCAGAGGCGCTGCTGAGGAGCACCCGGCTGCCGATCGCCGAAATTGCGCTGATGGTCGGGTTCTCGGAGCAGAGCGCGCTCACCCGGAGCTTGCGGCGGCAGCGCGGCACCACGCCCGCCGCCGTCCGCCGCGCCGCCCGGCAATCGTCCTCGCAACAGCGATGAGGGCGGGCGATCGACTGCCGGCGCGGCCTTCGCGAACCGGAACGGCCTTAAAACGGCCGTCAGCCCCGCAAGCGCAGAAAGACACACCGGACGACCATCGCGATCACATTCTCAAACGGGTTCTTACACACCCGCATCGAGCACCAGCGTGTCCGCCGCCGCATCGTCCGCGCCGGCCGCCGTTCTCCGCCCGCTCTGCATGCGCGCATAGCCCGCGTGCACGTGGCGGCGCATGGCCTCTGCCGCCGCCAGGGGATCGCGCGTCGCCAGCGCATCGACGATCGCCCGATGCTCGGCGGCAGACGCCGCGAAGCTCTCCGCATCGGCGAAGCTTGTCCGGCGCAGAAGATGCGTGAGATTGATCACCCGCCGATAGAGGCGTAGCAGCGTCGCGTTGCCGGCCATCGCGACGATGCTGTCGTGGAATGCGACATTCAGCGGGTAGTAGGCGGCAACATCGCAGGAAGAGGCGCAATCCGTGAGCCCGGCCAGCAGCATCTCGAGCTTTTCGAGCTGTTCGGTGGTGATCAGCGGGGCAAGCCGCGCGCCCGCCATCGCATCGAGCCCCGCCCGCACTTCATAAAGCTCGTCCGCCTCCGCCGGGGAAATCACCCGCACGACCGCGCCCCGGTTCTTCTCGAGCGTGAGCAGCCCGCTTTCACCGAGCGCGCGGAACGCCTCGCGGATGGTCGCGCGGCTCACGCCGAGCTTGGCGGCAAACTCCACCTCGCCCAGCTTCTCGCCGGTCCGGAGCGCGCCATTGCGGATCAGGCGCAGCACCTCCTCCTGTATCGCTTCGGCGAGCGTGCGCGAGCGCAGCAGGCTGAGCTCCGAAAGCAGCGGCTCCATGATCCGGTCCTCCCGATCTTTGCCCTAGATTGACAGGATGTCAGACAATCCCGCAAGTTCTATCCGGAGGAGGAGACCCCCGATGCCAGCCCAAACCCGCACTACCCCCCATCCCGCCCCGTCGGACATGCCCGAATCCTCCACGCCTGTGCTCTTTGCGGGCGCTGCCCGCGCGGGTGCCGCACCCGGGGGAGCCACCCAAACCCTCGCCCGCTACCTTGCCGCGACCCGCCCGGCGGATCTGCCGGCCGCCGTCCGCAAGGAAGCGCATCGAGGCTTTCTGAACTGGGTCGGCTGCACGATCGGCGGCGCGCACCATGATGCCGCCCGCAACGCCTTTGCCGCCCTCGCTCCCTTTGCCGGCCCCGCCCATGCTTCGATCCTCGGCCGTGCCGAGCGCACCGATGCCTTGCTCGCCGCCCTCGTCAACGGCATCGCCTCGCATGTCCTCGATTTCGATGACACGCATCTCGCGACCGTTATCCATCCGATGGGTCCGGTCGCCTCGGCCGCCCTGGCGCTGGCGGAGGCGCGGGGCGGCGTCAGCGGGGCGGATTTCATCACCGCTCTGGTCCTCGGCGTCGAGGCCGAGTGCCGCATCGGCCTCTCCGTCTTTCCGGAGCATTATGATCGCGGCTGGCACATCACCGGCACTGCCGGCATCTTCGGCGCCGCCGCCGCCGCCGGCCGCCTGCTCGGGCTCGATGAGACACGCATGGCCCGCGCGCTCGGCCTCGCCGCGACCCAGCCCACGGGGCTGCGCGTGATGTTCGGCACCATGACCAAGAGCTTCCATCCGGGCCACGCCGCGGCGGGCGGCCTGCAGGCCGCGCTCCTCGCGCAAGCCGGCTTCACCGCCGCGGAAGACGCGATCGAAGGCCGCCGCGGCTGGGCCGAGATCGTCAGCACCCGCTTCGATCCGGAACAGATCACGGGGAATCTCGGCCACCGCTTCGAGGCTGCTTTCAATACCTACAAGCCCTATGCCTGCGGCATCGTCATCCATCCGGTGATCGA
>DASZQO010000207.1:0-4482 GCA_035549615.1 Acetobacteraceae bacterium
TGATCCCACCTCCGGCGATCACGCGCCGGCTGCGGCGGCCCCGTCTTTTACGCCTTGCCACGGCAAACGAGGCCGTGCCGATTTTCTCCCGTCATGTCACGCGTGTTCGCAAGATGAACCCGCTCATGCCGACACCGAGGAGCAGAAGCGCCACGACCAGAAATGCCGCAGAGAGACTCGCGGCATGGGCGAGGAAACCGATTGCCGCCGGGCCGGCAAGCATGCCCGCATACCCGAGCGTGCTCACCGCGGGCACGGCGACATGTTCCGGCATATCCTTCTGCCCGCCCGCCAAGGTGATGAGGATCGGCACAAGATTGGCGCAGCCGGCGCCAACCAGCGCATATCCCAGAAGCCCGATCGGCCAGACCGGTACCAAAGCAACGAGCGCCAGGCCGCTGGCCGCAACGAGCCCGCCCATGACGACGATTTTTCCGCGCCCGAACCGCTGCACGACGCCATCTCCACCGAGCCGAACGAGCGCCATCATCGAGGCGAAGGCCACGTAGCCAAGGCCGGCATAAGCTGGCTTCACACCGCGCACGGATGTGAGAAAAACGGCGCTCCAATCAAGCGCTGATCCTTCCGTCAGATAGACAACGAAACAAAGAATGCCAATGAAGAGCACGATGCCGCGAGGGATTGCGAAGAGCGGGCCCCTTCCGGCTGCTCCGTAACGAAGAAAATGGGCTTCCGCACGTGACATGGCCAGTGCGATGCCGATGGCGACGCCGAGGGCCGATAAGAAAGGAGTTACCCCAAAGGAGAGCAGCACGCTGACCACAGCCGCGCCCACGATACCGCCGATGGAGAACAGTGCATGGAAGCCCGACATCATCGGGCGGCCTGATGCCCGCTCGACAATGATGGCCTGAATATTTGTCGTGCAGTCGAGGGCGCCTGCGCCTGCGCCGAACAGAAACAATGTCCCAGCCAGGAAAGAAGCGCTGCTCGCGAGCGTGAGCAGCGGCAAAGCGAGACACATCAGGCCGGCTGCCGTGAGGAGCACGGCCCGGCACCCGAAGCGGGCGGTGGCCGTGCCTGAGAGCGGCATCGCCATGATCGAGCCCGCGCCGAGGCAGAGAAGCACAAGCCCGAGGGTCCCGTTTCCGAGACCAACCCGTGCCTTCGCGAAAGGTACAAGCGGGGCCCAGGCGGCAGTGCCGAATCCCGAAATGAAGAAGGCGATCCACGTGGAAACCTGTTCCATCCGGCCAGGAGGACTCAGGACGAGCGTACGACGCCAGGTCATCAATGCCCTCAACTGTGGCTGCGGACCACGAGGCAAGCGGAGCCCGCGTCCATGGTCTTGGTCTGCTTCGCGAATCTTGCCCAGCCGCCAGGCTTGCGCATGGCAGGCGAAGGCAATGCACGAAACTCTGGATACTTGATGGCAAAAGGCGGTTGCAGAGATGCCTGGCTATCAGAGAAAAGCCGGAAAGCACTGTCCTTGCGGGATTCCGCCGCCCCCCGCTCCACCGGGGCTCGATGGCGCGGTTGCGGGATGCGGCTTCTCGCCTTTGATCGCCAGACGCGGTCCGCCAGGCAAGTCCATGGAGCGGTCGGCGCAAGCCTGTGCGAGCGCAGACCGCTCCGGTGCGCGGGCAATGCCATTCTCCGGGGAGACTCCTCCCCGGTCTCGCGGCTTGCCGAGATGCGGTCTGGCAGGCCGGCCTTGGTGGCTCAGCCCAATCCGCGGCTGCGCGCGGTTTCCTCGATGGCCTGGGCGGCAACGGCGACGGCGCGGTCGAGCTCGTCCCGGGTCACGATGAGCGGCGGCGCCATCTCGACGGCCGTGCCCATGGCGCCCGCGATGACCCCAAGCTCGCGCATCCGCCGCACCACCGCCTTCACGGTGTCGTCAGTGAAGGGCGCACGCGTCTTCTTGTCCGCCGTAAAGTCGATCGCGTGCCAATGGCCGAGGCCGCGCACGTCGCCTACGATCGGATGCTTGCCGACCGCGTCCTTGAGCGCCGCCAGGAAATATGCGCCGTTCTCCCGCGCGCGCGGGATCAGCCCCTCGCGCTCCTTGATCGCGATCACCGTATTGGCCGCGGCACAAGCAACGGCATGGCCGCTGAAGGTGTGGACGTGGCGGAAGAGCGGGATCGCGTCGGCGATCTCATTGCGCGTGATCACGGCGCCCATGGGCGCATAGCCAGCCGTGATCGCTTTCGCCATCGTCATGATGTCCGGCTCGATGCCGAAATACTCCGACACGAACCAGTAGCCAACGCGTCCGAATCCGCAGATCACTTCGTCAACGATCATCATGACGCCGTACTTGGTGCAGATCTCCCGCACCCGCTGCCAGTAGCTCTTGGGTGGGATTTGCACGCCATTCGCCTGCATGATCGGCTCGCCGATGAAGGCTGCCACCAGATCCGGCCCCTCGAACTGGATCTGCCGCTCAAGATGCTTAGCGCACAGTTCCGCGTAGGCTTCGTCATCCTCCATGCCATAGGGATTGCGATAGCAGGAAGGATTGGCAACAAAACTATGGCCGGGCACGCGGGGATCGAAAACCTCGCGCACCCCGAGCCAGTCCGTCACCGAAAGCGCCCCCATCGTCGCCCCGTGATAGGCGTTCCAGCGCGAGATCGTCTTGTAGGCACGCGGCTTGTTGCCGCTTTGCTGCTGGTATTGCTTGGCAATCTTGAGTGCCGTTTCCACCGCTTCCGAACCGCCGCTCACGAACATCATCTTCGAGAGCTGCCCAGGTGCCAGCGACGCAACCTTGGAAGCGAGCTTGACCATGGGCTCGCTGAGGGCGCTCCCAGTGCCGACATAGTGGGCGCGCCGCGCTTGCTCGTACATCGCGCGCGCGATCTCGTCGTTGCCATAGCCGAGGGAGTTGGCACGCGAGACGGAGCCCATCATGTCGAGATAGAGCTTGCCGTTGACATCGCTTAGCGTGGCGCCCGAACCCTCCGCGAAGATGGTCGGCCCGTCCTGGGCGAGCTCCGCCATATTCGTCAGCGGAAAAATGCAATGCGCGAACGCCTCGCTCAGCAGTGCTGGTGCATTCGGGCGGGCAATCTGGTCAATGGAGTTCATGGAGCAGTTCTCGCAGTTTGGATGCGCGGCAAGCCGTAGATTTCATTACCGTAACAGGCGGTTAGCACCGATGCCTGCGCGTGCCGGCCGGACACGGAGAGCACACGGCAAGAGGGTGGCCGAACGGCATACGCACTTGCACACATTCCGTGGGAAGGATCATGAAATTGGTTGAGCAATGCTAACGACCTGGTGAATACTCGATCCAGGTCCAGTTGGGCCGAAAGCGAAGGGACCACTTCCCGGATGGGAGACCTGCTGTTCGACGGCTCGGTGCTCGATCGCTCGGCGACGATGCCGCTGCATCGTCAGCTTTACGACTATATCCGTGACCTCATTGTCCACCGCATCCTGACGCCGGAAACAAGGCTGCCCGCGACGAGGCGGCTTGCGGAACATCTCGGTGTCTCCCGCAACACCGTGGTTGCCGCCTATGCCCAGCTTGAGAGCGATGGACTGGTGGTGGCCCGCCACGGGAGCCGCTGCCAGATTCTGGCCTCGCTCAGCGCGCCGCCGGATACCGTCTCGCAGGCCGTCCCCGACGCCGGCGCGGCGGATATGCTGTCCCGCCGGGGGACCTTGATGGCCGGCCAGATCGTCCGCACCGCGATCCCCGGTCAGGTTGCCTTCCACCCCGGCACGCCGGATCTTCGCCAGTTTCCGTTCAAGACATGGCGCAAGCTGCTTTCGCGCCAGCTTCAGGCGACGACGCAGCATTATTTCGGCTATCATTCAATCTCCGGCCATCCTCCGCTGCGGGCAGCGATCGCCCGCAACCTCGCCACGTCCCGCGGCGTGCGGTGCGATCCGGACCAGGTGATCGTGACCACCGGGGCCCAGGCCGCGCTCGACCTCCTGGCGCGGCTGCTGGTTGATCCAGGCGACACGGTTTGGATGGAAGAGCCGGGCTAGACCGGTGCCCATAGCGCATTCGCCGCCGCCGGTGCCTCGGTCGTCGCACTGCCCGTGGATGAACAGGGCTGGCACGCGGATCGCGTTGGCGGGATGCTGCCGCGCCTCATCTATCTTACGCCCTCCTGTCATGCCCCCCTCGGTGTCACCATGACGGTCGAGCATCGGCGGCAGCTCGCGGAGGTGGCGCGACGGAGCGGTGCTTGGATCATCGAAGATGATTTCGATGCCGAGTATCATTTCACTGGCCCCGCCCTGCCGGCCATCCAGGGCTTGGACGCGGCAGGCCGCACGATCTATCTCGGGACTTTCGCGAAAGCCGTGTTTCCGGCGCTCCGCATCGGTTTCGTCGTGCTGCCACGGGCCCTGGCCGAGCGAGTGGAAAGCGCCGTCTTCTATGCCGGCGCCTATGCTCCTCTTGTATTGCAGGGGACGCTCGCGGCGTTCATGGATGAGGGACATTTCGCCCGCCATCTCCGGCGCATGCGGCTTCTTTATGCCGAACGGCGGCGA
>DASZQO010000208.1:0-4800 GCA_035549615.1 Acetobacteraceae bacterium
CTCTATCGCCACAACCTTCGCATGCGTGGATTGCGCGCGCCCCAGGAGGCTGGCTTCCCGGGGGAGGATGCCGGCCATACGAACGGCAAGAAAATAGATGGCGAACAGGCCCGGCACCATGAGAACGGGGAAGAATAGCCCGATCTTCTCCCGGAACACTCAGGTGCCACCGTGTGTTTTCTTTGCAAAGTCAATTTATTCAACAGAGACCGATATAGTATCGATGCAAATTCCCTTGTGATGATGCGCCATGTATCTTCTTGTTGAAGATCGTGTTGTTGACGTCACATTGCGATAACGTTATCATCATAAATTAATAAATTGCGGTATCCCGCGGTGAGATCAAACGGGCCCTTGATGACCGAGCAGACGGACGATGGCCGGTGCCTGCTGACGGCCGGGGTGCCGGGCCGGACGCCATGAAGGCCGTGATTCTGGCGGGCGGGCTTGGCACCCGCCTCTCGGAGGAGACGGCGGTGCGCCCGAAACCGATGATCGAGATCGGTGGCAAGCCGCTTCTGTGGCATATCATGAAGATCTACTCCGTCCACGGCATTACGGAGTTCATCATCTGTCTTGGCTACAAGGGGTACATGATCAAGGAATGGTTCGCGAACTATTACCTGCATAACTCCGACGTCACGTTCGACCTTGGAACCAACAGGATGAAGGTCCACCAGGTCTTTGCCGAACCTTGGACCGTCACCTTGATCGACACTGGCGAGAAGACGATGGTGGGCGGGCGGATCAAGCGCGCTCTTCCTTATATCGGCAACGATCCCGATTTCTGTCTTACCTATGGTGATGGAGTCGGGGATGTGGATGTCACCAAGGTGGTGGCCCTGCACCGCGCGGAAGGCCGGCTTGCCACCGTCACGGCGACACAGCCGCCAGGCCGGTTTGGCGCCCTGGAATGTCTCGGCAATCGTGTGACCGGCTTTCGGGAAAAGCCTTCAGGGGATGGCGGATGGATCAATGGCGGATTCTTCGTGCTCTCCCCTCAAGTCGGCTCGTACATCGAAGGGGACAGCACCGTATGGGAGAATGAGCCGCTTGAGCGGCTGGCCGCCGACAATCAGCTTTCCGTCTATTTCCACCGCAACTTCTGGCACCCGATGGATACCCTGCGCGATAAGCGCCTTCTCGAGGATCTCTGGGCTCACGGGCAGGCTCCCTGGAAAATCTGGTAGGAGCGCAGGGCACCTCATGCGTGTACTCATCACGGGCAATCTCGGATATGTCGGATCGGTGCTCGCGGTGCATCTTCGCACCGCCCTGCCTGCCGCGGAGTTCCTCGGCTACGATACGGGTTTTTTCGCCCATTGCATCACTGCCGGCGGCCCCGCCCCGGAAACCGGACTCACCCGGCAATATTTCGGCGATGTGCGCGACCTTCCGGCTTCTCTTCTCAGTGGCATCGACGTGATCGTGCATCTTGCCGCCATCTCGAACGATCCTATGGGCAACCGGTTCGAGAGCGTGACCGAGGAGATCAATAAAGACGCGACCCTCCGGCTGGCCGCACTTGCGGCGCAGGCGGGCGTGCGCAGTTTCATTTTCGCATCCTCCTGCTCGATCTACGGTCGCGCAGATGCCGGTGCGCGGCGCGAGAGCGATCCCACCTGCCCGCTGACCGCCTATGCCCGCTCGAAAGTCGCGACGGAGGAAGGCTTGAAGGGCGCCGGTCTTGGCGACATGACGGTGACATGCCTTCGCTTCGCCACCGCCTGCGGCATGAGCGGCCGGTTGCGCCTGGATCTCGTTCTGAACGATTTTGTTGCGTCCGCGCTCGCGACCGGTGAGATTGTCGTCCTCTCTGACGGCACGCCATGGCGGCCTCTCATCGAAGTTACCGACATGGCGCGCGCGATCGAATGGGCAATGAACCGCGACCCGCGCGATGGCGGGCAGCGCCTGTCGGTCAATATTGGCAGCGACGCCTGGAATTTTCAGATTAAGGATCTCGCGCGCGCGGTCGCGGCGTCACTTCCGGGGACGCGAATTTCCATCAATGAAGCTGCCCTGCCTGACAACCGGTCTTATCGCGTGGATTTTTCTCTTTTCCGCAAGCTCGCCCCTCGGCACCAGCCGCAATCCAGCCTCGATCAAACGATCGCGCGGCTTGCGGCCGGCCTCCGCCGCATCGATTTCCGGGATGGCGATTTCCGCAATTCCTCCCTGATGCGCCTGAAGGTGCTCGATCGCCTGATTGATGAAGGCCACCTTTCGGCTTCCCTGCGTTGGCGTCTTCCTCCGGTCCGGGATCTCGCGGCATGAGGTTTCTTCCCACCCCCCTTGCCGGCGCTTATCTGGTCGAGCTGGACCGGCGGGGCGATCAGCGGGGATTCTTTGCCCGTCTCTTTTGCGAGCATGAGTTTGCCGCGGCCGGGCTTGAGTCGCATTTCGTCCAGGCCAACACGTCGTTCAGTGCCAGGCGCGGCACCCTTCGGGGCATGCATTATCAATTGCCGCCGGCTGCCGAGGTTAAGCTCGTGAGGTGCCTGAGCGGCGCATTGCAGGATGTGATCATCGATTTGCGCCCGGAAAGCCCGAGCTTTGGCCGGTGGTTCGGCGCGGAGCTCACCGCCCAGAACCGCGTGATGATGTATGTGCCGCGCGGTTTTGCACATGGCTTCATCACGCTCACCGACGAGACCGAAGTGCTCTATCTGGTGAGCGCCTTCTATGCCCCGGAGCATGAGCGGGGGATTCGTTTCGATGATCCGCGCTTCGGCATAGGCTGGGCCACCACGCCGACCGAGCTTTCGGACAAGGACCGTGCCTGGCCGGACTATGATCCCGCTGGCAGCGATTCCGGGCGGCTCAGGGAACTTTCGCTTGAGGCGCTCCCGTGAAGATTCTGCTCACCGGCGCGAGCTCCTTTACAGGGTTCTGGTTCGCCCGCGAGCTGCACGCCGCCGGCCACCATGTGGTCGCGGCATTGCGCCGGTCACCTGAGGGCTATGGGGACTCCATGCGCGCCCGCCGGGTGGCGAAGCTCTCCGAGGTGGCGGAGCGCGTCTTCGGCCTGACCTTCGGGGAGGAGGGCTTTCTCGATCTTTGCCGGGCGGGAAGCTGGGATCTTCTTTGCCATCACGCTGCCGAAGTGGGCGATTATCGGTCCCCAACGTTCGATGTGGAGCGCGCGGTATCGGCCAACACGCGGAACCTGCCTTCCGTGCTACGGGAAATGCGCGGGCTTCGCGGGATGGTGCTGACGGGCTCGGTCTTCGAAGGGGATGAAGGGGCCGGAACAGAGCCGCTTGCGCCCTTCTCTCCTTACGGTGTTTCCAAGACCCTCACCGCTTCGGCAACGCGGGATTGGTGTGCCCGATTGGGCGTGCCGCTTGGAAAATTCGTGATTCCGAACCCGTTTGGGCCGTATGAGGAGCCGCGGTTCTGCGCCTATCTGATGAAGCAATGGGGATCGGGCGCGGTGGCCGAGGTTCGCACCCCCGCTTATGTTCGCGACAATATCCATGTCGATCTTCTCGCCCGGGCCTACGCGCAATTCGCTGCCTCCGTGGCCGAAGCTTCGGGATTCATCCGCCTGAATCCAAGCTTCTATGTCGGGACCCAGGGGGCCTTCGCGGAGCGTTTTGCCACCGAAATCCGGAGGCGGACAGGTTGGGATTGCGCCCTAGCCATGCGGGAGCAGACGGAGTTCGCCGAGCCCGAGGCCAGGATCAATACCGATCGGGTTGAAATCCGGGGATGGAACGAAGCGGCGGCATGGGACGCCATCGCCTCATTCTACGCCACGGCGCTCGCCCATGCCGCGTGACGGCGGATACCGTGCTGCAATCTCCCTCACCGCGCGTGAAGCCGGCGAAATCGGCCTGATTGCCTGCCCTACGCTGCACCACCGCCTGGCCTGGATGCTCGCGGGGCTTTGGGACAGGCGCCGGCGGCTTCGTCGGTTCGCTCCCGTTCTTGCCGAACTCGCCCGCGCGACCATCGCGGATGTGAGGGAATCGAGCAGGGCAGAAAATCGAATCCGGCAATGTTACGCCGGGCGGCAGGCCGCACGCCCCGGGAATGGGCTTGCCATCTACGCCCATTACTCCGAGGCCGGACGTGTCCACGAAATGATTCTCCGGCAACTGGCTCTGTATGACGATGCCGGGTTCGACGTCGTCTTCGTCACCATGTCCACCAGGTTGAGCGAGGATGATATCCGGAATCTGCTTCCTCTCACGCGGCTCATCATCCATCGCCGCAGTTTCGGCCGGGATTTCGGAGCCTGGCGCGACGCCGCAGACCTGGCCGTGAAGGCGCTTGGTCCACCGGCGGAGCTTCTGCTGGTCAATGACAGCGTGCTTGGCCCATTCCGCCCGATCGATCGCCTGATCAAGCGGATGCGGGAACATGGTCCGGGCCTGATCGGCTTGACGGACAGCCGGATGGGGCCGCCGCATCTTCAATCCTATTTCGTCCTCGCGGAAGGACCGGCCGCGGTCACGGATGTTCTTTCTTTCCTGCGCCAGCTCAAGCTCTCGCACAGCGAATGGCTGATGGTCCGGCGCGGAGAATACGGGCTGACCCGCTGTATGGCCGCGCGCGGCCACGCGATTTTCAGCCTGTTTTCCTATGACATTGTCCGGGCGGCCGCGATCGATGCCGGCGACGGGCCGCACGCGCGGCGCGCACCGATGAACCCTACCCATCACGCCTGGCGGGTGCTTCTCGAAGAGTTTGACTTCCCCTTCATCAAGCGCGACCTCGTCACGCGCAATCCCAATGCGGTGCGCGGCGTGGAGCATTGGCCTTCCGAGCTTCCAAGCGACAGCCTGATCGATG
>DASZQO010000209.1:0-5414 GCA_035549615.1 Acetobacteraceae bacterium
TCAGGGGCAGGACACTAGCCGAGAAGCTTCACGCCGACGAGGGCCAGGACCACGGCGAGCGCCGGGCGGAGCACGGCTTCCGAGGTGAAGCGCGTGGCGAGGCTGCCCACCACGATGCCGGGAATGGATCCGGCCAGCAGCGAGACGAGGATATGGAGATGGACCGTGCCCAGCCAGGCGTGGCCGAGCCCGGCGAGCAGCGTGAGGGGCACCGCATGGGCGATGTCCGTGCCGACGATCCTCGCGGCCGGAAGCCGGGGATAGAGAAAAAAGAGTGCGCAGGTGCCGACCGCGCCGGCGCCGACAGAGGAGATCGAAACCAGCACGCCGACGACGAACCCGACCGCGATCGTGGCCGTGATCGAGGTCCTGAGGCCGAAATCCGGATTGCGGCGCACCGCCGCGCGAACGATCGGGCCCTTGAAGAGAAGCATGCCGGCGGTCAGCACGAGCGCGACGCCGAGGGTGATGGAGATCACGGAAGCGGCCCCGGGTCCGGTCGTGCCCAAATACCGCAAGGCGAGAATGGTGAGGATCGTCGCCGGCAGGCTGCCAACGGCGAGCCAACCCACGATCCTCCACGCCACGGCATTGTTGCTGTGGTGCGTGATCGTGCCGGCGCTTTTCGTAATCGCCGCGTAGAGAAGATCGGTGCCGACCGCCGAAGCCGGATGCATCCCGAAGATCAGGATCAGGAGCGGGGTCATCAGAGAGCCGCCACCGACACCGGTGAGGCCGACAAGAATGCCGACAAGCAGGCCGGAGACAGCGTAAAGCGGATCGATCAGCCACGCGCCATGCATCCGGTTCCCGCCCTCCTCGTCACTCCGTCTCCCGATGGTGATGACCGAGAAGCACGCGGCGGGCGAGAGAAAAAATCTCCACCTACCAAGTTCCGGCTATAGGCAACAATCTTCTCTCGAAGACGCATGAAACACCAAGACTGAACCATCGTGCCCGAAACGGAGCCTGCCGGTCGAGACCGCCGGAGGGCTTGCGAGGAGGGCTTGCGAGGCGCCGGTGAACAGTACCGGTGATCAGCAATGGCGGAGGGAGGCGCTCAGCCGGGGCTGATGGAAGAGGCCCCCGCTGTCGGGACGGGCGTGGCATCGAGATAAGCGATCGCGCGATCGAGCAGGACCATGGCGGAGGATGTCGCGCCCACATTCAGAAGGGCGATCGCCTGCCCGAGGAGCCGCGCCGGAATGTTGCTGCTGGCGGGCCCAGGGATCGGGCTGCCCGGCGAGACCGGCTGGAAGACGAGCTCCGTCTGCACAGCCTCGATCCACTGTCTGGCGTGCGCGGAATCGCCCGTGGAGAGGGCGCTGCGCGCGGCGATCAGTTGCGCGCCTTCGCGTCGCCACTGTCGCTCCAGGCTTCGCACCGGATCATATCGCGTCTCCGGCGGCGCAGATGTTGCGAGGTGCGCCGGGGCAACGCCCGTCCGGCCAGGGCTCGTCCGCGCCGGCGCGGCGCGCGCGCTCCTCTCTTGTGCCCGCAAGGACGCAAGCTTCTGCCGGGCCTGCTTGAGTTCGGCCTGAAGCGTGCTGAGCGTGCCGGTGTCCCGCGCGATATGGGCGCTGATCTCCGGCATCGCCGCAAGTTCCTGGGCGGCCTCCCCGGTTCGCGCACGGAGTTCGTTGAAGCGCGTGTTCTGTTCCGCGATCTGGGCGGCGAGTGTCCGCAGCTCCGCCGCAAGCTTGTCGCGCTGGGCAGCGAGGCCGCCATTCTGGCGAGGGTTTCCATCGTTCGGCGGCGTGAAAGCCGGTTCATGCCCAGCCGCGTAAGGCGTCGGCGCGGCGTGCCCAACGCCCGGCGCGTGATGACCGGAGGGGAAATCACCGGAGGTCCCGATCAGGCGGGAAAGCAAAGAGCGAGAGCGGGATAGGAGAGCGGGAGCGGACGCATTCCACTCCCGCGTCGGCAAAACGGAGAGATTGAGGGAAGAGCCCACGGATAGCGCGGCGAGCACGCCCGCCACCGCGATCGCGGACAAGATATAACGCCGCGCCCGTCTTCGCGGGTTGCGTCCGTGAGGGGGTCTGCGCGGCCGCGGGGACGAGAGCCTTGCTGACATCCCGGGCTCCACGGAGAGAGAAATTTTTGCCGGAGCCGAAATCTCGGGCGGAATGTCCGGCGAGAGAGAAAATGCGCTCGCCGCCTCCGGCTGTGCCGTTTCGGTCTTTGCCGCCGGCTGAGCTCCGCTCCGGCGGAACAGGCCCTTGATTGTGTTCCCGAGCGGATTCGCGCGCTTCCCGGTCGTTTTGCGTGCCTGCTGTGGCCGGGTCTGCTCTGCGCGTGGAGACTGGCATGGTCGGGTCGGTTCGGGTTCATCATCCGGCCCGC
Organism: Acetobacteraceae bacterium; assembly: GCA_035549615.1. Classification (GTDB taxonomy): domain Bacteria; phylum Pseudomonadota; class Alphaproteobacteria; order Acetobacterales; family Acetobacteraceae; genus JAKAWQ01. Next base: position 2,347 of record DASZQO010000209.1, read on the forward strand.
CGGGCGCGAGATCCGCCCAGCTTCTCCCGCCTCTGCGCGCAAGTGTCGCGAATGCTGCGTCGATGACCGCCGGATCGCCGCTTGCCCGCGCATTGGCGATGTAGGTGGCGAATCCCTCCATGGACTCGAGATCTGGCGGTGCGGGGGATCTGTCGGTGCTGGCTTCCATCGGATCAGCCCTCTCATCGAGATGCGGGCATGGCGGCAAGGCATGAGACCCTGTGCCAGCCCGTTGCTGAAACCCGGTTTCGTCCGGGCGCGCATCTCCACTCAGCGCGGGTAGGGAATTCCCGCGACAGGAGGCGGGGCGAGGGGATGCGGCGCAGTGCCGTTCATATCCCGATGCCCAGTGCAGCTGCGCGCGCTTTTCACGCGCTGCGCAAGCGAAGCCACGATTTCATGGCATCTTCGTGGCCGCGTGCACACCGATGGGCGGCGACTTCGCAAACGCGGGAAGGACAATTCGCCTCGCGCCGGCAAAATCTCGAACAGATCGCGCTTGACGGGATCGCGGAGCGATCCGGGAGCGCGTGAATCTGGTTGGCAAAACAAGGCTCGCGCGTGTTCCGTTTGACGGAACACGCGCCAGGCTCCATTCGAATCGTGACAAGTTTTGGCCGTCACGCTCGCGCTTTCCTTTCCCGGTCAATGTCCGGAGTCTGGCGAATCTCTGCGCGCCCCGATTCCGCCGGCTTTCTTAAAGCTTTTCTTTGTGATCAGGACGGTGTCAGCCCGCGCAGGGATTGGCCCCGCCGGCGCGCAAGCTCGAGCCCGAGGAGCAGCAGGACAGCGATCAGCAGGATCAGTGTCGCCACCGCGAGGATGGTGGGGTCGATCGTATAGCGGAGATTGGTCCACATCTGGAGCGGCAGGGTCGTCTGCCCCGGGCCGGCGATGAAAAGGACGATCACCACCTCATCGAAGGAGGTCATGAAAGCGAAGAGCGCGCCCGCGACGATGCCGGGCATGATCAGCGGCATCGTCACCTTGAAGAAGGCCTGCGCCGGCGAGGCGCCAAGGCTCAGCGCGGCGCGGTAAAGCCGCTGATCGAACCCGCTGAGCGTGGCGCCCACCGTGATCACGACGAAGGGGACGCCAAGGATGGAGTGTGCGACGATGATCCCGAGATAGGTGTTCACGATGTGCAGGTAGGAGAAGAAGAAGAACAATGCGGTTGCGGTGATGATCAGCGGAACGATCATCGGCAGGATCAGGATGCTTGTGATCGCCGTGCGAAACGGCATGTGCGGGCGTGTGAGGCCGAGCGCGGCGAGCGTTCCGAGCGAGGTGGCGATGAGGGTCGCGATCGGGGCAATGATGAAGCTGTTCTTCACCGCCCGCAGCCAGTCCGGATCGGTGAAGAATTTCATGTACCAGCGGGTCGAATATCCGGCGGGATCGAGCGCCAGCATCTTGTGGGTGAACACGAAATAGGGCGAGGCGTTGAATGCGAGCGGAATGATGACGATGAGGGGTACGACCAGAAAGAACAGGACGATCAGCCCATAGGCGCGGAGGAGATAGAACCATCCTCTCTCGATCAGGCTCGCGGAGGAGGGGATCCCCGCGCTCATCCGAGCGAGATCCGGCCGATGCCGATGATGCGGTTATAGATCACGAACAAAACAAGGGTCACCCCTGTGAGGATCGTGCCAAGGGCCGCGGCGAGCCCCCAGTTGAGCGACTCCTGCACATTGAATGCGATGCGGTTGCTGATGAACTGGCCGCTCTGGCCGCCGACGAGTTCGGGCGTGATGTAGTAGCCGAGAGCCAGGATGAAGACGAGCAGGACACCCGCGCCGACGCCGGGCAAAGAAAGCGGCGCGAACACTTTCCAGAAGGCGCGCCAGGGATGCGCGCCGAGGGAGACTGCTGCGCGGACATAGGAATCGGGGATTCCGCGCATGACGCTGTAGAGCGGCAGCACCGTGAAGGGCAGCAACACCTGGGTCATCACGATGACGGTGCCGAGGCGGTTATAGATAAGCTTGGGCGGGTTGTTCGCCGAGGCCAAATGAGCGGCGATGAGGACCGAGTTCACCACCCCGTGTGATTGCAGCAGCACGATCCAGGCGACGATCCGCACGAGCAGCGATGTCCAGAACGGCAGGAGCACGGCGATGATGACGATATTGGCCCGCCGCTCCTGCATGCGCGAGATCCAGTAGGCAAGCGGATAGCCGAGCACGAGGGTGAGCAGGGTGATGAGCGCGCTCATCCACGCGGTGCGCAGGAAAAGGAGCAGATGGATGCGCTCATAGGCCGGCACCCGTGTGATATTGCCGTTCTGTCCATATTGCAGGTCGAGCGCGGCGAGATAGAAATCCGCTGTCACGGGCGCGCTCTCGCGCTTGAGCAACCGCCAGAACGCGAGCTCGCCCCAGGCGGGATCGATCCCCTCCAGCACCTTCTTCCAGGATGACTGCGGCGGCAGACGGGTGGTGCGGAACGTCGTCTTGCTGATCACGCCGAAGGCGCCTGGCCATTCCTCGTTCAGGCGCTTGGCGATGCGGCCGAACATATGGGCATGAAAGGCCGCGCGGAGATCCGCTGCCACCGCGGCATAGGCGGCCTCGGGCGGAAGCGCGCCCGGATTCGCCTGCCGGGGTTGCCAATGCCGCAGGGCGGCCACCGTGCGCGGCATTTGCACGGAGAGCGTGGGGTTGGCGAGGCTCAGCCACACCATGCCGCCGAGCGGAATGACGAAGAGCAGCAGGAGATAGGCAAGCAGCGGCAGCGTCAGCAGGAACGCACCAAGCCGCTTTCGCCGCTCCGCCCGGCGCAGGCTGTGCCTGAGCGCGGCGCGTTCCGCGGCCGGCAGCCCCGGTGCCGTTGTGGCGGAGGCGGCGCTGCCCGGCATCGCCGCCTCAGGTGGCAAGCCAGGAGGAGAATCGCTGGTCGAGCTGGGGTCCGTAATTCGACCAGAACGCCACGTTCTTCGCGATTGCCTGCTTCAGGTGGGGCGGGTTCGTCGGCATGTAGGGCCACATGCGGATTTTTGGGTTCTTGTAGTAGGCAAGCTCCTCCATGAGCTTGAAGGATGATTGGCGCGCCGGCGAATAGGCGAT
>DASZQO010000210.1:0-11380 GCA_035549615.1 Acetobacteraceae bacterium
CGCCGATCACGCCGAACGCCTTGGCGAGCGTTCCCTCGATCACCTCGATCCGGTGGGCCACGCCCTCCCGCTCGGAAATGCCGCCGCCCCGCTCGCCATAGAGCCCGACCGCATGCACCTCATCGCAATAGATGAGCGCGCCATGCGCCTCCGCCACATCGCAGAGCGCGGCGACCGGCGCGATATCGCCATCCATCGAGTAGACCGATTCGAAGGCCACGAGCTTGGGCCGGCCGGGCGCGATCCCGGCAAGCTTCCGCCTGAGATCCTCGGGATCGTTATGCGCGAAAATATGCCGCTCGGCCCGGCTGTGGCGGATCCCCTCGATCATCGAGGCATGGTTCGCCTCATCCGACAGCACCACGATGCCCGGCATCCGCGCCGCGAGCGTGCCAAGCGCCGCCCAGTTCGCGACATAGCCGGAGGTGAAGAGAAGCGCCGCCTCCTTGCCGTGGAGCGCGGCCAGCGCCGCCTCGAGCCGCACATGCTCGTGGTTCGTGCCGGCAATATTGCGCGTGCCCCCCGCACCCGCGCCGGCGCGGTCGAGCGCCGCGTGCATCGCCGCCAGCACGGCGGGATGCTGGCCCATCCCGAGATAATCGTTGGAGCACCAGACGGTGACCTCGGCCGGCGCCGCGCCGTCCCGATGCAACGCCCGTGGAAATTTGCCGGCCATCCGTTCGAGATCGGCGAAGACCCGGTACCGCCCTTCCCCGCGCAGAGTGTCCAGTTCCCGGCGGAAAAAGGCCTCGTAATCCATCAGTTCCCTCCCAGGCGCGGGCGCTGCCCGCGCAGATGGGGCCGGCGCACGAGACCGGCAATAAGCCGTGCCTGGGGGGAGGACAATATGTCCATCTCCCGGCGCATGGGCTTAGGGATCTTGTTGCGCGAGGTTCACTCTGCCGGCCTCGCCAGCCTGTCTCCGTGGCTTCAGCCGGCGAGGAAGGCGGCCACCTCGGGGACGGATTTCAGCGCGGCAAGCTCGGCCTCGCTCGGCAATTGCGGCCGATCCCGCTCGCGGTTGACCATGCAGAGAAAGCCCAGCGGCTCATCCCCGCTCGCGCGGAACTGGTGCCAGGTCCAGGCCGGAATGGTGACGAGATCGAATGGCTTCACCGCACGGACCTCATCGCCGAGCAGGCAGTGGCCGTGCCCGCGCAGGATCATCACCCCATGCATATGCTTGTGCCGCTCAAGCGTCGAATAGCCGCCTGCCGCCATCTCGAAATAGCGGAGCTCGCAATCGAGCCCCTCCTCGGTAAAGAGGACCTGGCGCGCAATCGCGCGGAAGGGAGCGCTTCCCTCCTCCTTGTAGGGGCGGTTCTCCACCCCTTCCCAGCGAAATTCGGGCAGGAAGGCGCGCAGTTGCGCGCTCGGCTCATCGCTCATCTCGGCAATCCTTGGCTTACCAAATCCTCGGCTTATCCCGGGCCTTGCTCATGCCGGGCGACAGCTTCGGTAAAGGCGAGCGTCGCCTCGGTCAGCCCGGCACCCGCTGCGAGCAGGCTGCCACCCAGAAGCAACATGGTGTCCGGACCATAGAAATCGAGGATTTCCGGCACCCGCTCGCGGGTCATCCCGCCCGCCGGCACCGGCACGCTGGCGGCCAGGCGCGGATTGAGCGCGGTGGCATTGCCGGCGAGCGCGCGGCACATCTCAGGCGAATAGCCGAAGCGCCCGCCAAAATTGGGAAAGATCACCGCATCCGCGCCGAAAAGGCGAAAGAGCTTGCCGATGAGGAGCGCGGGAGAGATGCGCGTCGCACCGCCGAAGGTCGGGTGGGCGAAGAAGGCGATACCCGGCCACTCATGCGCCAGCGCCTGCAGCGTCGCCACACCGGCAAGCACCGGCGCGATCAGCACGGCCACCAGCCCTTCCTCGCGGGCGATGCGCAACTGGCGCCGCATGCGGTCGAGATCGCCGGAAAGGCTCGGCAGATAGCGCGTCGGGTGCCCGCTCACCTCCGAAGCGCGCCGCACGGCCGCGGCAACCGCCGGCACGCGCACCGCGAACGGCGCATAGGGCTGGTCGGCAATGCCGTGATCGTCCTTGATGAAATCGATCCGCCCGCGGGCAAAGCGCCCGGCGAGCTCCGCCAGGCGCTCCGGCGCCAGCCCCTGCGGCTTGAGCGCCGAGCAGGTCATGGCACGCCCGCGCGCTCCCACGAACCGGCGCAGCCCGGCAAGCCCGTACCGAGGCCCGGCGAAGGCCGCCACGAGCTCGGGCGGCAGAATCACATCGTGCAGAAGAACGTCCTCCTGCAGCGACGTATTGCCGAAAACCATGTTCAGGAGCTGCCCGGCATCCGCGCCGATCGTCGCGACGGCGAGCCCGATGCGCACCTCGAACAGCCCGCCGCCGAGATCGCGGATTCCTTCGACCGTTCCGACAATGTCGCGCAGAATCGCAGGATCGTCGATCGCTTCGAGCGGCATCTCCACGCTCTGCTCGATCGCGATGGCACGGGCGCGTCTCTCTATCGACGGACTCTCGCTCCGAACATGAAAGACGGCTTCGACCCGCGCAGTGTCCATTGGCGCAATTCTAAGCGCAAGGCCGAATGCGTTCAATTCACCCAGACCGCGGCCCCAACCTCACAAAGTCTCAGCGCCATCGCGAGGGCCTGGCCGCCGCGATCCCGCCAACACGTGCGGCCCCATCGGCAGATAGTTTCGAAAGTAAATCAATTATGCCTGCGTCAGAGCCGCCCGCACGCCGCCCTCTGCCAGCGCTTCCAGCGCGCCTGCGATGGCCGCCACGAAACCCTCGTCCTGCACGAGATCGGCGGCACCGAGGGCCGGCAGTGCCAGCACCGCGCGCACGCGCTCCACGCTCGTGCCGGCGTGGCTCGCCCGCTCACGGAGCGCCTCTGCCTCCGGGTCGGAAAGCGCGAGCGCGCCGCCGTCATCGGCGCGGCCCTGGCAGAAACGGATGAAGGCGGCGAGCGCGAGCGCGATCCGCTTCGGCACGCGCCCGGATGCCAGCAGCACGCGCGCGGGCGCCAGCAGCCGCTGCGGCAACTTCTGGGACCCATCCGCGGCGATCTGCGCCGTCCGATGCTTCAGCGCCGGATTGGCGAAACGCGCCAGCACGGCCCGTTCATAGCCGGCCACATCGATGCCCGCCGGCATCGAGAGGGTTGGCGCCACCTCCGCCATCAGGTCGGCCACCATCGAAGCGAGCGCCGGCTCGGCAACCGCCTCTGCCACCGTCTCCCAGCCCGCGAGCTGCCCGAGATAGGCAATGGCGGAGTGGCTGCCATTCAGCAGCCGAAGCTTCATCTCCTCCCAGGGCCGCACGTCGGCAACCAGCGTCGCCCCGGCCTCCTCCCAGGCCGGGCGGCCGAGAGGGAAACACGCCTCCAGCACCCATTGCGTGAAAGGCTCAGCGACGACCGGCCAGGCATCCTCGGCCCCGAGCGCGAGGGCGATTGCCGCGCGGTCGGAAGCGGTCGTCGCCGGCACGATCCGGTCAACCATCGTGGAAGGAAATGCAGCCGCTTCCGCGATCCATGCTCCAAGATCCGGATCCGTAAGCGTGGCGAACTGGCTCACCACGCGGCGCAGCGCCGCGCCGTTGTGCGGCAGATTGTCGCAACTCAGCACCGTGAAAGCCGGGATGCCGGCCTTTCGCCGTGCCGCAAACGCAGCCGCCAGGAAGCCCGGCACGCTTCGCGGCGTCTTCGCCGGGCCGGACCTGGCGGCGGCAAGATCAGCCGCAATGTCGGGATGCGCGATGTCCAGATCTCCGCTTGCGGTCCGGCAATAGCCCTTCTCCGTGACGGTCAGCGAGACGATCGCGACCTCGGGCGCAGCCATTCGCGCCACCAGCGCCGCTGGATCTTCGGGTGCGACCAAAATCCCCGTATGGGCGCCGATTACGCGGGGCGGATGCGCACTGCCGTCGCGCAGTGCCAAGGCATAGAGGAAATCCTGCGGCGCCAGAGCGTCCCGCACATCCGGGTGCCGGAGACTTGCTCCCAAAATGCCCCAGCGCGCATCGCGGCCGAGAAGGGCATCGGTATAGGAAGCAAGATGGGCGCGATGGAATGCGCCCACGCCGAGATGAACGATTCCGGTACGGAGCGCGGCCGGATCGTGGTCCGGCCGCACCACATCCCCCGCCAGATGCGGCAGTGCCGCGCGGGAGAGCCGTTCACTCGGCGGCAAGCACCGGCCTCGCCACGCCACCGCCCGAAGCGAGCGGCCGCACCAGCATCGTCACCGCCAGCACGCCCACCACAGCAATGCCGCCGGCCAGCACGAAAGCGCTGGTGAAGGCGCCAGTGTACTGCACGATGAAGCCAGTGACGGCCGGCCCGATGATGCCGGCGCAGTTGGCGACCGCATGGATGAAACCGCCGACACCGCCGACATTCTCGCCCCGCACGGTGTCCTGCACGATCGCCCAGTAAGTGCTGCCGGTGAGATAGAGGAAGAAGACCGCCGCGGCCATCAGGCCAAGCGCGCTGGCAACCGTGGTCACGAGCCCCGCCAGCGCCACGCACAAAGCCGCGATCGCGAGGCACACCGTCAGCACCAGCTTACGCGCATAGAGGGGCCGGCCGGTGCCGCGGAAGACGAGATCCGAAACCCAGCCGCCCAGCAAGAGCCCGATGAAGCCGAGCGTCCAGGGCAATGCCGTCGCCAGGCTCATGTCGTGCAGGCTCAAATGCCGTGCCATCGTCAGATAGCTCGGGAACCAGGTCAGGAAAAAGAAGAGGATGTAGTTATATCCGAAGAAAGCGATCGCTGTTGCGAGCACGGTTGGCTGGCGCAGATAAAAGCCGAGCGGCCGTGCCGGCCCTTCCGCGCTTATGGGACGGTCTTCCAGGATCTCCGCCTGTTCCGCCGCGCTGATGCGGGGGTGCTGCGCTGGCCGCTCCGCCACGCGCGCCACCCAAAAGCCAAGCCAGAGGAACCCGAGCAGGCCGATCGCGACGAAGGAGACGCGCCAGCCGAAGCTCGCCGCGATGAGCCCGACCAGGGGTCCCGCGATCGCGCCGCCGAGCGGCGTGCCGCAATTGACGAAGCCGATCGCGGTTCCGGCTTCGCGATGTGGGAACCAATTGTTGACGAGCTTGTTCATCGTCGCGCAGAGCGGCCCCTCGCCGATGCCGAAAATCACGCGGATCACGAAGAGTGAAGCGAATCCGGTTGCGGCCGCGGTCAGCCCGCAGAAGAGCGACCAGAGCGCCATCGCCATGGCGAAGACACGCTTGGCGCCGAAACGGTCCGCCGCCCAGCCGCCAACGAAATTGAAGAGCGCATAGCCGAGAAAGAAGCTCGAGAAGATCAGCCCAAGCGCGCCCGGTCCGAGATGCAGATCGCGGCTGACAAGCGGCGCGGCCACCGAGAGCGCGGCGCGGTCGAGATAATTGATGATGCCGGCGAGAAAAAGCAGGCTTGCCATTTGCCAGCGCAGTTTTGCGAGCATGGACGTCTCCTTTGCCGAATTACCTCTGTGATGTGCGCTCCCGCATCGCTGCCACCGTCGGAGCGGCGTATTCCATGTTCGGCGCCAGCCGATACCCACCGGGCCGGACCGGATCGCGGTCATCGGGAGAGGAGCCGGGCCGCCGATAAAGCTCGGCATCGGGACCGAGCTTTTCCCGATCGAGACCGACGCCGAGACCGGTGATGCCTTCATCGGTTTCGACCTCGACCACGGGGCGCACGGAGCGCCCCCAATGCACACCGTTGCTATGGCGAAGCGGCGCCGCCGGCAGAGTGACCGTCGTCGCGTGAATGTCGGTGATTTTCATGCGGCTTTCGCGGCGTGCCGCGGCATCACCATTCGCGATTCATTCATGGGGCCCTCCTCCGATCTCACGCCTTCTCCATGGGCGGTTCCTTGCCTATGCGACCGTTTCCGATCAGCCCGGCTTCGCGCGCGGCCTCGGTCCGCGCCGGATCGAGGCCGAGATCGCGGATGGTGGTGAAGACCTCGCGCAAATGCTGGCGCAATGCCGCTTCCGCGCCCTCCGCGTCATGCTTCTCCAACGCCGCCAGCACAGCTTCGTGCTGCGCGATCAGACGCGGGATCTGATTGTGCATCGGCAGGCTCAGCCGCCGCACACGATCCATGTGCAGCTTGCCCTGCTGGATCAGCCGCCAAACGCCTGGCCGTCCGGCCATCTCGGCGAAGGCCGCATGCAACGCCTCATCCAAGGCATAGAACGCCTCGGCATTGCCGTCGCGCTCAGCCTGGCGCTGGGCGGCCAGATTGGAATGCAGCGCCCGGGCGCCGGCAGCGTCGATCCGCCCCGCCACCTCGCGGATCATCGCGCATTCGAGCTGCTCGCGCACGAACTGCGCCTCCTCCACCCGATCGAGCTGGATCGGCGCGACGAAGCTGCCCGATTGCGGCACGATGGTGACCAGCCCCTGCTCCGCCAGCCGCAACATCGCCTCGCGCAGCGGCGTCCGACCGATGCCAAGCCGGGCTTGCAGCTCCAGCTCCGAGAGGCGTGCGCCCGGCGCAAGCTCCCCGCGCACGATCATGCCCTGGACGGCTTCGTGCGCCTGGTCCGATAAGAGGCTTCGGCCTGTGCTCGTTCCACTGGTCACGGGCATCTGATATATTAATATATGAGCCACGTCAAACCGGGAGGCGACAGCATGCGTGCCTGCGTGATCCATGGTGCCGAGGATCTTCGCATTGAGGACCGGCCCGATCCGGCGCCCGGTCCCGGGGAGGTTCTGCTCGCCATCCGTGCTGGTGGAATCTGCGGCTCGGATCTGCATTATTTCTTCGAGGGGCGAAATGGGGACTTCGTCGTCCGTGAGCCGCTCATCCCCGGCCATGAGGTCGCGGGCGAGGTCGTCGCCACCGGCCCGGATGTCCTGCGCATCACGCCAGGCGAGCACGTCGCCATTCATCCCGGCCGCGCCTGCGGCCATTGCCGCGCCTGCAAGGAAGGCCGCGGCAATCTCTGCCGCAATGTCTTCTTTCTCGGTAGCGCGAGCCGCTTTCCGCACATGCAGGGTGGCTTCGCCGATCTATTGATCGTCCGCGAAAGCCAGTGCCATAAGGTCTCGCCCGGGCTTCCCTTCACCATCGCCGCCTTCGCCGAGCCGCTCGCGGTTTGCCTGCACGCCGTCTCGCGCGCGGGCCCGGTGCTCGGCAGAACCGCGCTCGTCACCGGTGCCGGCCCGATCGGGCTTCTCACGCTGCTCTGCCTCCGGCGCGCCGGTGCCGCGCACATCACCGTGACGGATGTGCTCGATCCTCCGCTCGCGCTCGCGGCGCGCCTCGGCGCGAATCAAACGGCGAATGTCGGGGCCGATCCCGAGGCAGCCGCCCACGAAGACGCCTATGATCTCGCCTTCGAATGTTCGGGCAGTCCGGCGGCCCTTGCCGCCGCGCTGCGCCACGTGCGTCCCGGCGCCACCATCATCCAGGTCGGCACATTGCCGCCAGGCAGCGTCAGCATTCCCGGCAATCTGGTGATGGCGAAGGAGATCGATCTCCGTGGTGCGATGCGCTTCGATACCGAATTCGCCCATGCGGTGGAATGTCTCGATCGTGGGTTGATCGATGTTCGGCCGCTGCTCACCGGCACCCGCCCGGCAAGCGAAGCCGTGGCAGCCTTCCATCTCGCGCGTGACCGCAACAGCCACGCCAAGGTGCAAATCCTGTTCAACTGAGGGCGTCTTCCTCCGGTGGCGAGCGGATGGGCTCGCCCGCATGCATCCATTCCGTTCCCTGGCCCTGTTTTCTCGCACGTTTGATGCCGCCCATGGTTCCACCCCCGGGCATCCCGCTCTGGCGTATTTTAGTTCAAACAATATAAAATGAATTCGGGTCCGCACTTGGGAGAAAGAGATGATCCGCTTCTATTTCCACCCCACGCCCAATCCGGCCAAAGTTGCGCTTCTGCTCGAAGAGCTGGGCATTCCCTATGAGGTGATTCCTGTCGATACGAAGAGGGGCGAGCAGCACAAGCCGGAATTCCGCCGCATCAATCCGAACGGCAAGGTCCCGGCGATCGTCGATACCGAAGGCCCGGGCGGGAAGGAGGCCCGCATCTTCGATTCGAGCGCGATCCTGCTCTATCTTGCTGAGAAGCATGGAAAATTCCTTGGCACGCCGGCGGACCGCCCCGAGCTTCTCTCCTGGCTCTTCCTGATCGCGAGCGGGCTCGGCCCGTTTTCCGGTCAGGCCGTGCATTTCCAGCACGCCGCGCCGGAAAAGCTCGCCTATGCCATCAACCGCTACCGCCGCGAGGTTGACCGCCATTACCGCGTGCTCGACGAGCATCTCGCCGGCCGCGCCTTCATCCTGGGCGAGGCCTATTCCATCGCCGATATGTCCGCCTGGGGATGGCTCGATCTTGCCGCGCGCGTGCTGCCGGGCGAGGCCGATCCGCTGGACGCATTTCCCAACCTCAAGCGTCTTGTCCGAAGCGTAGAGGCTCGCCCCGCCGTGGCCCGTGCCCGCGCGATCGGCAAGGCTCATCGCTTCAAGACGGAAATGGACGAGGAGGCACTGCACGCCCTCTTCCCGTCGAACTATCCCCTCAGCGCCGCCTGAAGGCACACCGCCCGCGCGGCCGCTTCCTATCTCCGCGCGGGCGGAATCCCGCCCGGCCCGGCGAGCCGCCAGGCGACCGAGAGAATTCTGGCGCTCGCCCTCAGCGTTCCGCCGAGCGAACCAGCCACCTTCGACCGCCCGCCGCCCCGCCGCCGATAGGGCACCGGTATTTCGAGAATGCGCAGCCCGGCCGCGGCGGCGCGGATCTGCATCTCGACATTCCATCCATAGCCCATCTCCTCCATCCCGAGCCCGGCGAGCGCTGCGCGCCGGATCGCCCGGTAGGCGCACATGTCGGAATAGCGCACGCCGTAGCGCCGGCCGATGACGAGACCAATCAACCTCCCGGCGAGCACCTGGTGCCACAGCATCGACCCCGGCTCGCGCTTTCCGCGCGTGCGAGAGGCGAGCACGAAATCATGGGTGCCGGCGAGGATCGGCGCCACCAGCGTGCCGAGCAGGTCGCCCCGGTCGGCCCCGTCGCCGTCTAGAAAGGCGATGACGTCGGCCCCGGCGTCCGCCGCCGCCACCCCGGCGGCGCAGGCACGCCCATAGCCGCGTCCCGCCATCACCACGCGCGCGCCCGCCGCCTGCGCCCGCGCCACAGTCTGATCGCGGCTGCCTCCGTCGGCGACGATGATTTCCCGCGCCACGTGGCGCGGGAGCTCCGCCACCACCGCCCCGATCGTCTGGCCCTCCTCGAGCGCGGGGATAACGACCGAGACACGCCTCTCACCGCTCACGGGGCCCCGCGCTCCTCCCGAGAGCCGTGAGCAATTCCGGCTTCTTCTGCGCGAGGATCTGGATACCGCATCTGCGAAGATCGGGGCGAATGTTGCCGAGAATCGACGCCCAAAACGAAATCTGCCTCAGTCATCCGAGCTAGCAAGATGATTTTAAAGGAAACCCGCTTTTTGTGATAGTCTCTTTCCGTGAATTCGGAGGCAATTCCATGCGTTTCGTCTTGGTTCTCGCCCTGTCCGCTCTTCTCGCGGGCTGCGGCTCCGAAGAACCCGGCCGCGTTCAGGGTGGCGCCGCGACGGGGGCTGCGACGGGCGGCGCCATCGGCATCATTGGGGGCCCGGTCGGCATCGTCGTCGGCGCTGTCATCGGCGGTGGTGCCGGCGCCCTCACCGCCGCCAACACAAGCCCCCAGACCGTCGATCTCGGCAACCCTCCTTAAAGAGGGTTTAAGCGAGATTGCCGACGGGTCTCGCGGGAGCGGCCATCCTCTTTCCCGCATCGCCCGCGCCAGCGGCGCGTGGGAGCCCGACACCGCTGCCTCGTTTATGATAAGAAACAAAACGCCGCATTTCTCCTGGAAAGGCAGTCATGAATCAGCACGCGCAGTCTCTCAACGGTGCCAGCGCGCCTTTCGGAACTCTTTCGGACGGGCGCGCGGTCGAGATCCACAGCCTTCGCAACAGGAACGGAATCACCGTGAAGTTCCTGAGCTACGGCGGCATCATCACCGAGATCAATGTGCCGGACCGTCGCGGAAAATTCGCCAATATCGTTCTCGGCCTCGGCAGCTTGCAAGAATACCAGGCCCACAGCCCTTATTTCGGCGCGATCGTCGGGCGCTACGCCAACCGTATCGCCAAGGCCCGCTTCACGCTGGATGGGAGAACGTACCACCTCCCTGTCAATAACGGGCCCAATGCCCTTCACGGCGGCCCGGACGGATTCGACAAGCAGATCTGGTCCGTGCGATGCGAAGAAGGAAATGATGGCGCACGCGCCATTCTTTCACACACCAGCCCCGATGGACAGGCCGGCTATCCTGGCACGCTCGAGGTCACGGTGACCTATGCAATCGACAACACGAACGCATTCCGCATCGACTATGAGGCCGTCACCGACCGAAAGACGGTGATCAACTTCACCAACCATTCGTACTTCAATCTCGCCGGCAACGGCTCGGGCTCGGTCGATCATCAATTGCTGCAGATCAACGCCGATCGCTATACGCCAACCGATGAGGACCAGATCCCTACAGGGGCGATCGATCCGGTATCCGGTACACCGCTGGATTTCCGCACGCTTACACCGATCGGCGCCCGCCTCACCGACCCGTTTCCGCAACTGCTCCTCGCGCGGGGCTACGACCAGAACTGGGTGCTGAACAAGGCCCGCCCGAATGACTTGAGCTTCGCCGCCCGCGCTTATGACCCGGCGAGCGGCCGCATCCTGGATGTCGATACCACCGAGCCGGGCATCCAGATCTATACCTCCAACCATCTCAATGGCGCGTTCGTCGGTTCCTCCGGCACGTCCTATCGGCAGACCGCAGCCTTCACGCTGGAGACCCAGCATTTTCCAGACTCGCCCAATCATCCGAACTTCCCCTCGACCGAGCTCTCGCCCGGAGAGGTGTACCGCTCGACAACGATATTCCGCTTTTCGACCGACGGATGACGTTCAAGGTCAGGCGGCTGGAACCTCCGCTCCCGGCACGGTGACGCCGATCATATCGGTCTCGCGCACCAGGGCGGCGAGCTGGTCGGCGCTGAAATCCGCCGTGCCGGCAGGACGAAGCGGCAGCACCATCCAGCGATAATCGGCAGTGGAGTCGACGACGCGGATCTTCGTGCCTTCTGGCAGGACCGTGCCCCACTCAGCGATGAGCCCGCGCGGATCGCGCACGGCCCGCGCCCGATAGCCCGCGGATTTGTACCAGAACGGCGGATAGCCGAGCACGGCGCGCGGATAGCACGAGCAGAGCGTGCAGACGATGAGATGGTGCAGGCCGGGCCTGTTCTCGAGCACGCCGAGCGGCGGCGCGCCGCGCATTGGGATGCCGAGCGCCTCGGCGGCACGGGTGCCGTCGGCGAGCAGGAGCGCG
>DASZQO010000211.1:0-3371 GCA_035549615.1 Acetobacteraceae bacterium
TGCCTGCTCGCGGCCGTGCTGCTTTTCTCTTTGCCGGCCGGAGCGGCTGAAGTGACGCTGCGCGAGACGGGCTCGACGCTGCTCTATCCGCTCTTCCAGCTCTGGAGCGCCGATTACGCAGCCGCCAATCCCGGCACGCGCATCGCGACCGGCGCCACCGGCTCGGGTGCCGGGATCGCCGAGGCAATCGCCGGGCATGTGCAGATCGGCGCCTCGGACGCCTATATGTCGGACGAAGAGGCGGAACGCGACCGGCAGATTCTCAATATTCCGGTCGCGATCTCGGCCCAGACGGTGAACGACAATCTGCCGGGCCTCAACGGGATCAAGCTGAAGCTCGACGGCCCGACACTCGCCGGGATCTATTCCGGAACGATCCGCCTGTGGGACGCGCCAGAGATCGCCGCTATCAATCCAGGCGTGCATCTTCCCCATCAGGCGATCATCCCGATCCGCCGCGCCGACCCTTCCGGTGACACCTTCATCTTCACCCAGTTCCTCGATTTTGCCGTTCCCTCCTGGGATGAGGCGGTGGGCTTCGGCACGAAGGTGCCCTGGCCCGCCGTGCCCGGCGCGCGCATGGCGAACGGCAATGACGGCATGGTGAAAGCCCTTGCCGCGACACCCTATTCCGTCGGCTATGTCGGCGTGAGCTTCCAGGATGCCATTGCCAAGGCCGGGCTCGGCACGGCGATGCTTCGCAGCCAGGCCGGGCAGTTCCTGCTGCCGACGGCAGAGACGGTGAGCGCGGCCGCTTCGGAGCTCGACTCGCGCACGCCCGCCGATGAGCGGCTCAGCCTGGTCTTTGCGCCGGGCGAGAATGCCTATCCCCTCATCAATTACGAATATGTCGTCGTGTCGGCCCGGCAGGCCGATCCGGCGACGGCCGCGGCAATCCGGAATTTCCTCCTCTGGTCGATCTCGCCCGAAGGCGGCAATGCGCCGAAATATCTCGATCACGTGCACTTCATCGCGCTGCCGGACTTCATCCGTGCCTTGAGCGAGAACCAGATCAACCGGATCCAGTAGAGCGCGCCTGCTCGGCTGTTTCCTCTCGTCGCGGCCGGGAGAACGGCCCGTGCGAATGCGGCTGATGTCCTATACAAAGGTCAAGCCAGTCGTGGCGGGAGGAAACAATGAGAGAAGAGCTCGTGTTCTACACCAACCCCATGTCGCGCGGACGGATCGCCCGCTGGATGCTGGAAGAGATCGGACAGCCCTATCGCACCGAGATCATCAATTATGGCACGGAAATGAAAGCGCCCGCCTATCTCGCGATCAACCCGATGGGCAAGGTGCCGGCCCTCCGCCATGGCGATACCGTGATCACCGAATGCGCTGCCATCTGCGCCTACCTGGCTGACATTTTCCCAGAGACCGCGCTCGCCCCACCGCCGGGCGATCGGCTGCGCGGCCCTTATTACCGCTGGCTCTTCTTCGCCGCCGGCCCGATCGAGGCGGCGGCAAGCAACCGGGCCCTGGGCTTTGCGGTGCCGGAAGGGCGCGAGCGGATGATGGGCTACGGCACCTATGAAGACGTGATGAACGTGCTGGAGCGCACGCTCAGCGAGCACAATTACCTCATCGGCGATCATTTCACCGCCGCCGACCTCTATCTCGGCTCGCAAATCGGCTGGGGGATGCAGTTCGGAACCGTGGAGAAACGGCCCGCCTTCGAGACCTATTGGGCAAGGCTCAGTGCCCGCCCCGCCGCCACGCGGGCGCAGAGGCTCGATGATGCGCTCGTCTCCGAGACCCATCGCCCCGAGAGCGCAGACACGAATGAAATCAATATGGCTTCTGGTTGATCGCTTCGCCCCGGCGTGACGAAGGCGCCGCCACGACCATCATGCGGGGGCCTCCGGCAGGATCTTTTCCGCGCGCGGGGCAGTCAGGGACAGCCGGATTTTCTTGAGTCGAGGTATATGATCGACCATATAGAGATACCACAACGCAGCGCGCGGGTCGGGGCAGGTCGTGCCAAAATCCATGAATCGTGCTGATCTGCAATAAGAAAACCGGGCCCGGATGGCCGCCGCGCTTGCGAGGACGAACAGGTGCTTTCCCAGAAATGCAAATATGCGCTGCGGGCGCTCCTCGTGCTGGCCCGCGAGCCGGAGCAGGAGGTGCTGCTGATCGGCGAAATCGCCGAGCGCGAGCGGCTGCCCAAGAAGTTCCTTGAGGCGATCCTGCTCGAGCTCAAGCGGCACGGGATCGTGCGCAGCCGGCGTGGGCGCGGCGGCGGTTATGCCCTGGCCAAGCCGGCGGACGTGATCACCTTCGGCCAGGTGGTGCGCTTGATGGACGGGCCGCTCGCGCCGACCCCCTGCGTCAGCGTCAATTTCTACCAGCGCTGCACCGATTGCCCGGACGAGGCCAGGTGCGAAATCCGCCGCGTGATGCGGAGGGTCCGCGAGGCGATCGCCAATACACTCGACCATACCACGCTCAAGGACGCGCTCGCCCAGGATGGGAACGGCTCGCGGACGGACGCGGCGCTCAGCCTGGTCGCGCAGAACGTCGTGATCGAATAACTCTATAATATCTATTAACTGAATAGATAATAAGCGGGAAGGTGGACCTGGGAGAGTTTTCTCGGGGAAAGGACTTGCCGTGCTCCGCCGCCGCTTCACCGGGACGGGCGCTTTCGCCGCGCCGATGCTCGCCCCTTGGGCCCATCCATGCCATGGCCGCGCGGAGCGCAGCCGGTGAAGCTTCCTCCTGCAAAGGCGGCCAGGATTCTCTGGTTCCTGCCGACCCACGGCGATGGCCGATATCTCGCCAGCGCCGAAGGCAGCCGCGCGGTCGATCTCTCCTATCTCGCGCAGATCGCGGGCGCGGCGGATCGGCTCGGCTTTTACGGTGCGCTGCTGCCAACCGGACGTTCCTGCGAGGATTCCTGGGTCATCGCCTCGGCGCTCGTTCCGCTCACCCGCCGCCTGCGCTTCCTCGTCGCCTTCCGCCCCGGCCTCACCCCGCCCGCGCTCGCGGCGCGCATGGCGGCCACCCTGGACCGCATCTCGGACGGACGGCTGATGATCAATATCGTGACCGGTGGCGACCCGGTCGAGAACGAGGGTGACGGCCTCTTTCTTTCGCACAAGGACCGCTATGCGCTGACGCGCGAGTTCCTCGAAGTGTGGAAGAAGCTGATGGCGGGCGAGCGGGTCGGCTACGAAGGGGCGCATATCCGCCTCAAGGAGGGAAGGCTGATGTTCCCTCCGGTGCAGCGCCCGCATCCGCCGCTCTATTTTGGCGGTTCTTCCGAGGCCGGCATCGCGGTCGCGGCGTCGCTGGTGGACACCTATCTCACCTGGGGCGAACCGCCCGCGGATGTTGCCGAGAAGATCGCCCGCGTCGCTGCCGCGGCT
>DASZQO010000212.1:0-16969 GCA_035549615.1 Acetobacteraceae bacterium
ATCCTGTGGGCCGTGCCGGCGGCATCCTGCAGCATCGTCCCCAGAACCATGTGGCCGCCGCATTCGCCGTGCATGGTCCGGCTCGCGGCAAAGCGGAGCATGCCGGCACGGAATCGCTCAGCCCCGGCAAGCCGTCCCGCATGCAGCTCGGGATAGCCGCCAGGCAACCAGCATGCATCGCAATCATCCGGCGGCGGCTCGTCGGCGAGCGGCGAGAAGGGAACGATTTCAGCACCCGCCGCACGCCAGCCCGCCAGCACATGGGGATAGAGGAAGCTGAAGGCGGCATCCTGAGCTAGCGCAATGCGCTGTCCCGGCGGGCGCAGCATGGCGCCAGAGGTGCTGGGCACTGAGAATGGGGCAGCCTCGGCCAGAATCTGATCGAGATCGAGCGCGCGCTCCGCCAGATCGGCCAGCCGGGTCAGAAATTCATCAAGACCGTTCTGCTCTCGCGCCTGAACCAGGCCGAGATGCCGTTCGGGCAAGGCAACCGTTGCGTCTCGTCTCACGCTGCCGAGGAGTGGCAGCTTCAGCACACCCAGCGCCCGCGCGATGGCATCACGATGCCGGTCGCTGCCAACACGGTTGAGCACGACGCCGGCAATCCGCACCGCTGGGTCGTGCAGCAGAAAGCCGCGCGCCACCGCCGCCGCGCTCTGCGCCTGGCCGGACACATCCATCACCAGCAGGACCGGCAGATGATAACGGGCGGCAAGATCGGAAGCCGCGCCGGTTCGCCCCGCTTGCGCGGCCACGCCGTCGAACAGGCCCATGGCCGCTTCGATCAGCACGATCTCTGCCGCCCCTGTCAGCTCCGCGGCCACGGCATCAAGCTGCTCTGCCGACATGGCCCAGCTATCCAGGTTAAGAGAGGGAAAGCCGGTCGCGGCTTCATGAAAGGCCGGATCGATATAGTCGGGGCCGGACTTGCCCGCACGCACGGCGATGCCGCGCCGCCGCAGCGCCGCCAGGATCGCGAGCGTCATGGTCGTCTTGCCGGCACCGGACCGCGGTGCAGCAATGATCAGCCCGGTGGCCAAGGCGTTCCCCCGGCAAGCTGCGGCAACAGGCTCAGCAATTTCGCGCGCGTCCGCACGATCTCGCCGATCACCACGATCGCCGGGGCGCCGACACCGCACCGCGCAATCTCATCGGGGAGGCGGCCGAGCGTGGACACCACGACGCGCTCTCCCGGCATCGTCGCCGAGGCGATCGCCGCGGCGGCCGTATCGGGCGGCAATCCTCCCGCCTGCAAGGCTTGGCTGATCGCGGACAAGCGGGCGATCGCCATATAGAGCACGATGGGTTGGCCCAGGCGGGCGATCTGCGCCCAGTCGAGATCACGTTCCGTGTTCCCGTCGGTGACACCGTGGCCCGTCGCGAGCAGGATCGCCCGGTTGATGCCGCGGACCGTGGCCGGCATGAGTGCCGTGGTTAGGCTCGCCAGGCCGGAGGTGATTCCCGGGATCACACGAAAGGGGATGCCTTCTTCCGCAAGTGCCAGAACCTCCTCCGCGCCGCGTCCGAACACATAAGGATCGCCACCCTTCAACCGCAGCACACGCGCGCCCTTGCGGGCGAAGCCTACAAGCTGCGCCGTGATGTTTCCCTGGTGGGTGGAGGGCTGGCCGCCACGTTTACCGGCGAAGACCCGCCTGGCATTGGGCCGCGCCAACGCCAACACGCGCGGATCGACCAAGGAATCATGCACGACGATTTCGGCCTGGTCGAGCCCGGCAAGGGCTTGCAGTGTCAGAAGTGCTGGATCGCCGGGGCCGGCACCGGCCAGCCAGACTTCGCCCGGATGAAGCTCGGGCATGCCGCGCAAGGCTATATCGAGCATGCGGGGCGCGCTCATAGGCGCCTGTCGCTGCGATGACAAAAGGGCTTCGGGCCGATATATGCCACGCGGTGCAACAGAAACGGCCACTGCGCCGGGGCTGGACCACCGGCACATGTGCGACCGCAGCCGCCAAGGCGGCGACGGCGGCGCTCCTTGGTGATGGGTTCCCCGATCCGGTCGAGATCACACTTCCGAACGGCCAACGTGTTTCCTTCGCCTTGGCCGAAACTGCGCGCGGCACGGGTACCGCCACCGCCGGCGTTGTGAAGGATGCCGGCGACGATCCGGACGTAACTCACGGTGCCCTGGTCCGCGCCACCGTTGCCCCGGGGCCGCCTGGCTCGGGCGTGAGCTTCCGCGCCGGACCGGGGGTCGGCACCATCACCCGTCCCGGCCTGCCGCTGCCGCCGGGCGAGCCGGCGATCAACCCCGTACCGCGACAGATGATCCGCGCTGCCGTCGCCGAAGTCACCGCGGCGCACGGCCTCGCCCCCGACATCCTCGTGGAGATCGCGATTCCCGGCGGCGAAAGACTGGCGTTTCAGACGCTCAATCCACGCCTCGGGATCCTCGGCGGGCTTTCGATCCTGGGCACCACCGGCATCGTGGTCCCCTATTCCTGCGCCGCCTGGATCGACAGCATTCATCGTGGCATCGATGTCGCGCGTGCAAGTGGCGTGACGCATATAGCAGGCGCCACCGGCCGCACGTCCGAAAACGCCGTCCGCGTGCTGCACACACTGCCCGAGATTGCGCTGATCGAAATGGGTGACTTCGTCGGCGGTATGCTGAAATATCTGCACCGTCATCCTCTGCCGCGCGTCACCATCGCTGGCGGCATCGCCAAGATGACAAAGCTCGCGCAAGGCAGGCTCGATCTTCATTCCAGGCGCGGCGAGGCCGATCTCATGGCGCTGGCGGAACTCGCGCAGGTCCATGGCGCAAGCGAAACCGTGCGGGCCCGAATCGCTGCCTCCAACACCGTCGCCGAGGCCTTCGCTGCCGCTGAAAATCCCGCGTTTGGCGATGCGGTGGCATATGATGCCTGGAAAGTTGCCGCGGCCGTTCTGCAACCCGCGCTGATCGCTCTCGAAATCGCGATATTCGATCGCGCGGGACAATTGGTTGGCCGCGCCGGCTTCGCCCCGGTTGGCTTTGACCATCATGACGGCCCGCCCGTGGGGCGAAAGCGACGATCATAGGCCGGATCGTAAAGCGCGCTTTCGCGAAAATCCTCGGCGGCAAGCGCGGGACCGACCAGGATCAGCGTTGTACGCTCGATCGGTTCGGCTGCGGTGACAGCGATGATCGTGCCCAATCTGCCCCGCAGGATGCGCTGATCCGGCCAGCTTGCTCGCGTGACGATCGCCACCGGGCAGTCCGCGCCATAAAGCGGCACAAGCTCCGCCACGATCCGCTCCAGCGCATGGCCGGCGAGATGAATCGCAAGTGTTGCGCCGGTGGCCCCGAACGCGGCGAGCGTCTCGCGCGGCGGCATGGCGGAGGCACGCCCAGAAACACGCGTGAGCACCAGGCTCTGCGCCACCTCCGGCACGGTCAGCTCGCGCCCGAGCGCGGCGGCGGCGGCGGCGAAGGAAGGGACGCCAGGGGTCAGTGTATAAGGTATGCCACAGCGCTCGAGCCGGCGGATCTGTTCGGCAATGGCACTATAGACCGAGAGATCGCCGGAATGCAGCCGAGCGACATCCAACCCGCGCGCATGCGCCGCGCGATACTCGGCCTCGATCCCATCGAGTGTCATTGGCGCCGTGTCGAGGATGCGCGCCGCCGGCGGGCAATATCTCAGAAGCTCCGGCGGGATGAGCGAGCCGGCATAGAGACAGACCGGGCAGCGGGCGAGAATGTCGCGGCCACGCAACGTAATCAGGTCCGCGGCACCCGGACCGGCACCAATGAAATGGACAGTCATTGCAGGGCGGTTTCCGCCAATGCGCAGGTCGCCCCGCCGCCGGCAATACGCGGCAGGATCAGCCGCCCGCCAGCACCGGCGGCTGCCAATGCGCTGCCCTCCGCGACCGAGGCGATGCCAGTCGTCCGTGCCGCATGGACGGATCGCGTGATGCAACGTTGTTGCGCCGCCGCAAGCAGTGCCGGTTCCACCAGGATGAGCGTCAGGCCGAGCTGCCGCGCTGCTTCCCGCAGCCCAACCTCATCTTCCTTGAAGGCCGGCACCGCAAGCGCCGTGGCCGTACGGCCGGCCTCGCCACACGCGCGGCGCAGCAAGGAGATGATCGCCTCGGCCGGGCAATCGCGGCGGCATCCCATCCCGGCGATGATCCGCCCGCTCATCGCTTCACCGCGGTCCATTGAGTGACCGTCATCGCCGGGCGGAAACCATGGCGGCTGCCGATCCTGTCGAGCCGCTCGACGGCAAGGCGTGTCAGCGTGCCGCCATGCGTCTGTTGCGCCCCGAACAATTGCATTTCGGTCTCGATCGTCACCGCGTTCACGACCATCCTTCCGCCGTCACGCAGGGCCGCCCAGGCAGTCTCGATCAGGGCAGCATCCCGGGCGCCGCCGCCGATAAAGACAGCATCCGGAACTGGCAGCCCCTCCAGCGCAGGGGGAGCCGCGCCGGTTACAACACGGAGGGAAGGCACACCCAGCGCGAGCGCATTGCGCCTCACCCGCTCAGCCCGCTCCGGGCACTGCTCGATGCCGATCGCCCGGTTGGACGGGTGCGTCAGCGACCATTCGATAGCCACCGAACCGGAGCCGCAGCCGATATCCCAGAGGAGCTCTCCGGCGCGCGGCGCCAGCGCGGCGAGGCTCACGGCGCGGATCTCTTGCTTGGTGATCTGGCCGTCATGCTCGAAGAACGATTCCGGGAGGCCCGCCGCGCACGGAATGACGCGCGCCTGCGATGAAGCAACGACCTCGATCCCCACCAGATTGAGAGGAATGATATCGCTCGGCAACGTCCCATCGGCGATGACTGAGCGAATCCGCTCATTCTGGCCGCCGAGTGCTTCCAGCACATGCAGCACGGAGCCACCGAAACCATGTCGCGAGAGCAGCTGGGCCAGCGCGCTGGGCGTTTCACCATCCGCAGAGAGCACCAGGATACGGCCGCCCGGCTGCAAAAGCGGCAGGATCGCGGCGAGCGGACGGCCGCAGGCCGAGAGCGTGGCGACATCCTGCACCGCCCAGCCGAGCCGCGCGCAAGCGAGCGAAAAGGCGGAGGGCATCGGAATGCAGAAACGCTCCGCTGCCGGCACCAAAGCCGCCAAAGTACTTCCGATACCGTAGCAATAGGGGTCGCCGGAGGCGAGGATCGCAACCTTGCGGCCGCGATGTGCCAAGATGGCGGGAAACGCATCGCGCAAGGGCTTCGGCCAGGAAAGCCGGGTGCCGGTGATCAATGGCGCGGCCAGCGCCAGATGCCGCGCGCCGCCCGCCACGAGCACGGCCCCGCGGATCGCCGCCCGCGCTGCCGGCGACAAGCCCTCGACTCCGTCCTCGCCGATTCCCACAATGGCAAGCCATGGAGACCGCGTCATCGTATTCATCGCCGAACGGAACCCGGAAGCGGATGAATTTGCTGATCCTTGGCGGCACCGCCGAGGCGATGCTCTTGGGTCGCGCCCTGGCGGATGACCCGCGTTTTGCTGCGATGATCTCGCTCGCGGGGCGAACCCGGACCCCGGCACCGCAGCCCCTGCCCTGTCGTATCGGCGGCTTTGGCGGCGCCCAGGGGCTCGCGCAATTTCTCGCCGTGAAACGGTTCGATGCGCTGATCGATGCGACCCATCCCTTCGCAGAACAGATCAGCCGCCATGCAGATTTCGCTTCGCGTACCTCGGGCATTCCGTTGCTTTCGCTGCAACGGCCGGAATGGCGCCCGATTGCCGGCGATCGTTGGATTGCGGTTCCCGATATGAACGCGGCGGCGCAGGTTCTCGGCGGTACACCACGGCGCGCGCTGCTCACGGTCGGGCGGAAGGATCTCGCTCCTTTCGCGGCCGCGCCCTGGCACCGTTATGTCATCCGCTCGGTCGATCCGCCGCCGCCAGAACTGTTGCCCCCGAACGCCGAGTTCATCGCCGCGCGCGGGCCTTTCCTGGAAGAGGATGAACGCCGTCTCATGGCGGAGCGGGAAATCGAGATCGTGGTCACAAAAAATTCCGGCGGCAACGCGACAATCGCGAAGCTTCACGCCGCACGCGCGCTCGGCGTGAAAGTGGTGATGATCGCGCGTCCGCCCGCCGCGGCGGGTGATCGCGTCACCACCGTGGAGGAAGCGCTCGCCTGGCTTACGCTTCGTCATGAAGCATTCTCACCCCGCGGTGTATAGAGCCATGGGCGCCTGCCTTGGCGATCGATCCGCCGGGTCGCGGTGGAACCGATCAGGACCAGCGTTCTCATGTCTGCGAGTTCCGGATCGGCGTCTTCCAAGGTCACGATGTCGATCCGTTCTTCCGGGCAGGTGACGGCGGTCGCGAACGCAACCGGCGTCGTAGCCGGCAGGATCGGGCGCAGCAGGTCGAAGGCGGCACCAAGCTGCCATGGGCGCGCCCGCGAGCGCGGATTGTAAAGGGCGATAACGAAACCAGCGGAAGCAGCCGCAGTCAGGCGCTCCGTCACCACAGCCCAAGGCTTGAGATTGTCGGAAAGTGAAAGAGCGCAGAAATCATGCCCAAGCGGGGCGCCGAGCCGGGCGGAAGCGGCGAACATGGCCGAGATGCCCGGCACAACCTCGATATCGAGGGCCCGCCAGGCGGGTTCGCCGGTTTCGATAGCTTCGAACACTGCGCTCGCCATCGCAAAAACACCGGCATCGCCGGAGGAAACCACCGCCACGCACCGCCCGCTCGCCGCCAGCGCGGCGGCATGACGGGCCCGCTCCCGCTCAGCGCGATTGTCCGAGCCGTGGCGCCGTTGGTTCGCCCGACCAGGCACGCGTGCCAGATAGGGCGCATAGCCGACGACGTCAGATGCATTGGCGAGGGTAGCGGCGGCTTGCGGCGTCAAACACCGCGGATCGCCCGGACCAAGGCCCACAATGGCCAGCCGCCCCGTCATCGCCGGCGCTGCCGCCCCGGCACCAGAACCAGCGCGAAATAAGGTGCTGTCATCTCGTTGAATTCCGCAAAGGGCAGGATCCGTTCGCCCGTCATTGTTCCACGCTCAACATAAACGGCACGTGCCGCGCGGCCGGAACGCAGCAAGGCAGCCCGGATCTTTGCAAGGTTGCGCCCCACTTTCATGATCACCACCGCATCGCTGGCCACGAGGTGCTCAACCAGATTCTCCTCGTCGAGCGTGCCGGGCAGCACCGTAAGCACGTCATCGCCATGGGCCATCGGCACGCCGGCGCAGGTCCAGCACCCGCTCATGCCGGTCACGCCGGGAATCACCACAGTTCCATATGCGGTTCCCAACCGGTCAAGCAGGGCTTGAGAGGAGCCATAGAAGAAGGGGTCGCCCTCACAGAGCAGGCCGACATCGCAGCCGGCATCCAGCCGCGCGGCGATGCGCGCGGTGCACATGGCGTAAAATTCTGAGATTCCGACGATATATTCTTCGTCGTTCACATCTCGCTCGGTGGTGAAAGGATATTCCAGCCGCAGCTCCTCGGTTCCGGGCGAAATATGCGCCTCGGCGATGGCGCGGGCATGGCTTTGCCGGCCGCTCTTGGCGAAATAGGCGATCACCTTGGCATCGCCGATCACCCGCGCCGCCTTCAGCGTCATCAGCTCCGGATCGCCAGGTCCGGTGCCGACGATATAGAGGGTGCCGGCTCGGCTTAGCGCCGCACTCATTCCGCGTCACTCGCCAGGGCATTGACGGCGGCCACCGCCATCGCGCTGCCGCCAAGACGCCCGCGCAGAATGACGGACGGTACATGTCCATCCGCGGCCAAAGCCTCCTTGGCTTCGGCAGCGCCGACGAATCCGACCGGCATGCCGATCACCGCCGCCGGGATCGGAGCTCCCTCATCTAGCAGCTCGAGCAGACGGAACAGAGCCGTCGGGGCATTGCCGATGGCCACCAATGCCCCGCCCAGCCGCTCGCCCCAGAGATCGAGCGCTGCGGCCGAGCGCGTGGTGCCGAGCTTCGCCGCGCGTTCGGGCACGCCGGGCGCGTTCAGGGTACAGATGATCTCGTTCGATGCCGGCAGCCGGCTTCGCGTGATGCCATGGGCCACCATTTCCGAATCACAAAAGATCGGCCGTCCTTCCCGAAGCGCCGCCGTGGCCGCGGCAATGAATCCGATTTTGAAATGAAGAGCCTGCGCAATATCCACCATGCCGCAGGCATGAATAATGCGTACTGCGACCCTCGCTTCCGCCGGGTCAAATCCTCCGAGATCGGCTTCCGCGCGGATGGTGGCGAAGGATTGCCGATAAATCGCGGCACTGTCACGCAGATACTCGTGGCGGCGGGTCATGCGCTGATCCCCAGCGCGTCGATCGCCTCCCGCATGGTCAGGCCGCGCAGCATCGGCACATCCCCGGGCCGACCATTGCGGATGAGTCCATAACGTCCATCCTCGCCAACCAGCGTGACAGGCGCTGGTCCCGGATGGGCACATCCCTTGGAACAGCCCGAGACATGCAAGACCGACGGCGGATTGAGCTTCGAAAGCAACGCTGCATCCGCGCGTGCATCGACCGAAGCGGCCGTACAACCCGCGCGTCCGGGACAGGCGATGACGGCGCGCCGCGGATCGTTCGGCTCGACGATCACGCCAAGGCGGGCGGCCTTTTCCCGTAGCGCTGGAGCAGCATGTTCGGCGACGCCGGGCAGGATCAAGGCCTTCCAAGGTGTCGGACGCAGCGTGGCATCACCATATTCTTCGGCAAGCTCGCCGAGCGCGACGAGCAAGGATGCCGTCAGCGCCCCGAACATCAGGCCAAGGCCGAACCCGCCCTGCGCACGCTTGGAATAGGGCAGCCAGCCGATCGGCTGAGGCGAGGGGAGCGGCGGCAGAAGTACAAGATTGCAAAGCCCCGCAGCGGCAAAGAATCGAGTGCCCCCGATTTCCGAAACCAACGCGCGCATCCGGCGCGGTCGGGATGCGCAGCGGCTGGAAAGATCCAGGAAAGCCTCCACAAGCCGCGCCACCGTCTCAATGATATCCGTCTCCGTCACCTCCCTGGCAAGCGGCGCACCAGCCGGCGCGATCAGCTGCCGACCATGAGCGCAAATAACTCGCAGATCGGCGCCGGTCTCGCCCAGCGGCAGAATTCCGCCACCATCCACCGCGACGGCAAATTTTGCGGGCAGCCCTGCAAACCGTTCATCTCCCGCCAGAATCGTTTCGATTTCAGCCGCAGTCGCGGACGCATGACGGGCGGCGGTCGGGTCTTCATCGGCCAATGGCGGATGGATCACTACCCTCCGCCGTTCGATCGCCGGATTTCGATCGGCGAGGCCCGCAGCAACGATCTCCTCGGCAAACGGGGCAACACCCTCTGCGGAAAGGCCGCGTATCTGCAGATTGGCGCGGCTGGTCAGCTCGATCGCGCCATTGCCGAACCGTCCGGCCGCCCGGGCAAGACGCCGCGCAGCGGCCGCGCCGAGTTTCGCGCCTGGCGGCTTGACCCGGACCAGCAATCCATCAGCCGCCCTCATCGGCTCGTACAGACTTGGGCACCACCCCTTGGCCACGGTCCCGCTCATTTTTCATCGCCTCGCAGCCTGTTCGCGCCCGTGTTCCGGCGCGGATGCCAAAGGCCGCGGCAGATCGCTTCCTCGAAGCGCGCCGCCATCGCAGCCCGCGCAGCCGGATTGACCGAACGGAGAAACGAATCGACCGCCGGATCGCCGAGCGTCGCGTCGAACATCATATCGAATTGCCGGTCCAGCCGTTCCGGCAGCGTTGCGGCAAAGCCGTGAAGCGCGTCGAGCGATCGCGCGATATCCGCAGCCCCGCGATAGCCGTGCCGCATCATTCCGGCGATCCAGTCAGGGTTGGCGGCACGGCCGCGCACCACGCGACGGACCTCTTCAATCAGTGTGCGCGTGCGCGGCGCGTCCGGGCGCGCAGTATCGAGATGGTAGAGCGCGGCACCCGGGTGGGCGGCAGCCGCGAATCCGCCTTCGTGGGCGACAGGGTCGAGGCTTTCGAGCAGATCGGTCTCTCCATGATCCTGCACATGAATGAAGCCGTCCGCCGCGGCAACGCGGGCAGCGAAAGCGGGTGCGTCCGCGACACCGTCAAGCATCCGCCCATAGGCATGGGCCGATCCCGCAATATAAGCGGCGCCCAGTTCCTCACGCTTCTGCCAGACGCCGCGCGTAAGCAGCTCCACGAGCCCGGTGCCGTGGGCACCGGGCGCAGGCCCGAACACACGCGCGGTCGCCTGGCGGAGGTCCCTTCCTTCCAGGCCGCGCGCAGCGCCGGCCAGTGGGTTCCAGGTCTCGTCCTCGTCCTGCGCGGCGATCGTCCGTACAGCGGAATCGAACAGCAGCACCTGCGCCTCGAACGCGTCTCGGAACAGGCCGGAAATGCGCAGCGTCACGTCCACCCGTGGGCGGTTGAGAACAGCCAACGGGAAAATCTCGATGCCGGTGACACGCGCGGATCCTTCGTCCCAGATCGGGCGGGCGCCGAGGAGAACGAGAGCCAGAGCGAGATCCTCTCCGCCGGTGCGCATGGCCGTGCTGCCCCAGAGATCGATCACGAGGGTCCTCGGCCACGCGCCATGATCCTGCCTGTGCCGGCGCAGCAGGTCCTCGGCCGCCCGCTCTGCGAGCGCCAGCGCCGAGCGGGTGGGGATGGTGCGCGGATCCAGGGCAAAGAGATTGCGACCAGTGGGCAGGACATCCGGGCGTCCGCGCGTCGGTGCGCCAGCCGGCCCAGGCGCCACGAAGCGCCCATCCAAAGCTGCGAGCAGCGCTTCTCCCTCGGCGCTCGCCGAACGGTCGAGCAAGGAATCGAGATGCCCGGCCGGAAAGCCAGGACAGAAGGCTTGCAATGCCGCCACGGTGCCAGCGCGCAGATCGGTTTCGGGCGCCTGGCCGAAGACATGCAGCCCATCGCGGATCTGCATCATTTTGAGATCGCAAAGATAGGCGTCAAGCCTGGCAAGCGCTTCATCCTCCGGCGCGTCCAGCGTGCCGCCGCTTTCGGCAAGCAGGCCCGATGCTGCGGCAAGGTCCAGGATCTCGCGGCGGAGCATGGCGGTGCGGCGACGGTCCAGCCCATCTGCTGCGGCGAATTCCTCGATCAGCCGTTCGAGCATGGCGGCGTCGCCATATGTTCCAGCGGGTCTCAGCGGCGGAGTGAGGTGCCCGATCGTGACCGCGCCAAGGCGCCGCTTTGCGACCGCGGCCTCCCCCGGGTTGTTGACGATGAAGGGGTAGATCACCGGCAGGCCGCCGGCGAGAACGGCCGGGAAGCATGCCGCGGACAAGGCTGCCGTCTTGCCGGGCAGCCACTCCAGCGTGCCGTGCGTGCCGAGAGGAATAAGCGCATGAATCCCACACCGCTCGCGCAGCCAGAGATAGCAGGCGAGATAGGAATGGCATGGCGGAAGATCGGGGTCATGATAGGAGGTTTTGCGATCCAGCCGGCTGCCGCGGTCCGGTTGAACGGCAGCAGAGAATTTGCCGTCCGTCACATAGGCGAGTGCGAAGGAACCATCGCGAAGCGCGGGATCCTCCGAAGGATCGCCCCAGGCGGCAAAAACGCGCTCGCGCACGGCTTTCGGAAGCTTTGCAAAGAGGTGCCGGTACTCTCCGAGCGTAAGGATCGCCTCCGGATCGGTGTGGAGCAGGCGCCTGGACAGCGTTTCAGGGTTGTCCACGTCATAGCCGGCGCCCTGTAGCAGCCGGGCGATCGCGCCAAGACTTGCCAGGCTGTCGAGTCCGACGGCATAGCCGACCTGCCCGCCACCGATCGCCGCCGGATAATCCGAAAGCAGTATGGCAATGCGTCGTTCCGCGCGCGGAATCGTGGCCAAGCTTGCCCAGCCGGCGGCCTCATCGGCGGCAAGCGCGAGCCCCTCCGCATCCGGGCGAAAAAGCTTTCGGACGAAGTCCAGCCCTCGGACCGGCTCGGCGTCGTTCTTAAAGCCGATCGCCGCGGTCAGCAGTCGTCCATCCAGCTCCGGCAGCACAACCTGCATCGCAAGGTCGGTCTGCGACAGGCCGCGGAGCGAAGCTTGCCACGCGGCACGCGGCGCGCCAGAGAGAACAAGCTGAAGCACCGGGACGCCGGCGCCGTCGAGCGGTGAGCCGGCCTCCCCCTGGCGGGCGGAGAAACCCGTGGCGTTCAATACTACGGCAGGCCGCCATTCGCGGAGCCGCGACGCGACGAAAGCCGCCGCCGCTTCATCCTTCAAGCCGGAAACATGGATCGCCCGCGCGCCGAGTCCGCGCGCCTGCAGCGTCCTGGCCAAAGCGTCGATCGGGGCAATGTCTCCAGACAGAAGATGCGAGCGGTAAAAGATGATCGCCGCGCTGCCCAGCACGCCCTCGGCGGGAACAGAAAGCGCATATTCGCCGGCGCAAGGCACCGCCTCAGGGGGTGCGGTCGGGCCTTGGCCGATGCCGCCAAGTTGGGCGGCAAGGAGCAGGGCCTGGCAAAGATTTCGCGGTCCGCCCTCCCGCATATAGGCGTGCAGCGCGGCGAGTGCCTCGGGCGGCACGGTCGAAAGCTCTGTCAGACGCGGATCTTCACGCGCATCACCCGGCAGCAGGGCCAGGCTGATGCCTTGCGCGCGGCAGAGGGAAGCGAATTCCTCTGCGCCATAGCGCCAGTAATCGAGCCCGCCGAGCAGCCGGATCACGACCGAGCGTGCATGGACGATCACCCGTTCGGCGTAGAGATCGACCGACATCGGGTGGCGCAGCTTGGCGAGGCTGGCAAGCCGCAATGACGGCCGCGCCGCCCCCATCGCAAGCCAGCCCGAGGCCGCCGCGCCGAGATCGCTGTCCGCAAAGGAAAGAAACACCAGCTCGGCCGGATCATGGCCGAGATCGACCGCGCCTTCTTCCTCATCCAGTGTCCTGGTTTCGCGGACCAGCAGATGCACGTCTCACGCCTCCAATTCCGGCCCCGGGCCAGTGATGGAGGCGATGATGGCGGCGCGGTTGAGACCGGTCCGCCCGATCACGACCATATGCCCTTCGCGCGCTGCGCCCTCACTCCAGGGACGATCAAACTCCTGGCGAAACCGCCTGCCCACCCCCTGAACCGTGAGCCTGAGTGGACGACCACGCACCGCGACGAAACCCTTAATGCGCAGGATGTCATGCGCTTCGCTCGCCGCTCGCAGCCGTGCCAGCAACCGCTCGGGCGCGTCGATCTCTGGCAAGGCGATGACGAAGCTCTCGAAATCATCGTGCTCGTGCGCGCCGTCCATCGCATCGTGATGCGAAGGGCGGTTCGCAAGATCGTCCTCGGCCGCTGCGGAGAGGCCAAGCAGCACCATCGGGTCGATCCGCCCCTCCCGCGCCGGCACGAGCTTCACCCCCCGCGGCAGGAGAGCCGCAATCTCGGCCCTGAGCCGCGCGAGCACCGTTTCGCCGAGCAGGTCGGTCTTGTTCAGCACCACGAGATCCGCGGCCTGAAGCTGATCCTCATAGACTTCCGAGAGCGGATTCTCGTGCGCAACCGAAGGGTCCGCCAAACGTTGCCGAGCAACGGCTTCCGGATCATCGGCGAAGCGGCCGGCCGCCACGGCAGGGCTATCCACGACCGTTATGACCCCATCGACCGTGATACGGGACCGGACCGCAGGCCAGCCAAATGCCTTCAAAAGTGGCTTGGGCAGAGCAAGACCCGAGGTTTCAATCAGAATCCGCTCAGGCGGGGTCGGCCGGTCCAGCAGCGCCTGCATCGTCGGCAGGAAATCCTCGGCGACGGTACAGCAGAGACAGCCGTTGGAAAGCTCGACAATGTCCTCCTCCGCACAGCCGGTGATGCCGCAGCCGCGCAGAATGTCCCCATCGATGCCGAGCGCGCCGAATTCATTGACGATGACGGCGATGCGCCGCCCGCCGGCATGTTCGAGGATATGGCGGACCAGCGTGGTCTTTCCCGCACCGAGGAAGCCGGTGACGATCGTCGCGGGGATCCGGCCTTCTATCGTCATAGGCGCGGCTCCAGAGCAGAATGGGATCCCTCGCGCTCCCCCATCCCGCTCTCCGTCATTGGTCTCTCGCGTGATTCAGAGCTCCGCTGATCCCGCCTTCGATCATCACGCTCTGGTGCTCCGGTTCCGAAATCCGGCGCATCGGAATACGGTTGGACTCGGGGGGGTTGCTCTTTATTTCCCGTAGCCTGCCCATCCTCTCCGTTCGTCGCGAGATGCAGCAAACTTTGCGGATAGAAGACGAGATCGGGGATACGGCCGATGATCATGTTGCGCAATGAAGCGGGGCGGCGCGAAGGCAGGACGATGCCCGTTTCCGACTCGGCGTAGCTCTTGGCATAGGCGAGAAGATCGTCAGCCAGGGCCGGCCGCAGAAAGCCAAGCAGATAGGTCCATTTCCCCGGCATGGCGATGGCCGCGCTGCAGCCGCGATCGCAATTGGCAAGGCAGGCTGCCGCTCGCAGTTTGATCAAGGTTGCCCCCTCGCCGCTGAGTCGGGCTCGCAGCGCGGCGTGAAGCATGGCGCCAGGTGGTTCTTCCCCCTGAAGCGGTGTTCCGCCGTTGCGACAGGTGGTGCAGAGAATAAGGCTTGGATGCAGTGCTTCGGTCACGGCCCCCTCGCGCTGGCGCTAAACCCGCGGCGCCACGGAGACGATCAAAAAGGGTGCTCCGCGGCCGGGATCGCCGCACGCGACGTCACTGCCCGGCGCGACCGGGGCACCCCGCCCGCATCACACCCCATGCCGATGGCAGGTCTCCTGGCTCGCGGATCGGGCGCTGCCCGTCAGCCTTCCCGGAATCACCCAGTGGCCATGCGACGGGCTGCTTTCCGCTGACAGTTGCGGGAGCAGCTGCGGCTTTGGGGTCTTCCCCGCACCGCATTCCCTTTTCACCTTCCATCATGGAAGGACCATCGGTCCTGGTCTAATAGCCGCTGGGGCGGAGTGGCGTCAAAGGAGGATCGGTGCCGAAACCCTCGCAGCCCATGACGCTGGTGCTGGGCGGGGCCCGATCGGGCAAAAGCCGCCATGCCGAAAGTCTCGTGGCCGCCATGCCCGGCCCGTGGCGCTATATCGCGACCGCCCAGCCACTGGATGCCGAAATGAAGACGCGCATTGCCGAGCACCGCGCACGCCGGGGCGTGGGATGGACAACCATCGAGGCCCCGCTCGATCTGGCGGCCGCGCTGGACGCGGCCGGTGGGCACCCCGCGCTCGTCGACTGCCTGACCTTGTGGCTGAGCAACCTCCTTCTCGGCGGCCATGAGATCGACGCGGCGATGCACGCGCTGGATGCGGCACTTGATCGGCGAGCGGCACCGACCGTGCTGGTGGCCAATGAAGTGGGGCTCGGGATCGTGCCGGAGAATGGTCTTGCGCGCGCATTTCGCGACACGGCCGGACGGCTCAACCAGCATCTCGCGAAGCGGGCCGATTCGGTGCTGTTCCTGGTGGCTGGATTGCCGATGCGGATGAAATGATCAAGGGCACAATGGTCGACACGGAGGAGGACGCGGCGCGGCATCGGGAGAAGATGGCGCGGCGCAAGGCCGTACAAGATAAGGAGGTGGCCAGCAAGACGATCGAGAAAGGGTTGCTGATTGTCCATACCGGCCCCGGCAAGGGCAAATCCACCGCCGCTTTTGGTCTGCTGCTGCGGATGATCGGTCACGGGCGGCGATCGGCCGTGGTGCAGTTCATCAAGGGCGCCTGGTCCACCGGTGAGCGCGCCGTGCTGGAGCGCTTTGGCGATCTGGTGTCCTGGTACAGCATGGGTGAAGGCTTCACCTGGGAAACGCAGGATAGGGCGCGGGATATCGCCGCCTGCCGCCGTGCGTGGGAACGCGCTCTCGCGCTGATGGCAGACCCCGATCTGGCCTTGCTGGTGCTCGACGAGCTGAACATCGCCCTGCGCTATGGCTATCTGCCGCTGGATGAGGTGGTGACCTCGCTCCGCAACCGCCGGCCCTCCCTTCATGTCGTAGTCACCGGCCGCAACGCGAAGCCGGAGCTCATTGCGGCGGCCGATCTCGTGACCGAGATGCTCGCAGTCAAGCACCATTTCGATGCCGGAGTGAAAGCCCAGAAAGGCATCGAGTTCTGATGGCTGCCCGCGCCATCATGTTTCAGGGCACCGGCTCCAGCGTCGGCAAGTCCGTGCTGATCGCCGGGCTTGCCCGCGCGCTGGTCAGGCGCGGGCTTTCCGTGCGGCCCTTCAAGCCGCAGAACATGTCCAACAATGCCGCGGTGACGGCCGAGGGCGGAGAGATCGGCCGTGCCCAGGCGCTGCAAGCGCAGGCCTGCCGGGTTCCCGCCTCCGTGGACATGAACCCGGTTCTGCTCAAACCGCAGAGCGAGACCGGAGCCCAGATCGTCGTGCGCGGCAAGGTGGTCGGTCACGCGCGGGCGCGTTCCTACCAGGAGATGAAGGCCGGCCTGCTGCCCAGTGTGCTTGAAAGCTTCGCCCGGCTGCGGGAAGCCGCGGACATCGTGTTGGTGGAAGGCGCGGGCAGTGCCGCTGAGATCAATCTGCGGCGGAATGACATTGCCAATATGGGCTTTGCCCGGGCCGCTTGCCTGCCGGTGGTGCTGATCGGCGATATCGACCGTGGCGGTGTCATCGCCGCCCTTGCGGGCACGCGGGCGGTGCTGGATCCGGAAGATGCGGCCCTCGTGCGCGGCTTCATCGTCAATCGCATGCGTGGCGACCCAAGCCTTTTTTCCGATGGGATGGAGACGATCGCCCGCCACACCGGCTGGCCGGCGCTCGGGCTCGTTCCCTATCTTCCGGCGGTGTGCGCCCTGCCGGCCGAGGATGCGGCTGGGATGGAAGAGCTGGCGCATGCGCCGCGGCCAGGGGCGCGGCTTCGTATCGCCGTTCCGCTTCTGCCTTGGATCGCCAATTTCGACGATCTCGACCCGCTGCGTGCCGAGCCAGACGTGGACGTTTGCTTCCTGTGCCCGGGCTCGGTGCTGCCGCGCGGCAGCGATCTCGTGATCCTGCCGGGGTCGAAGGCGACGATTGCCGATCTGGCGGCGTTGCGGGCGGAAGGTTGGGA
>DASZQO010000213.1:0-12379 GCA_035549615.1 Acetobacteraceae bacterium
CGAAAGGGCTTTACAATCCGAAGACCTTCTTCACCCACGCGGCATTGCTGGATCAGGCTTTCGCCCATTGTCCAATATTCCCCACTGCTGCCTCCCGTAGGAGTCTGGGCCGTGTCTCAGTCCCAGTGTGGCTGATCATCCTCTCAGACCAGCTACCGATCGCAGCCTTGGTAGGCCATTACCCCACCAACAAGCTAATCGGACGCAGGCTCCTCTCCAGGCGACTTGCGCCTTTGACCCGAGGGTGTCATGCGGTATTAGCCGTAGTTTCCCACGGTTATCCCCCACCCGGAGACAGATTCCTACGCGTTACTCACCCGTCCGCCACTGACAGGGTTGCCCCTGCCCGTGCGACTTGCATGTGTTAAGCATGCCGCCAGCGTTCGCTCTGAGCCAGGATCAAACTCTCAGGTTCATCTCAGAGCCTCGGAAGCCTTGCAGCCCCCTTAACTCCAAAACGAACAGACCCGACGCACCCGGGATCTCCACAACCGAAACGGCCGTAGATATCCCGAACGCTCAAATTCGACGCTCACGTTATGTGAACACATCGACTTCGCCCCGAACCAAACGGGCCATTTTTCGTCTGCACGAAAAACCACCGCGTTCCACGGGACGCCGCCAACGTATCCCTTTCTTCCGATGCATCTGTCAAAGAACAAAGCGCCCCCGGCTCAGCCGCTTCCGACTGGTCCGTCACAAGGCGTTGGCCCTATCTAGTCCCGGCGCCGGTCCCTGTCAACGAGCCTTAACAAAGAGGCTCGCGACAGGTTCCGTCCTCACGGATGTCAGGCTGCTGCCGCGAGACCGCCATTGACGCCGATCTTGAGCCCCTCCGGCCCGGCGCTCACGTTTACTGTGTCGCCGTCCTTGAGCGAGCCCTCGAGCAGCATTCCCGCCAGGCGGTTCTGCAGTTCGCGCTGGATCACCCGCCTTAGCGGCCGCGCCCCGTAAACCGGGTCGTAGCCCTCCGCTGCCAGCCAATCGAGCGCGCTCGGCTCGAGCACGAGCGCCACCTTCCGCTCCGCGAGCAGCGCTTTCAGCCGGCCGAGCTGAATCTCGACGATCGCCGCCATATCCGCCCGGCTCAGGCGCCGGAACAGGATGATCTCGTCGAGCCGGTTCAGAAACTCGGGCCGGAAATGCGCCCGTACCAGTCGCATCACCTGCGCCTCGACCAGCGCCGTCGATTCACCCTCCGGCTGCGCCGCCAGCACCTCGCTGCCGAGATTGCTCGTCAGCACGATGATCGTGTTGCGGAAATCGACCGTCCGGCCCTGCCCGTCCGTGAGCCTCCCGTCATCAAGCACCTGAAGCAGCACGTTGAACACATCCTCGTGCGCCTTCTCGACCTCGTCGAACAGCACCACCTGGTAAGGCCGGCGCCGCACCGCCTCGGTCAGCACCCCGCCTTCGTCGTAGCCGACATAACCGGGCGGCGCGCCGATCAGCCGCGCGACCGCGTGCTTCTCCATGAACTCGCTCATGTCGATGCGAACCATCGCCCGCTCGTCATCGAACAGGAACGCCGCCAGCGCTTTCGCGAGCTCCGTCTTGCCCACCCCGGTCGGCCCAAGGAAGAGGAAGCTGCCAATCGGCCGATTGGGGTCCTGCAATCCCGCCCGCGCCCGCCGCACCGCATGCGCAACGGCGGTAAGCGCATCCTCCTGGCCCACCACCCGGGCCCGGAGCTCGTCCTCCATCCGGAGGAGCTTGCCCCGTTCGCCTTCCAGCATCCGATCCACCGGCACGCCTGTCCAGCGCGACACGACTGCGGCGATCCCCTCCTCGGTCACCGCCTCGTTGACCAGTCGCCCGGCCTCATTGCCCTCTGCAAGCTTCTTTTCAATCTCCGGAATGACGCCGTAGAGCAGCTCCGAAGCACGCGCGAGATCGCCACGCCGCTGGGCGACCTCTACTTCGCTTCGCGCCTGGTCGAGCTTCTCCTTAAGTTTGTGGACCTCCGCCAGCTTCTCCTTCTCCGCCTTCCAGGCGGCGGTCATCGCGTTCGATTTTTCCTCGAGCTCGGCGAGCTCTTTCTCAAGCTTCTCAAGCCGCTCGCGC
This sequence comes from Acetobacteraceae bacterium, assembly GCA_035549615.1. GTDB lineage: Bacteria > Pseudomonadota > Alphaproteobacteria > Acetobacterales > Acetobacteraceae > JAKAWQ01. The sequence continues at coordinate 2,065 of DASZQO010000213.1, forward strand.
GACGCCGGGTCATCCTCCTTCCGCAACGCTTCGCGCTCGATCTTTAGCTGGATCAATCGCCGGTCGAGCTCATCCAGCTCCTCCGGCTTGGAATCCACCTGCATGCGGAGCCGGCTCGCCGCCTCATCGACCAGATCGATCGCCTTGTCGGGAAGAAACCGGTCGGTAATGTAGCGGTTCGAAAGCGTCGCCGCAGCCACCAGCGCGCCATCCGTGATGCGCACGCCGTGATGCAGCTCGTATTTCTCCTTGATCCCGCGCAGGATCGAAATCGTCTCCTCAACACTCGGCTCATCCACGAACACCGGCTGGAAGCGCCGCGCCAGCGCCGCATCCTTCTCGATATGCTTGCGATACTCATCGAGCGTCGTCGCGCCCACGCAATGCAGCGTTCCCCGCGCCAGCTCCGGCTTGATGAGGTTGGAGGCGTCCATGGCGCCTTCCGCCCGCCCGGCACCAACGAGATTGTGCAGCTCATCGATGAAAAGGATGATTTCGCCGCTTGCCGCTTCAACCTCGGAGAGCACGCCCTTGAGCCGTTCCTCGAACTCGCCACGATATTTCGAGCCCGCCACCATCGCCCCAAGATCGAGCGCCAGCAGCCGCTTGCCCTTCAGCGCCTCCGGCACATCGCCATTGACGATACGCAGCGCCAGCCCCTCGACGATCGCGGTTTTGCCAACCCCCGGCTCGCCGATCAGCACCGGATTGTTCTTGGTCCGCCGCGCCAACACCTGAATGGTCCGGCGAATCTCCTCATCACGCCCAATCACCGGATCGAGCTTGCCCGAGCGCGCGAGTTCCGTCATATCGCGCGCGTATTTCTTCAGGGCATCGAAACTCGCCTCGGCATTCGCGTTCGTCACTTTCCGCCCTTTGCGGATATCGGCCACCGTTTTTTCGAGTGCTTGCGCCGAAACCCCGCCATCCCTCAGCGCCCGTGCCGCCGGTCCGTCGCCGGCGGCCAGCGCCACCAGCAGGCGGTCCTGCGCCACGTAATCGTCACCCGCCTTTTCTGCCGCACGCTCGGCAGCGTCCAGCACCCGCACCAGCTCAGGCGTCACCTGCGGCTGGCCGGCGCCCGGCCCCTGAACCTTGGGCTGGCGTGCGATCTCCGCCTCCACGGTGGCCTTCACAGCGGCACTGTCTCCACCGGCCGCACGAATCAGCCCGGCGGCCGCCCCCTCCTCGTCATCAAGGAGCGCCTTGAGAAGATGCTCCGGCGTGATCCGCTGGTGAAACTCGCGAATGGCAATTGTCTGCGCGGCCTGCAGGAAGCCGCGCGAACGTTCTGTCAACTTCTCGATATTCATCTGATCAGTCCCTTTGCACAGGCGACGTATCTGCCCAGTCCCCGCAGGCAACGTGGGCACGACCTCTGTCTCCCCACATGGTAGAGCAGGTCCGATGTCTCAAGAGTTTTGCCAAGTATGCGCGTCACCCGCCCTTGCCGCTGTCCGATCATGAGCCTCGCGGCCGAGACACGCGCGGATGCCCCACATGAGCGCCGCAGCGCTGACGGCGCCGCCTCGGCTACCAAGATACGTTCCGCCGCCTGGAGTGCGCTTCGTTGCGCTGGCAGCGTACACCCCGACAGCCTCATGTGCATCCCCCGTTGTGCCGCGACCGGTCTCTCCGCCGGCTGACATCCAGTTTTCATGTCATGACAACAGACCCGACACGCGATGGCGCTCTCTCCCTGCTCACCGCAGTGCTTGAGCATCATATACCGCTCGATCGCGGGCTCCTCGATATGTCCTCCATGGCCCCGCGGGACCGCGCCGCCGCTCATCGTCTGGCCGCCGCCGTGCTGCGCCGCCTCGGCACGCTGGATTCCGTGCTGGAGCCGTTTCTTCGTCGCTCCCCGCCCCCCTTGGTCCAACATGCGTTGCGCCTGGGCGCGGCCGGGCTGCTGCTGCTCAACACCCCCGCTCATGCCGCGGTCGCGACTGCGGTCGCCCTCGTCCGCCGCCAGGGGTTTCCCGCGTTCACCGGTTTGGTGAACGCCGTCCTCCGGCGCCTTGCCGCCGCCGGTCCCGCGGCGCTCGAAGAGCTTGATGGCCCACGCCTCGATACCCCTGCCTGGCTCTGGGCAAGTTGGGGTCCAAGAGCCCGCGCCATCGCCGAAATTCACGCTCTGGAACCGCCGCTCGACCTCACGCTCCGCCCCGGTACCTCAATCCCGCCGGGGGGTGAGCTCCTGCCCACCGGCTCGATCCGGTTGCCGCCGGGTCAGGCTGTCTCGTCCCTGCCAGGTTTCGCCGCGGGCGATTTCTGGGTGCAAGACGTCGCAGCTGCCATGCCGGCCCGTCTTCTCGCGGCTCATCCGGGCGAGCGCGTTGCCGATCTTTGTGCGGCTCCCGGCGGCAAGACAGCCCAGCTCGTGCTCGCTGGGGCCCGTGTCACCGCCGTCGATCGCGATGCCACCCGGCTTGCCCGTCTCGGCGAGAACCTGGCTCGCCTTTGCCTCTCCGCCGAAATCGTCACTGCCGATGTAACCACCTGGGCGCCCGGCGAGACCTTCCCCGCCATTCTGCTCGATGCGCCCTGCAGTGCTACCGGCACCATTCGTCGCCACCCGGATATCCTGCGCCTGCGCCAGCCGCGCGACATCCTTTCGCTCACCGAGCTCCAGAACCGGCTGCTCGATGCCGCCGAAAAGCTCCTGGCGCCCGGAGGAAGGCTTATCTATTCCGTCTGCTCGCTTCAGCCCGAGGAGGGGCCCGCCCGGATCGCCGCCGCTTGCGCCCGCCTCGGTCTCAGACTTGACCCTTTCACCAGATCCGAGCTTTCCGACATGCCCGAGGCGCGCACGAAGGAAGGCTATTTTGCGACGGACCCCGGCCTCTGGGCCAGTCGAGGCGGAATGGACGGGTTTTTTGCCGCTCGCCTCCGCCGTCCCTGACCCCGTTTATCGGCACCATAACCTCTCGCTTCGTCTGCGATTCAGGCTCATTTCGGGACCCGTCCCCCTGCTGCAAGCAGATTGAGCGCATCGCCGCTTGTGCGGGGTGGATTCGCCTGTCTAGAAAACAGCGATGGCGGAGAGACCCACCGCGCGGACGATTGTTGCCCCGAGCCTGCTCGCCGCGGACTTTGCCCGGCTCAAGGATGAAGTCGACGCTGTCGAGCGGGCGGGCGCGGATTGGCTGCATCTCGACGTGATGGATGGTCATTTCGTGCCGAACATCAGCTTCGGGCCGCTCGTTCTCGGTGCATTGCGGAAACGTTGCCGCCTGGTGTTCGACGTGCATCTGATGATTGCCCCCGTCGATCCTTATCTGGCCGCCTTCGCGGCAGCCGGCGCCGACCATATCAACGTCCATGTCGAGGCGGGGCCCCACCTCCATCGTTCGCTCGAAGCGATCCGGGAGCTCGGCATCAAGGCGGGTGTTGCGATCAACCCGGCGACCCCCGCTGCGGCGATCGAGCCGGTGCTCGATCTCATCGATATCGTCCTCGTGATGACCGTCGATCCAGGCTTCGGCGGGCAGAGTTTTCTCCATTCGCAGCTCTCAAAGATTGCCACGCTCAAGGCAATGATCGCAGCGGCCGAAAGGCCCATCCTGATCTCTGTGGATGGCGGCGTGACCCCCCTCACCGCTCCGGCGGCACTTGCCGCCGGAGCAGATGTCTTGGTTGCCGGCACATCCGTCTTCGCCGCCGCCGATTATGCCGCTGCCATCGCCGAGCTTCGCGGTGGCCCAAGGGGAGCGGGGATGCCATGAGCGCAACCGACCCCCGCCGCTGGATGCGCAACGCCCGCCGCGCCCTGTTGCGGCTCAGGCAAATCCGGCCGCTTCACGTCCCCGACGCACCCGCCCAGACCTCGTTCGATCCCTGGCCCGGGGATGCCACGCTCGGCGCGCGCCTTGTCAAGGGTGAACTGGACGTTGCCGGCACCGTTCGGGCGCTCCGTCCGGGAAACTGGAATCTGACCGGCGATTCACCACTCCTGCGCGCCGCGGCGCATGGCTTCACCTGGCTCCGCGACCTTCATGCCCTGGGCACCGATGCGGCCCGTTCGCGTGCACGAACGCTGGTCAGCGACTGGATCGCCACACAGCAAACCGACCCGGTCGCCCACCGTCCGGACGTTGTTGGCGCGCGCATCGCTGGCTGGCTCGGCCATTATGATTTCTTTGCCGCGTCGGCGGACGATGCTTTCCGCCAGAAGCTGATGGCGCGGCTGACGGCGGATGCCCAGGTGCTCGCCGCCGCGCTCCCCGCCGAAGAGCTCGACGCACGCGCCCTCACCGCGCTGAAAGGCCTGGTCGCCGCCGCGGTTGCTTTGCCCGAGCACGGGGCTCTGCTCACAAGGGCGCTCCGTTTTCTCCCTCAGGAACTGTCCCGCCAGGTACTCCCCGACGGCTGCCATGCTGAGCGCAGTCCAACCGTGCAGCTCACCGCCATGCAGGACCTCACCGAGATCCGCGCTCTGCTGCAGAGCGCCGGCGCCGCCCAGCCCGCTTCTCTATCGGCGGTGATCGAGCGCATGGCGGTGGCGCTGCGCACGCTTCGTCACGGCGATGGCGGACTCGCCCTCTTCAACGGCAGCAAGGAGGAGAGCGCCGAGTTGATCGACCTCGTCCTGACCCATGCCGGACGCAGTGGCCGGGCGGTACCTGCCCTCACCGATGCTGGCTTCTATCGCCTCGCGGCGGGGCGCAGCGTTCTGATCGTCGATGCCGGCGCCCCCGCGCCGCGAGGGCTCGATCGAATGGCCCATGCGGGAACCCTCTCGCTTGAGCTTTCGGTTGGCCGCGAACGCCTGATCGTCAATTGCGGCGCCACCCCCGCCGCTTCCGAGGCCTGGCACGATGCCATGCGCGCCACCGCCGCGCATTCGACCCTGGTGATTGGCGACGTCAATTCCTCGGAACTCGCCCCCGATGGGCTCCGAAGGCGCCCGGAAAAGGTCGAGGTGGCCCGCCAGGAGGCGAGTGGCGCCCATTGGCTCGAGACCAGCCATGACGGCTGGATGAAACCGTTCGGCGCGCTCCATCGCCGCCGTCTCTATATGGCTGAAAGCGGCGAAGACATACGCGGCGAGGACGCGATCGAGGCACCCCAGCCGCAACCGTTTGTCATTCGCTTCCATCTCCACCCGGGCGTGACAGCGAGCCTCCAGCAAGATGGTGAGGCTGCCTTGCTCCGCCTGCCGTCCGGCGCCGGCTGGCGGCTGCGCGCCGAAGGAGCGCGGATGACCCTCGATGAGAGCATCTATCTCGGCGGCAATGAAGCGCGGCGGGCCGAACAGGTCGTACTGACCGGCCACCCCGATGGTCCTCAGCAGGTGAAATGGGCCGTCAGCAAGGTTGGTTGACCCCCATCCGGTGAAAGTCATCGAGGTCACCAACACCGACTTCGCGCTGCGGCACTTCCTGCTGCCGCTGATGCGCGCCGGGCGCGCTCGCGGGCACGAGATGATCGGTCTTGCGCCGGACGGACCGCTCCTGGACACGGTGCGGGCTGAGGGGTTTCGCGTGCTCACAATCCCCTTCGCGCGCCGTCTTTCTCCCGCCGCCCACGCGGCTTCATTCCGTGCCCTCGTGGGCCTGCTCCGCGCCGAAAAACCCGATCTCGTGCATGCTCACATGCTGGTCAGCGGCTTTCTCGCCCGCATCGCCGCGCGGCGCGCGGGCATTCCCCGCATCGCCTACACGAATCACGGCTTCCATTTCCGCCAGCCCAGCCCATGGCCGCGCCGGGTCGCAACCTTCGCCACCGAATGGCTTGGCGGCCGCTTCACTGACATCATGCTCACGGTCTCCGCCTCCGATGCGGCGGTGGCGCGCCGCTTCGGCATCGCCCGCCAAGCCGAGGCCATCGGCAACGGACGCGATCCCTCCCTTTTTCGTCCCGACCCGGAAGCCCGGATGCGGCTGCGCGCAGAGCTCGGCACTCCGCCCGACCGGCTCGTCATTGTCATCATCGCGCGCCTCGTGACCGCGAAAGGCTATCCGGAGCTTCTCGCGGCCATGCGCGCGCTCCCCGCCGCCGAGCTCTGGGTCGTCGGAGAACGGCTGGCCAACGAGCATGGCCGCGACCTCGCCCCGCTCTTCGCGGCCTCAGGGCTTGGCGCGCGCCTCAAGATGCTCGGCTATCGCGAGGATACGCCGGCGATCCTCGCCGCTGCCGATATCTTCGCCCTGCCCAGTCACTTCGAGGGCCTGCCGATGGTCGTGATCGAGGCGATGCTGGCGGGCCTGCCGGTGGTCGCGACGGACATCCCCGGCACGCGCGAGCAGGTGCTGGAGGGCGTCACCGGCCTGCTCGTGCCACGCGGCAAAAGCGAACCGCTCGCCGCCGCCCTTGCTGGGCTTGCCGCAGACCCCGCCCGCCGCGCCGCCATGGGCGCCGCCGGCCGCGCCCGTGCGATCACCTACTATGACGAGGCAAAAGTGCTTGCCCGCACGCTCGATCTCCTCGGGCTTTGATCCGTCTGCCCCGAGCGGCGAAAGGCGCTTGGGCTCTTTCCGAACAGGTCGCGAAAGCGGGCATTGAAGGTCGAGAGATCGCCGAACCCGGCCTCGAACGCGATCGTCGAAATCGGAGCCGGACTGGTGGAGAGCCCTGCGGCCGCGCGGCGCATTCGGACATTCAACACGAACTGGTAGGGTGTGAGCCCGAGCGCGCGGCGGAAAGTGCGAAGAAAATGATAGCGGCTCATCCGCGCCACCCGCGCAAGTCCGGAAAGATCAAGCTTTTCCTGGCAGTTTTCCTCGATATGCCGAAGCACGTCACTGATCCGCCGCCGGTCGCGCGCCGAAGGCTCGATGATTCCGTGCGCCCCGCCGGCGAGCGTGGCCAGAACCGCCTCCACCAGCCCGACAACCCACTCTTCCATAGCCAGGCCTTGCCGCCTTCGCGCCTCGCTCTCGATCCGCGGCAAAGCAAATTTCCGGCTTGCCGGCAGCATCGATGCGGGAAAGCGGAAGCGAGACGAGCCCACCGCGCTCGCCGCGATCTCGGCGAAGAAATCGGGAGCCAGGCGGAGGGCGAGGCAGCGATCCCCCACACCATGTTCATGCCCGCAGACGAAGCAGGCGCCGGCATTGCCGAGGAGGAATGCTCCCGGATAGAGCAGGGCCGACTGATCGGAACGATAACGGAACGATCCTTCCAGTACCAGGGCGATGCTCACCTCTGCATGCCGTTCCTCGAACGGCCGATCCTGCGGCCCAAGGCGGCAGACCACGTCGCTCACCTGCCAGCCGGTGCCGGCGGCGATCAGACACGCGGCGGGCGCACCTGGCGGTCTCTCAGGCGTCTCCCCCTCGTCCGGATGGTGCGGCATGGGCCAAAGGGTAGCAACTTTCCCCAAGCGGGGAACGGGCTCCCGTCGCATGATCGGTCCGCGGCTTCCAGCAAAGGAGAACGCCCCAATGCTCGACCATGTCTCGATCGGCGTGCGCGACCTTGCACGCACCAAGCGCTTCTATGATGCCTCGCTCGCCCCGCTTGGCTATAAGTTGCTGAGCGAAGGGGCAGATTCGCTCGGCTACGGCGCCGAAGCACCCTTCTTTTGGGTCAGTGTCACCGACCACCCGGTTCCGGCAAACCCGGATTCGGGCCTGCATTTCTGCTTCGCCGCCCCCAGTCGGAAGAGCGTCGAAGCCTTCCATGCCGCCGCCCTCTCGGCGGGCGGGAAGGACAACGGCAAGCCGGGCCTCCGCGCCGATTACGGCCCCGATTATTACGCCGCCTTTGCGGTCGATCCCGACGGCTATCGCCTCGAAGCCTATTGCGGGCAAAAGGGGGCTTGATCGGACCGCAGGACGACCCCTGATTCCGGCCTTGCGCGCATCCGGCGGCTGCGCCGGCGGCCCCGGATGTGCGACATTGCCGGTTCCGATGAACGCCTCCTTCTCGCGCCTGTTCCATCCTGCCGTTGCGGCGTGGTTTGCCAGCCGCTTCGCCGCGCCCACCCCGGCCCAGGCCGAGGCATGGCCGGCGATCCAGGCGGGCCGCCATACGCTGATCGCCGCGCCAACCGGCTCGGGCAAGACGCTGGCGGCCTTTCTTGCCGCGATCGACGCGCTGCTCCGCCAGGGTCTCGCGGGCGAACTCCCCTGCGCGACCCAGATTGTCTATGTCTCGCCGCTGAAAGCGCTCTCCAACGACGTGCAGCGCAACCTCGAAGCACCGCTGGCCGGCATCCGCGAGGCCTTGCGGATGCAGGGGCTGCCCGATATCGAAATCCGCACCTGGGTGCGCACCGGAGACACTCCCCCGGGCGAGCGGGAGCGGATGCGCCGCCGGCCGCCGCACATTGTCGTCACCACCCCGGAATCACTTTACATCCTGCTCGGCTCCGAGTCCGGCCGTACGATGCTCGGGACCACGCGATGGGTGATCGTTGACGAGATCCACGCGCTGGCGGCGAGCAAGCGTGGCGCCCATCTGGCCCTTTCGCTCGAACGGCTGGCCGCGCTCACGGGCGACAAGCTCCTTCGCATCGGCCTCTCGGCGACCCAGAACCCAATCACGGCGATCGCCGATCTGCTGGTGGGCGCGGCCGCGGATGGAACGCCGGCGGCAAAGCCCATGATCGTCGATACCGGCCACCAGCGCGCTCGCGACCTCGCGCTGGAACTGCCCGCCTCTCCGCTAGAGGCGGTGATGTCCGCTGATGTCTGGACTCAAGTCTATGATCGTCTTGCCGGGCTCATCACGGCGCACCGCACCACGCTCGTCTTCGTCAACACGCGTCGGATGGCCGAGCGCGTTGCGCGCGCGCTGTCTGAGCGCCTTGGCGAAGAGGCTGTCACCGCCCATCACGGCAGCCTCGCCAAGGAGCGGCGGTTCAAGGCCGAGCAGAGGCTGAAGCAGGGCGCGCTCAAGGGACTGGTGGCAACCGCCTCGCTCGAGCTTGGCATCGATATCGGCGATGTCGATCTTGTCTGCCAGCTCGGCTCGCCGCGCGCGATCGCGAGCTTTCTTCAGCGGGTTGGGCGCTCAGGCCATGCCGTCGGCGCGACGCCGAAAGGGCGGCTCTTCCCGCTCTCGCGCGATGATCTCGTGGAATGCGCAGCATTGCTCGATTCCGTCCGTCGTGGCGAGCTCGACCGGCTGACGCTTCCGCATCAGCCGCTCGACGTGCTCGCCCAGCAGATCGTTGCGGAGGTTGCGGCGAGCGATTGGCCCGAGGCCGCACTTTACGAACGGATGCGTCGTGCCTGGCCTTATCGCGCACTCACACGCGAGGCGTTTCGCGCCGTCGTGCATATGCTCGGCGAGGGTTTCACCACGCGGCGCGGCCGGCGGGGCGCGCTCATTCACCACGATGCGATCAACCACGTGCTGCGGGGCCGGCGCGGTGCGCGCGTGACCGCGCTCACTTCCGGCGGAACGATCCCCGACACCGCCGATTATCAGGTTCTGCTGGAACCGGAAAACACCGTGATCGGCAGCGTCAACGAGGATTTCGCAGTCGAAAGCCTGACCGGCGACATATTCCAGCTGGGCAACACCGCCTATCGCATCCTGCGCATCGAACGCGGGAGTGTTCGCGTCGAGGATGCGCAGGGGCAGCCGCCGACCATTCCCTTCTGGCTCGGCGAGGCGCCGGGCCGGAGCGATGAGCTCTCCACCGCGGTCTCACGCCTGCGCGCCGGCATCAGTGCGCGCCTCGGTTCCGATCCGGAGGGCAAGACAGCCCGAGACTGGCTTGAAGGCGAGCTCGGACTTGCGGAGCCCGCGGCCGGCCAGCTTCTCGAATATCTCGCGGCTGCCCATGCCGCGCTTGGCCTGCTGCCAACGATGGAGCGGATCGTCCTCGAACGCTTCTTCGACGAAGCGGGGGGCATGCAGCTCGTCATTCATTCGCCCTATGGCAGCCGGATCAACCGCGCCTGGGGGCTCAGCTTGCGCAAGCGCTTCTGCCGCAAATTCAATTTCGAGCTGCAGGCCGCGGCAACCGAAGACAATATCGTGCTCTCCCTCACCACGGCGCACAGCTTCGATCTCGCCGAGGTGGCGCACTATCTCCATTCCGCGAGCGTGCGCTCCGTCCTCGTTCAGGCGCTGCTCGATGCGCCGATGTTCACCACGCGCTGGCGGTGGGTGGCCGGGATCGCGCTCGCCCTGCCGCGCTTCGTGGGCGGCAAGAAGATCGCGCCTCAGATCGCCCGCATGCAGGCCGAGGATTTGATTGCCGCTGTCTTCCCCGATCAGATCGCCTGTGCCGAAAATTTGGTGGGCGAGCGCGAGATTCCCGACCATCCGCTCAACAACCAGACGATCACCGACTGCCTCTTTGAGGCGATGGACATCGGCGGGCTTGAACGCTTGCTGCGCCGTCTTGAGTCCG
>DASZQO010000214.1:0-7777 GCA_035549615.1 Acetobacteraceae bacterium
AAATAAACCGTCCTGCCCCTGAAGTTCGCTGCCCAAGCAGCGAACGGAAGGGATCAGCAGGCCACGGAGGGCAAAGAGCCCGTGTCAGGTGCCGGGCATCGCCATCGGGACACCGGGGTGCATTGACAGGGGCCGGCGCAGGAGCAGGATGGAGGCATGTTTCTCCTGATCGACAACTACGACAGCTTCACCTTCAACCTCGTGCATTTCCTCGGCGATGTCGGGGTGCGCTCGGAAGTCTGGCGTAATGACGCGATCGGGGTGGAAGAGGCGCTGGCGAAACGGCCGGAAGCGATCGTGCTCTCCCCCGGCCCCTGCACGCCGAATGAGGCCGGCATCTGCCTTGATCTGATCAAGGCGGCTGCGGGGCAGGTGCCCATTCTCGGTGTCTGCCTCGGCCATCAGGCGATCGCGCAGGCCTTCGGCGCCGAAGTGCGGCGCGCTCAAGTCCCGATGCACGGCAAGACCAGCCGGATCCATCATGACGGGAGCCGGCTCTTCGAGGGGATCGCGAATCCCTTTATCGCCACCCGTTATCACAGCCTGATTGTCCCCCGCGAGAGCCTTCCCCCCGCGCTCATCGCCTGCGCCTGGACGGAGGACGGAACGGTGATGGCGGTCCGCCATGCGCTCCTGCCGGTGTTTGGCGTGCAATTCCATCCGGAGAGCATTGCGAGCCAGCAAGGCCATGATCTGTTGGCGAATTTCGTCGCGATCACGCGCGGCGCCAACGCCCCGGCCCGGGCAGCCTGACGCGCGATGCTTTCCGGCCCTCGCGCCTCAAATGTATTTTCTCGATCAATTTCATGGCTTTGGCGAATCGCTCCGCGATTTCACCCGAAGCCATAGTGATCTAGTTTCCTCTTTGCTCCGGTGCTGCCCGGACTGAAGTCCGTTCTCGGCCGGCTGGCCACCGGCGAGACGCTCACGGAAGCCGAAGCCGAGGAGGCTTTCGGCGTCATCATGGCGGGCGAAGCAACGCAGGCGCAGATTGGCGGCCTCCTGATGGCGATGCGCGTGCGGGGTGAGACGGTCGCGGAACTCACGGGCGCGGTCCGGGCCATCCGTGCGCGCATGATCGTGGTGGAAGCGCCGCCGGAGGCGATGGATGTCTGCGGCACCGGCGGCGATGCGGCCGGCACCCTCAATGTCTCGACCGCCGTAACCTTCGTGGTGGCTGGCGCCGGCGTGCCGGTCGCCAAGCATGGCAACCGCGCCCTCTCTTCGCGCACCGGCGGGGCGGACGTGCTCGCCGCCCTTGGCATCCCGATCGAGCTGCCGTTCGAGCGGCTGGCGCCGATCCTGCGCGCGGCCGGCTGCGTCTTCCTCTTCGCGACGCGCCATCACGCGGCGCTCCGCCACGCCGCCGGGCCGAGGGCGGAGCTCGGCACCCGCACCATCTTCAACCTGCTCGGTCCGCTCGCCAATCCCGCACGCGTGGGCCGCCAGCTTGTCGGCGTCTTCGCCCGTGAATGGGCCCGGCCGATGGCGGAGACGCTGGGACGGCTTGGCTCGGAGCGTGCCTGGGTGGTGCATGGGCAGGGGCTCGACGAATTGACGCTCGCCGGGGCGAACCATGGGGTGGAGCTGTTGGGGGGCAGCATCCGCGAATTCAGCCTCTCGCCGGAAGAGGCGGGCCTTGCGCGTGCCCCCGTTGACGCCATTCGTGGCGGCGACGCGGAGGTGAATGCGGCCGCCCTGCTTGCCATGTTGAAGGGGGCGGGCGGCCCCTACCGCGACACCGTTCTCTTCAATGCGGGGGCCGCGCTGGTGGTCGCCGGGCGGGCGGATACAGTGCGCGAGGGTGTAGAGGAAGCCCGGGCAGCGCTCGATTCCGGCGCGGCCCTTGCGGCGTTCGAAGCGCTCAAGCGCGAAAGCCGACAGGAGGCGGAATGAACGGGGACGATATCTCTTCAGGGCCGGCGGACGCTCTCGCGCGGATTTGCAGCGACACGCGCGCCGCGGTTGCCCGACGCAAGGCCGAAATCAGCCTCGATATGCTCAAGCAGCGGATCGACTCCACAACGAACATGCCGCGCGGATTCGGCCTCGCCCTCAAGGAGCGGGTGGCGGCTTCCGGCTTCGCGCTTGTCGCCGAGATCAAGAAAGCCTCCCCGTCCGCCGGCGTGATCCGGACGGACTTCGACCCCGCCGCCCTGGCCCGTGCCTATGAGGCTGGCGGCGCCACCTGCCTTTCGGTGCTCACCGAGCCACGCCATTTCCAGGGTTCACCAGATCATCTGCGCGCCGTGCGCGCGGCGGTGGATCTGCCGATCCTCCGCAAGGATTTCATTCTCGATCCCTGGCAGGTCTACGAAAGCCGGGCCCTCGGCGCGGACGCCGTGTTGCTGATCATGGCGGCACTCACGAACGAGGAAGCCCGCATGCTCGAGGCTTTGTCGCGCGCGCTCGACATGGATGTGCTGGCGGAGGTGCATGATGCCCATGAGCTTGAGCGCGCGCTCGGCCTGGAGACACCATTGATCGGGATCAACAACCGCAATCTCAAAACCTTGAAGACAGATCTCAATATCACGATCGATCTTGCCCCCCAAGTGCCGCCGGACCGTTTCCTGGTCGCGGAAAGCGGCATCGCCACGCATGCGGATGTGCGCCGTCTGGCGGCGGTCGGCGCGCATTGCTTCCTGGTCGGGGAAAGCCTGATGCGGGAGCGTAATGTCACGGCGGCGACACGCTCGCTCCTCGGCGGCGCGTGAGAGGTGTGATAGCGGGGATGTGATGGCTGAAGAGACGCTTTCCCATCTCGATGCGCTGGGCCGGGCGACGATGGTCGATATCGGCACCAAGCCCGAGACGGAGCGGACCGCGACCGCGCGGGCGCGCGTGCGGATGGCTGCGGAAACGCTTGCGATGATCACGAGCGGGACGGCGACGAAGGGGGATGTGCTGGCGGCCGCGCGCATTGCCGGCATCATGGCGGCCAAGCGCACGGCCGAATTGATCCCGCTCTGCCATCCGCTGCCTCTTGCCTCGGTCGCGATCGTGCTGACGCCCGACCCGGACGGGCCGGCGGTGGAGATCGCCGCGACCGTGAAGACGGTGGGCCGCACAGGGGTCGAGATGGAGGCGATGACGGCGGCCGCCGTGGCCGGACTCACCCTCTACGACATGCTGAAATCGGCCGATCGCGGTATGCGGATCGAGGCGCTGCGCCTGACCCACAAGGCGGGCGGCAAATCCGGTGAGTTTCGGGCCGCTTGAGGGGAGGGTTGGAAGCGCATGGCGGGTGGATTGCTGAGCATCGAGGAAGCCCGCGCACGCATTCTTGAGCCGCTCACGCCCACTCCGGCCGAGACGGTACCCCTCGCTGCCGCATACGGCCGCGTCACGGCCGCGCCCGTCATCGCGCGGCGGACCCAGCCGCCCTTCGATGTCTCGGCGATGGACGGCTATGCCCTCGCCACGGAGGATGGCCATGCGGGGGCGCGGCTTCAACTCATCGGATCGGCGCCCGCGGGCCACCCTTTCGCGGGCAGGGTCGGCCGGGGCGAGGCAGTGCGCATCTTCACCGGCAGCGTGATGCCCGAAGGGGCGGATGCCGTCCTGCTGCAGGAGGACGCGCAGGAGAAGGACGGCAAGGTCACGGTCGGCGAGACCGTCGTCGCGGGGCGGCATGTCCGGCGCGCCGGGCAGGATTTCCATGAAGGCGCGTTGCTGGTCCATGCCGGGCACCGCCTCACCGCGCGTGATATCGGGCTCGCGGCGGCGGGGAACCACCCTTGGATCACCGTTCACCGCGCGCCGCGCGTCGCCATCCTGGCCACCGGCGATGAGATCGCGCTGCCGGGCGAGCCACTGCCGCCGGGCGGGATCGTGAGCTCCAACGCCCATGCCCTGGCGGCGCTGGCCGGTGCGGCGGGCGCGGAGCCCACCGTGCTGCCCGTGGCACCGGACGATATCGCGGCAATTGCGGAGGCGGCCGCCGCGACACGGGGGATGGACATCCTCGTCACCACCGGCGGGGCCAGCGTGGGAGAGCACGATCTCGTGCGGGCCGGCCTCGGGCAACGCGGATTTGCGCTCGATTTCTGGCGGATCGCGATGCGGCCGGGCAAGCCGCTGATGGCCGGGCGCATCGGCGGCGTGCCGGTGCTCGGCCTGCCGGGCAACCCCGTCTCGGCCATGGTCTGCGCGATCCTCTTTCTCATGCCCGCGCTGGCCCGGCTCTCCGGTCTGCCGGGCGCGGCGCCGCCGACCGAGGAAATGACTTTGGGCGTGGCCGTGGGCGCGAATGACGGGCGTGCCGATCATCTGCGGGCCAGCATCGCGCGTGATGAGAAGGGGCATTTGATCGCGGTGCCGTTTCCGCAGCAGGATTCCTCATTGCTGCGGCTGCTGGCGGAGGCGGATGCGCTGATTCTTCGCCCCCCCAACGCGCCGGCCCTGCCGGCGGGCGAAAAGGTGCCGGTGATCCGCCTCGATCATCTGGGTGTTTAGAGCGGATCGCGCGCGACGGGATCGCAAAGCGCTCCAGGAGCGCGTCAGTCGGCTCGGCAAAACAAGGCTGGCGCATGTTCCGTCAAACGGAACACGCTCCAACGCCCGATGACTCCAACGCCCGATGACTGGCGGTCTCAATCGCGCGGTCATGGTCAGCCGGCCCTAACGCGCGGGAATCGCTTGACGCGGCTTCGCGGCGGACTTTAGAAGCCTTCCTGTCGTTGCCGGTTTGTTCCGAGGTGCCGCGTCCTGCGGCGCGCAGCATCGCCGTGAAGGATCTCTCATGCTTACCCGCAAACAGCACGAGCTTCTTGTCTTCATTGACCGGCATCTCAGAAGCTCCGGTTTTTCGCCAAGCTTCGAGGAGATGAAGGATGCCTTGCAGCTCAAGTCGAAATCGGGCGTGCATCGGCTGATCTCCGCGCTGGAGGAGCGCGGCTTCCTCCGCCGGCGCCATCATCGCGCCCGCGCGCTCGAGGTTCTGCGCATGCCCGCCGAGGGGCCGCAGCGCCCGGCATCACCGGCGCGGAGCGAGGCTTCGAGCTTTTCTCCCAACGTGATCCGCGGCGACTTTACCGCCCGGCTGCAGGGTGTGCGGGCGGCGGGTGAGGCCGGAGCGGTGCAGATCCCGCTTTATGGGCGGATCGCGGCGGGCTTGCCGATCGAGGCGCTGCGGGATTCGGGAAACCATATCGAGGTGCCGCTCGCGATGCTCGGCAGCGGCGAGCACTATGCGCTCGAGGTCGCCGGCGATTCGATGATCGAGGCCGGGATCCTTGATGGCGACACGGCGGTGATCCGCAAGGCCGAGACGGCGGAGAACGGGCAGATCGTCGTCGCGCTGGTGGATGAGGCGGAAGTGACGCTGAAGCGTCTCCGCCGGCGCGGCCAGTCCATTGCGCTCGAACCGGCCAATCCGCGCTACGAGGTGCGGCTTCTGCCGGCCGAGCGGGTACGCGTGCAGGGACGGCTGGTGGCGCTGCTCCGCCGCTACTGACAATATCCCGGCCGCTTCCTCTCAAGCCCTCACGCATAGCCGGGAAACGAGATGACGGACGAAGAGCTCGGGTACGCGACCGCCTTGGAACTGGCGGAGCGGATGCGAAAACGAGCGCTCTCGCCGGTTGAGCTCATGAAAGCCGTGCTTAGGAGAATCGAACGGCTGGAGCCGGAGCTCAATGCCTTCGCGACGCTGGTCGCGGAGCCGGCGCTGGCGGCGGCGAAAGAGGCGGAAGCCCGGTTCCTGACCGAGGAGGCCCCGCCGCCGCTTGCCGGCATTCCGGTGACGATCAAGGATCTCACGATCACCAAGGGAATCAAGACGGAGCGCGGATCCTTCACCCAGCGCGGGGTGGTGCCGGCCGAGGATGCGCCGTTCGTCAGCCGGCTCAAGGACGCGGGCGCGATTGTGCTCGGCAAGACCACGACCTCCGAATTCGGCTGGAAAGGGGTCAGTCAAAGCCCGCTCACCGGGATCACCCACAATCCCTGGAGGAAAGGGTTCAATGCCGGCGCATCCTCGGCCGGAGCGGCGGTGGCGGCGGCGGCCGGCTATGGGCCGCTGCATCAGGGCTCGGACGGGGCCGGATCGATCCGTATGCCCGCGCATTTCTGCGGCGTGTTCGGACTCAAGCCCACCTATGGACGGGTGCCGAACTATCCCGTCGGTACCGGGGATTACACGGCGCATATCGGCCCGCTGACCCGGACCGTGGCGGACGCGGCGCTGATGCTCGCGGTGATGGCCGGGCCACATCCGCTCGATCACAGCTCGGCCGAGGCCTGGCCCGCGCCCTATGCGGCGCGGCTTGGCAAAGGGATCAGGGGGGCGAGAATCGCCTTCAGTCCCGATCTCGGCCATGCACGGGTCGATGCGGAGGTGGCAGGGAGGGTCGCCGAGGCCGTGAAAGTCTTTGCGTCGGAACTCGGCGCGCATGTGGAGGCGGTGAAGCCCGCCTGGGGGCCGCTCGGGCCGGAGCTGATCCGGCTCCATTGGCCGGCACATATGACGAGCTTCGCGCGCTATCTGGCGCAGTGGGGCACGAAGATGGATCCCGGCCTCGTCGCCTGCATCCGCGACGGCCAGAAGCTGACCATGGCCGGCTATCAGGAAGCGCGGGAGCGGAAATACGCCTATTGCGCCGCCGTCGGCCGGTTCTTCGAGGATTGGGATTTCCTGCTCACGCCGTCGGTGTCCGTGGCCGCGTTCCCGGCTGAGCGGCTGATGCCGGCGGACTGGCCGGAGCATCCCTGGGACTGGCTGAGCTGGGCCGAGTTCTCCTACCCGTTCAATTTCACGGGCAATCCTGCAGCCAGCATTCCGTGCGGCTTCACGCCGGACGGCCGGCCAGTCGGCCTGCAGATCGTGGGAAGGCGGTTCGATGACGAAGGGGTGCTGCGGGCCGCGGCCGCCTTCGAAACGGCGCGGCCGTGGGCCGGGCAGCGCCCCCCGCTTTAGCGGCGATAGGTGCCGTGAATGATTGCCGAGAAATCGGCCCGGCCGATGCCGAGATCGCTCAGATCACGATCGGAGAGCTGGGCGAGCTCGCGGGCAAGGGCATTGCGCCGGCGACGTTCGGCAAGCCAGCGCGAGAAGCGGCCGCGCAGCGCGCCGATCTCGGAATTTGAGACATTTCTTGACTGTTCGAACGGGATGGGGGAGAAGGCGGTCATTGTTTGGTCCTCGCTGCGATGCAGCATATATTGCAATGCACAATAGTATCTGTAAGCGCTACCATTTCAAGTCCGTTAAGAGGGGCGGTGGATCAAGCCTGATCTGCGGGATGCGCAGATCCGTGGAAATCCGCGGCCGGAACGGCAATCCATGATCCTCGCGGCGCGCGAGGCCGGCCATGGGCCGACGCTCTGCCTGCTGCACGGATTGTTTGGTGCGGCGCGGAATTTTGGTGCATTGCAGCGTCGGCTCGCGGCGCGATTTCGCGTCATCGCGCTCGACCTGCGCAACCATGGGGCGAGCCCGCATGCGCAGGGCATGACCTATATGGGCATGGCCGAGGATGTGCGCGAGACCTTGGCCGCGATGGCGGCCCTGCCGGCGATGGTCCTCGGTCACTCCATGGGCGGGAAAGCGGCGATGCGGCTTGCGCTCGCTCAGCCCGGCGCCGTGCGCGCGCTGGTGGTCGCGGATATCGCGCCCGTGCCCTATCCGCCGCATCACCGAGAGATCGCGGCGGCGATGCTCGGGCTGCCGTTCAGCCCCGGGATGACGCGCCAGGCGGTGGATGCGGCGCTCGCACCTTCCGTTCCCGATCCTCAGCTACGCGGATTCCTGCTTCAGAATCTGGTCATTGGGGAG
>DASZQO010000215.1:0-1782 GCA_035549615.1 Acetobacteraceae bacterium
AGGAGCGTGCGCGCTTCTCCGCCGCCGAGATTCCGCTCGGCCGTTATGGAGAGCCTGAGGAGCTGGCCGTGCTTGCGGTCTTTCTTGCCTCGCCCCGCGCGGGCTATATCACCGGAACGGTCATTCCGGTGGATGGCGGGCTGCGGCGCTACTCGTTCTGATACCGTTTTGTGGGCGCCGCCTTCCCTCTGCCGAGGCAGAATAGGCCGAAGCAGAATGGAGGACGCCCATGCGATTCATCCCCGGACTTGTCCTGGCTTTTTGCCTCGGGCTCGCGGCAACGCCGTCCCGCGCGGCGGATCCGCTGCTTTCGGAATCGGTCGCGCTCACCGGGCCGGTTCTTTGGCTGGTTTCCGGCGCGCCTGGGATGGTGCTGGTGGTCGTGCGCGGCCACGACAGTGTGATCGAGGGCTATGGCGAGACGGAGAAGGGAAACAAGGTCGAACCGACGGCGAAAAGTCTCTTTCGCTTGGGCTCCATCAGCAAGGTCTTCACCACCGAGGTTCTCGCCTCGCTCGTCGTTGACGACACCGTGCACCTCACCGATCCGTTACAGCAATATGCCGGAAGCGTGACGGTTCCGACGGTGAGCGGCGCGCCGCCGATCACCTTGCTTGATCTCGCGACGCACACCGCGGGGCTGCCGCGGGAGATGGGGTTCGCGCCGGAGAAGCCGCCTTTCACATGGCCGACCCGGGATGATCGCTGGGCCTGGCTCAGCCACGAAAAGCTTGGCTGGGCGCCGGGGTCGGTCGCCGCCTATTCGAATATCGGCTTCGACTTTCTTGCCGATGCGCTCGCCACCGCCGCCGGCCAGCCCTATGCCGCGTTGCTCAGCGAGTGGGTGACCGGGCCGCTCACCATGAAGGATACGACGCTCGATCCAACACCGGAAGAGTGCCAGCGTCTGATGATCGGCAGCGGTATCGGCGGTCCCGGCCCCTGTGTCGATACCGAAGCGACCGGCGGCGGCGGCGGGCTCTACAGCACCGGGGCGGACATGGCGATCTGGTTGCGCCACAATCTCGATACCACCAATCCCGTCTTGCTGCTGAGCCACGCGATCTATCGTCCCCGCCAGTCCCTCGCGGCGGCGATCGGCTTTGATGACGCCGGACCGATGGCCGGCCTTGGTCTCGGCTGGGTCATGCTCGCTGCCCATGGGGCGCAGCCCATGCTGCTCGAGAAGAGCGGGGGCGGTGGCGGTTTCATGACCTATATCGCCTTTGCCCCGGGCCGTGATGTCGGGGCCTTCGTCGTGGTGAACCGTGTCGATTTCGGGATGTTCGCGGGGCTCACGAAAGGGATCAATGATCTCATCGCCAATCTCGTGACGCGCTGAGCATGATTGACCAGGATCAAGGCGGGCGTGTCGGCTCGCGGCGCATGGAAGCGATTGCCCGCTCCGGCCTCTGTGCGGCGCGGGCGCGGCGAACGAGAGCAGCGATGGTGTGTGATGACATTGCCCCCCAACCTGTCCGGTCCTGCCGCGGGCCCGCGCCGCTGGGGCCGGGCGCAGGACCGGACCGACAGCGATCCCTACAAGCGGCCCGAAAAGCTTCATGAGCCGACGGTCTGCCGCCAATGTGGTGCTGTCTATCATGGCGGGCGGTGGCAGTGGGCCGAACGGCCGCCAGGCGCGCACGAAGAGCTTTGCCAGGCCTGCCACCGCATCAATGACGATTACCCGGCCGGCATCGTCACGATCACCGGCGATTTCATCGGCCCGCACAAGGCGGAGATCCTTGCCATCGTGCGGAGGCAGGAGGAGATCGAGAAGGC
>DASZQO010000216.1:0-9291 GCA_035549615.1 Acetobacteraceae bacterium
AGCAGGGCCTGTGACGGCCCAGGGAATCGGACGAGATGGCGATGGATCAGTCCCTTCCGCCGCGTTCGGGCGCCACGAACGGGGCGCCGGGCGCAAGCAAGCTGCCGGGCGGGCTGGATGCGCGCTCGGCGGCAATCCTGCGCGAAATCGTCGAGCAATATGTGGAGACCGGCGAGCCGGTGGGCAGCCGCACGCTCTCCCGGCTTCTGCCGGTCGCACTCTCGCCCGCGACCATCCGCAATGTCATGGCGGATCTCACCGATGCCGGCCTGCTCTTCGCTCCCCACACGTCGGCCGGAAGGCTGCCAACCGAGCGGGGGCTCCGGCTTTTCGTCGATGGGCTGCTGCAGTTCGGCGAGCTTTCGGAGGATGAACGCGAGACGATCAGCGCGGCGCTCCGGGCCTCGGGGCGAAGCCTTGAGGACACGCTCGCCGAGGCAGGAAGCTTGCTCTCGGGGCTCTCCTCGGCCGCCGGGCTCGTGCTCGCGCCGAAATCGGACGGGCCGGTCAAGCATATCGAATTCGTCCCGCTCGGTCCGGGGCGGGCGCTCGTGGTCCTGGTGAGTGCCGACGGACATGTCGAGAACCGGGTGATCGAGACACCTCCGGGATTGCCGCCATCGGCCTTGCAGGAGGCGGGCAACTTCCTCAATGCGCGGCTCGCCGGCCGCACCCTCGCGGAGCTGCGCGGGGCGGTGGCCGAGGAGATGGCGGCGGACCGCTCGACACTCGATTCGCTCGCCGCCGCGGTGGTCGAAGCCGGGCTCGGCACCTGGACCGATGAAGGACGGGGCGGCAGCCTCATCATTCGCGGCCAGGCGCGGCTGCTCGCGGATGTGACGGAGATCGAGCGGCTGGAAAGCATCCAGCGCCTGTTCGAGCGGCTGGAGACCGAGGAGACGATCCTCCGCCTGCTGGAGCTCGCCGACCGGTCGGAAGGCGTGCGCATCTTCATCGGCGCCGAGAGCGGGCTCTTCGGAACGTCGGGCGTATCGATGGTGGTGGCGCCGGCGCGCAATGCCGCGAACCGGATCGTCGGCGCGATCGGGGTAATCGGGCCGACACGGATCAATTATGGGCGGATCATTCCCGTCGTCGATTACACCGCGCGGGTGATCGGCCGGCTGCTCGGATGACCCTGCTGATCGGATGAAGAATTTTTGGACGGCTTGTGCGAAGGCGTGGAGCGCCTTAACTCAGCCGCGCCATGACCCAGCAATCCGAATACAATGAGCCTGCCGCGCCCCCAGGGGCGCCCCCGGGCGCGGCCCCGGGGGCAGCTACAGGGGCCGCTGCCAACGACGATGCGGCCTCCGCAACGGCAGAAGAGCAGCTGCGGGCGGCGAAAGAGCGGCTCGACGCGCTCGAGGCCGAAAAGGAATCGTTTCGTGACCGGTGGATGCGCGCTGAGGCCGAAATCGCCAATGTCCGCGCACGAACCAAGCGCGAGGTCGAGGATGCACGGCTCTTCGCCGTCCAGGCTTTCGCCCGTGACATCGTCGAGGTGGCGGAGAATCTCCGCCGCGGCCTCGAGAGCCTGCCCAAGGCGGCGGGCAATGAGCCGGAGGTCGTGAGCCGGCTGCGCGAAGGGTTCGCCGGGATCGAGCGGGGATTTCTGACCGCGCTCGAGCGCAACGGGATCCGCCGCGAGGATCCGACGGGAGCCGTCTTCGATCCCAACCGGCACCAGGCGATGGCCGAGCAGCCGAGCGCCGAGCACCCGCCCGGCATCGTGCTTTCCGCCTGGACACCGGCCTGGACGCTGAACGGACGGCTGATCCGGCCGGCGATGGTCGTGGTCTCGAAGGGCGAGCCGGCCGAGCTCGCCCCGCCGAGCGGCGCCCCCGGCCTCGACCGGTCCGCCTGACCAGAGGGGATGCCGGGTGGCAAGGACCACGGAATTGGCCCGAATCCATTCCGGGAGACCTTGTTCCGATAGCATCCTCTCAATACATGAACAGCACCATTCATAACCCGGGGAAGCGGGCGGTGCTTCGGGCCGACCGCATCCGCTGAAAGGAGCCTATGCATGTCCAGCAAGGTGATCGGCATCGATCTCGGCACCACGAATTCCTGCGTTGCCATCATGGAAGGCAAGGATGTTCGGGTGATCGAGAACAGCGAGGGGGCGCGCACGACCCCGAGCATGGTCGCCTTCGCCGATAACGGTGAAAGGCTGGTCGGCCAGGCCGCCAAGCGCCAGGCCGTGACCAATCCCACCAACACGCTCTATGCCGTCAAGCGCCTGATCGGAAGGCGCTATGACGATCCGATGGTGACCAAGGACAAGGGCCTGGTCCCCTATACCATCGTCCGCGCCGACAATGGCGATGCCTGGGTCGAGGTGAAGGGCCAGCGCTATGCGCCGTCCCAGATCAGCGCCTTCGTGCTCGGCAAGATGAAGGAGACGGCGGAAGCCTATCTTGGCGAGCCGGTGACGCAGGCCGTCATCACGGTGCCCGCCTACTTCAACGACGCTCAGCGCCAGGCGACCAAGGATGCCGGCAAGATCGCCGGGCTCGAGGTGTTGCGTATCATCAACGAGCCGACGGCAGCCGCGCTCGCCTACGGCATGGACAAGAAGAAGACCGGCACGATCGCGGTCTATGATCTTGGCGGCGGCACCTTCGATATCTCCATTCTCGAGATCGGGGACGGCGTGTTCGAGGTGAAGAGCACCAATGGCGATACGTTTCTCGGCGGCGAGGATTTCGACGCCAGAGTGATCGACTATCTCGCCGAGGAGTTCCGCAAGGAGCAGGGGATCGACCTGCGCAAGGACCGGCTCGCATTGCAGCGGCTGAAGGAAGCCGCCGAGAAGGCGAAGATCGAGCTTTCCTCTTCCAAGGAGACCGAGATCAACCTGCCCTTCATCACCGCCGACGCTTCCGGGCCGAAGCATCTCGTGATGAAGCTGACGCGGGCCAAGCTTGAGAGCCTGGTCGATGACCTCATCACCAAGACGCTCGATCCGTGCCGCGCGGCGCTCAAGGATGCCGGCGTGACGGCGGGGGAAATCTCCGAAGTGATCCTGGTCGGCGGCATGACGCGCATGCCGAAGATCATCGAGACGGTGAAGCAATTCTTCGGCAAGGATCCGGCGCGCAACGTCAACCCCGATGAGGTGGTGGCGGTGGGGGCGGCGATTCAGGGCGCCGTGCTGAAGGGCGACGTCAAGGACGTGCTGCTGCTCGATGTCACGCCCCTCTCGCTCGGGATCGAGACGCTGGGCGGCGTGTTCACCCGGCTGATCGAACGCAATACGACGATCCCGACGAAGAAGAGCCAGATCTTCTCGACTGCCGATGATGGCCAGACGGCGGTGACGATCAAGGTCTATCAGGGCGAACGCGAGATGGCGGCCGACAACAAGCTGCTCGGCCAGTTCGACCTCGTGGGCATTCCGCCCGCGCCGCGCGGCGTGCCGCAGATCGAGGTGACGTTCGACATCGATGCCAACGGTATCGTCTCCGTCTCCGCCAAGGACAAGGCGACCAGCAAGGAGCAGCAGATCCGCATCCAGGCTTCGGGCGGGCTCAGCGAAGCCGAGATCCAGAAGATGGTGCGGGAAGCCGAGGCGAACGCGGCGGCGGACAAGGAGCGGCGTGAGTTTGTCGAGGCCAAGAACCAGGCCGATGCGCTCATCCATCAGGTCGAGAAGACGCTGAAGGAGAACGAGGGCAAGATCGCGACCCCCGACAAGAACGAGGCGGAGCAGGCGATCGCAGATCTGCGCAAGGCCGTCGAGGGCACCGACACGGCGGCCCTGAAGAGTGCCACCGAGCGGCTCTCGGCAGTGGCGATGAAGATCGGCCAGGCGATGTATCAAGCCCAGCAGGCCGGCGCTCAGCCGGGCGGTCCGCAGGGTGGCGGCGCCGGCCAGGGGACCAGTCAGAGCGGAGCTTCCTCCGGCAACGAAAAGGTCGTGGACGCCGAGTTCGAGGAAGTCGACGAGCAGAAGAAGAAGTCCGCCTGATTCATCCCTGCCGCTTTGAGGGAGGAATGCTGGCGGAGGATAGCAAAGACGCCGTCTCGCGATCGCGGGGCGGCGCCTCTGTACCGGCCTTGGATGTTCGTGAGAATATTTGGGTGATGGACGGG
Organism: Acetobacteraceae bacterium; assembly: GCA_035549615.1. Classification (GTDB taxonomy): domain Bacteria; phylum Pseudomonadota; class Alphaproteobacteria; order Acetobacterales; family Acetobacteraceae; genus JAKAWQ01. Next base: position 4,102 of record DASZQO010000216.1, read on the forward strand.
GCGTTTTCTCGCGATTCCCACCGCGATCCGCTCGGCGCCACGCCGCTCGTGAGCGCGGGAATGAACTGACCATGGCGAAACAGGATTACTACGCGACACTCGGTGTTTCCCGCGAGGCCGGCGGCGAAGAAATCAAGAAGGCTTATCGCAAGCTGGCGATGCAGTTCCACCCGGATCGCAATCCGGGGGACAAGGCGGCCGAGGCGCGTTTCAAGGAGATCAACGAAGCCTACGACGTGCTCAAGGACGACCAGAAGCGGGCGGCCTATGACCGTTACGGCCACGCAGCATTCGACCCGGCGATGGGCGGCGGCGGGGGCGGTTTCGACTTTGCGACCGGCGCCGGGCTCGGCGACATCTTCGACCAGATGTTCGGCGAGTTCATGGGCGGACGCCGTGGGGCCTCGCGCGGTCCGCGGCCAGGTGCCGATCTCCGCCAGACGGTGGAGATCGATCTCGCCGAGGCTTTCGCCGGAACCAAGACACAGCTCCGCGTGGCGACGCGGGTAAGCTGCGAGGCCTGCAATGGCACCGGCTCGGAGAGCAAGGACCGCGGCGCGGAGGCTTGCGGAACCTGCGGCGGGCTCGGCAAGGTGCGCGCCCAGCAGGGATTTTTCGTCATCGAACGCACCTGCCCGACCTGCGGCGGCGCCGGCCGGGTGATCCGCAATCCCTGCCGCATCTGCGGCGGTTCGGGAACGGTGGCCCGCGAGCGCTCGCTCCAGGTCACCATCCCGGCCGGCGTGGAGGACGGAACCCGCATTCGCCTTGCCGGCGAGGGCGAGGCGGGCGCGCGCGGCGCGCCGCCGGGCGATCTCTATGTGCACGTGGCGATTCGGCCGCATGCCCTCTTTCAGCGCGACGGCGCCAACATTTTCTGCCGCGTGCCGCTGCGCATGACACAGGCGGCGCTCGGCGCGGAGGTGGAGGTGCCGGTGATCGACGGCAGCCGCGCCAAGCTCAAGATCCCGCCCGGCACGCAGAGCGGCGATCAGTTCCGGTTGCGGGGCAAGGGGTTCTCCGTGCTGCGGAGCGCGACGCGCGGCGACATGTATGTGCAGGTCGCGGTGGAGACGCCGCAGCACCTCACCCGCCGCCAGCGCGAGCTGCTCGAAGAATTCGAGGAGGAATCCGGCCGCAACGCGAAGGGCCATCCGGAATCGGAAGGTTTCTTCGCGCGGGTGCGCGAGTTCTTCGAGAATGGCGGGCGCGGCTGAGATCCGCGGGCGGATCTCCTATCGGCTGCGCGGCCAGGCCATCAAAGCAGCCAGCGGATGAAGAGCGGCACCATGATCGCGGTGATGAGGCCGTTGAGGCCGATCGCGAGGCCGCCGAACGCGCCGGCCGTGTCGCTTTCGAGCAGCAGCCGCGCCGTGGCGAGACCGTGCGCCGCGGTGCCGCCGGCAAGCCCCTGCGCGCGGCGGTCCCGGATGCCGAGGAGCCGGAACAGCGGCAGGGCAATCAGCCCGCCAAAGATGCCGGTGATCAGCACGAAGATCGCGGTGAGCGCAGGCAAGCCCCCAAGATCCTGAGAAATCCCCATGGCGATCGGCGTGGTGACGGATTTCGGGGCGATCGAGATCACCACCGTGCGTGGCGCGCCGAGCGCTTCGACGATGAGCATCGCAGAGATCGCGGCGACGGCTGATCCCGCGGTCAGGGAAAGAAGGATCGGCAGGAAGTTCCGCCGGATCGTCCCGAGATTGGCGTACATCGGCACCGCCAGCGCCACCGTCGCCGGCCCAAGCAGGAACTGCACATATTGTGCGCCATTGAAGTAGCTCTGGTAGGAGGTGCCGCTGGCGATCAACCCGAGCGCGAGCAGGATGATCGCGATCACGATCGGATTGGACCAAGCGGCATGCCGCGTCCGTTCGTCGAGCCAGCTTGCCGCCTGCCAGGCAAGCAGGGTGGCTGTAAGGCCGAGCAGCGGCCCGCTCTGCAGATAGACCCAGGCGTGATAGAGGCCGGACATCAGCGTTCGCCGCGAAGCAGAAACTGCATGCCAAACCCGGTGACGACGAGCGCGAGCAGCGTCGAGATGGGAAGGGCAACGGCGAGCGCGAGCGCATTGGTGCGCAGCACATCGAGCTCATTCACGATTCCGACGCCGGCAGGCACGAAGAGCAGCCCGAGATGACGAAGCAGCGCCTGCGCGGTCGTGCTGAGCCCCGGGTCGGGGCCGCGACGGATGATCAGGAGGATCATCAGCAGGATGAGACCGAAGACCGGGCCGGGTATCGGCACCCCGCTTGCACGGGCGATGACGGTGCCCAGAAGCTGGCAGATCAGGAGAAGGGAAAGCGCCTGGACCATGCGCGGCTCCTCATTTTGAGTCCGGAAAGATAAGCGGGATCCGGTGCGGCACCCGCAGGATCGGCGCCCAGTAAAGCCGCGCCCGCCGCTTTCCGCCAATGCGTTGCGCACGTGCCTGCAACCGCGCAGGATCGCTCCGCAGGGGGAACCAGATGACGCTGCGGATCGGGATCGCCGGCATCACCGGACGGATGGGACGGCTGCTGGCCGAAGAGGTGACATTGGCGGGAGCGGCGCTCGCCGGGGGGCTCCGCCGTCCCGGCGCGACCGGCGGGGCTGAAAATCTGAAAGGCGTGCCGCTTGCCGCCGATATCGCCGGGCTTGCGGCGCTGGCCGACGTGGTGATCGATTTCACCCATGCCGGCGCTGCTGCGTCCCATGCGCGGGCGCTCGCGGATGCCGCGGTGGGTTGGGTGCTCGGCACCTCGGGCCTGACAGCGCCGGACGAGGCGGCCGTCGCCGCCGCGGCGGAATGGATTCCGATCGTCTATGCCGCCAATTTCTCGCCCGGCGTAACCCTGATGCTGGCGCTCGCCGAGCGGATGGCGGCCACGCTCCCGGCCGCCGGCTATGATGCGGAGATTCTCGAGATGCATCATCGGCAGAAGGTGGATGCGCCTTCGGGCACCGCGATCGGGCTCGGCCGGGCGGTGGCCAAGGGACGCGGCGTCACGCTCGAAGCGGTGATGCGGAGCGGGCGGCATGGCGAGGTCGGGCCGCGCGAGAGCGGTGAGATCGGATTCGCCAGCCTGCGCGGCGGGCAGGTGGTGGGTGAGCACACGCTTCTTTTCGCCGGCGCGAGCGAGCATCTCGCCCTCGTCCATCGTGCTTTCGACCGCCGGGTCTATGCGAGCGGCGCGGTGCGTGCGGCCCTCTGGCTCGCCGGCCGGCCCCCCGGGCTCTACTCGATGCGCGACGTCATCGGAATGGTGTAAGAGAGAGCGTCCGGCCCGGCGGAGGCTTGACCCCCCGGTGGGTTTCGGCCATTGACCGCGGCGCTCCGGCATCCGGTCGGCGCGGCGGCCGGACCTTTCGGCAACGCTCTCGCGACAAGAGGAAAGATCCATGCGCGACAGGGGCGAGTTCCTGTTTACTTCCGAATCGGTTTCGGAAGGCCATCCCGACAAGGTCGCCGACCGAATCAGCGATACTGTCCTCGACGCGTTTCTCGCCGCCGATCCCTATTCGCGCGTCGCCTGCGAGACTCTGGTCACGACCAATCGCATCGTGCTCGCTGGAGAGACGCGCGGGCCGGATACCGTCACGCACGAATATCTGACGCATCTCGCGCGAATGGCGGTGCACGATATCGGCTACGACCAGCCGGGCTTCTCGTGGAAGGATGCCGTCATCTGCTGCCATCTGCACTCGCAGTCCCAGGATATCGCGCTTGGTGTCGATGCCAGCGGCAACAAGGATGAAGGCGCCGGCGACCAGGGCATCATGTTCGGCTATGCCTGCACCGAGACCGAAACGCTGATGCCGGCGCCGATCCACTATGCCCATCTGATCCTGCGCCGGATCAGCGAGATGCGCCGCAACCACGATATCGGCGTCGCCGGGCTCAAGCCCGACGCGAAAAGCCAGGTAACGCTGCGCTATATCGACGGCAGGCCCGTCGAGGCGACCTCGATCGTCGTCTCGATCCAGCACGAGCCCGATCTCGAGCAGAGCGAGATCAAGCGGATGCTCTGGCCGATCGTGGAGAGCAGCCTGCCGGAGGGGTGGATGTGCCCCGAAGAGAGTTTCTACGTGAATCCGACAGGGAAGTTCGTGACCGGCGGTCCTGATGGCGATGCCGGGCTCACCGGGCGCAAGATCATCGTCGATACTTATGGCGGCGCCGCCCCGCATGGCGGCGGGGCGTTCAGCGGCAAGGATCCGAGCAAGGTCGATCGCTCCGCCGCCTATGCCTGCCGCTATCTTGCCAAGAACGTGGTCGCCGCGGGGCTCGCCGATCGCTGCACGCTGCAGATCAGCTACGCGATCGGCATCTCTCAGCCGCTCTCGGTCTATGTCGATCTGCAAGGCACCGGACGCGACGTGAGCGAAGCGCGACTCGAAAAGGTGCTGCGGGAGATGATGGATCTTTCCCCGCGCGGCATCCGCGAGCATCTGCATCTGAACCGGCCGATCTATGCGCCGACTTCGGCGTTTGGTCATTTCGGTCGTGAACCGGATGAGGAGCGCGGCTTCTTCACCTGGGAGCGCACCGACCTCGCCCCCGCGCTCGCCGCCGCCTTCGGGCGGTGAGCGAGAGGCAGTTCAAAGAACCACCGGACCGGCTCTACGGACGGAGAAGCGGCCATCGTCTGCGCGCGCGCCAGCGCCTGCTCCTTGCCGAGATCCTCCCGCGTCTTCGCTTCGCTCCCGATGACGCGCGCGATCCTGCCGGAGCCTTCGCCCCGCGGGCCGGAGAGGTTTGGCTCGAAGTCGGCTTTGGCGCGGGAGAGCACGCGTTGGCAACGATTGGAGCACATGCGGGAATCGGGCTGATCGCCTGTGAGGTTTTCGAAAACGGGGTCGCTTCGCTGCTCTCCACCCTGGTGCCGGAGGGGGAAGAGGCAAGCTCTCTCCTGCCTGGCAATCTGCGCCTTTGGACCGATGACGCACGGGTGCTGATCCGGGCGCTGCCTCACGCGTCGGTCGGCAGGCTCTTCCTCCTTTTCCCTGACCCCTGGCCCAAGGCCCGCCACGCCAAGCGGCGCTTCCTCCACCCGCTCTTCCTGCCGGAGATCGCGCGCATTCTCTCACCCGGCGCGGAGTGGCGGATCGCCACCGACGACCCGGTGCTCCAGGGCTGGACAGCCGAGGTGCTGGCGCGGCAGGAATTCTTCCGTGTCTCTCTTCCCTTGGCGCGGCGTCCGGTGGGCT
>DASZQO010000217.1:0-11774 GCA_035549615.1 Acetobacteraceae bacterium
AGACCGTGACGAGACGGTTCTCCCGCATCAATTGGCGGGTCTCGTGATAGATGGGATGGGTTGGCGCCTTGACGCGGATCTAGGACGGCTTGTGCTGAATCGGGTTGTCAGGGCGGTGCGCCTTTTCCGGGTGGCGCAGCACCCCGGACTCCACCCGATGGTCGATGACGATGCGCGTGCTCATTCCCTCATCTCGCGCGATCTCACGGCGGTGTCCTCCGCGGCCCCTGGAAGCAAGAAGTGGCGGGCGGGACAGAAGCCGTCAAGCGCACGCCGGCACCATCAGAAGTGAATGGCCCTTCCATAGGCGTCCAAGACCGCCTCGTGCATGGTCTCACTCACGGTCGGGTGGGGGAAGATGGTCTCCATCAGCTCAATCTCGGTGCTTTCGAGTGTCCGCGCGATGGCGAAGCCCTGGATGAGCTCCGTCACCTCCGCCCCCACCATATGGGCGCCGAGCAGTTCGCCGGTTTTCGCGTCGAAGACGGTTTTGACCATCCCCTCCGGCTCGCCCAGGGCGATCGCCTTGCCGTTGCCGATGAAGGGGAAATGCCCGACGCGCACCTCATGCCCGCGGCGCCTGGCCTCGGCCTCGGTGAGGCCGACCGAGGCGACCTGCGGCCGGCAGTAGGTGCAGCCAGGGACATTGGTGACGTCGAGCGGATGCACATCGCTGAGGCCGGCGATCTTCTCGACGCAGAGCACCCCCTCATGGCTGGCCTTGTGGGCGAGCCATGGCGGGCCGACGAGATCGCCGATGGCATAGATGCCGGGTTCCCCGGTGCGGCAGAATTCATCGACGACGACATGGGTGCGATCGACCTTGACCCCGGTGCCTTCGAGGCCGAGCCCTTCGACATTGCCGACGATGCCGATTGCGGAAATGACCCGGTCGACGGTGATTTCCCGCTTCTGTCCGCCGCCTTCGATCATCGCTGTGACATTGTCCGCGCCCTTGCGCGCCTCCTTCACCGAGGCGCCGGTAATGATCTCGATCCCCTGTTTTTCGAGGGATTTGCGGACGAAAGCGCTGATCTCCTCATCCTCGACCGGCAGGATCCGGTCCAGCACCTCCACCACGGTCACCTTGGCGCCCATGTCGTGATAAAAGCTCGCGAATTCGACGCCGATCGCGCCTGAGCCGATCACCAGCAGCGATTTCGGCATGGCCGGCGGGATCATCGCCTGCTTGTAGGTCCAGATCAGCTTGCCGTCCGCCTCGACCCCCGGGAGCTCGCGGGCGCGTGCGCCGGTTGCGAGCACGATATGCGGAGCAGTGAGGGGGGGAAGCGCGGCGCCGTTCTTGGCCAGCGCGAGCCTGCCCTTGCCAGCGAGCTTTCCGGCTGCGTCGAAGACGGTAACCTTGTTCTTCTTGAGGAGATAGCCGACGCCGGAGGCGAGCTGCTTCGCGACCGCGCGCGAGCGCTTCACCACCTTTTCGATATCGAAGCGCGGGTTTTCGGCGGCGAAGCCGAAATCGCCAAGATGGTGCAGGATATGGTTGATCTCGCTCGTGCGCAGGAGCGCCTTGGTCGGGATGCAGCCCCAATTGAGGCAGATTCCGCCGAGATGCTCGCGCTCGACCACCGCGGTCTTCATCCCGAGCTGGGCCGCGCGGATGGCTGCGACATAGCCGCCCGGGCCGGCGCCGAGCACGATCAGGTCGAAGGAAGTCTCGGCCATGCTTTGCCTCCGTCTTCGGCGGCCAGCGCCGCGAGCGCGGGCCCGCTCAGCCGCTGCACCGTCCATTCTTCCATCGGCTGGGCACCGAGCCCGGCGTAGAAGCCGAGCGCCGGCACGTTCCAGTTGAGCACCGACCATTCGAGGCGCGCGCAGCCTTCCGCGAGCGCCAGGGCGGCGAGATAGCGAAAGATCGCGCGCCCGATCCCCTGTCGGCGATGCTCGGGCAGCACATAGATATCTTCGAGATAAAGACCAGCACGGCCGGTGAAGGTGCTGAACGTATAAAACCACAGGGCAAAGCCGACGGCGGCGCCCGCATTTTCGGCGATCAGCGCCGAAGCGCGGGGCTTGCTTGCGAAGAGCGCCGTTTCGAGATCCGCCTCGCTTGCGCGCACCTCGTGCAGCAGCCGTTCATAATCGGCGAGCGCGCGGATGAGCCGGAGCAGCGCCGGCACATCCTCGGGTCCTGCCGGGCGCAGCGAGAACCCGGCCGCGCTCACAGCATCAGGCTCAACGGATCTTCGAGGATTGCCTTGAAAGCGGAGAGCCATTCCGCGCCGAGCGCGCCATCGATCACGCGGTGATCGACCGAGAGCGTGCAAGTCATCATCGTGGCGACGGCAAGCGCGCCGTCTTTGACCACCGGCCGCTGCTCGCCGGCGCCGACCGCGAGGATCGCACCCTGGGGCGGATTGATCACGGCGGCGAACTCCCGCACGCCATACATGCCGAGATTGGAGATCGAGAAGCCGCCCCCCTGGAACTCCTCGGGCTTGAGCTTGCCCGCCTTCGCCCGGGCGATGAGATCCTTCATCTCATTGCTGATCGCGGCGAGACCCTTGCGGTCTGCCTGACGGATGATGGGAGTGATGAGCCCGTCCGGGATGGCAACGGCGACACTGATATCAATGTCCTCGTATTCGGCGATGCCCTCCTCGGTGTAGCTCGCGTTCACCCGGGGCACCCGGGTCATGGCGATCGCGGCGGCCTTGATGATGAGATCATTGACCGAGAGCTTGAAGGCGCCCGGACCTTCCTTGGCGGAGCGGGCATTGAGATCCCCGCGCAGCTTGAGCAGGGCATCGAGGGCGATATCCGTCGAGAGATAGAAATGCGGGATGGTCTGCTTGCTCTCGGTGAGGCGCCGCGCGATCACTCGCCGCATGGTGGTGTGCGGCACCAGCCGGTGCCGGGCGGTGATGGATATCGGAGCCGCGGCCGGAGGCCTGGCTGCCGCCGGCGGCGCGGCGGTAGGGGTGGGTGCCGCGGCCGGAGCAGGGGATGCGGGCGCGCCGGCGAGCGCGGCCTCGATATCGGCGCGGACGATCCGCCCATTGGGCCCGCTGCCTTTGAGTGCCGCGAGCTCGAGCCCGGCCTGGGCTGCCATGCGCCGCGCGAGGGGAGAAGCGAAGATGCGGCCGGCGGGCGGGCTCGCACCGTTGCCCTTCTGGGGCGCGGGCGAAGCGGCGGCCGGAGGTGAGGGCGGCGGCGCGGCGGCTGCGGGTGCCGATGACGCTGGCGCGGGGGAAGGTGACGGGGTCGGAGAGGGCGCGGGCGAGGCGGGCATGTCCGCCAACGTCTCGCCCTCCCCCAACAAAACCGCGATCGGCGCGTTGACCGCCACTCCGGCCGTGCCGTCCGGGACGATGATCTTGCCGAGCACGCCTTCGTCGACGGCTTCCACCTCCATCGTTGCCTTGTCGGTCTCGATCTCGGCGATCACATCGCCGGCCTTGATCGGATCGCCCTCCTTCTTGAGCCAGCGGGCGAGCGTGCCCTCGGTCATGGTCGGACTCAGCGCCGGCATGAGGATATTGGTGGACATTGTGCTCCCCCGACCGGCTCAGACGATTTTCCGCACCGCCTCGACAACCCATTCGGGCTGCGGGAGCGCGAGTTTTTCGAGATTGGCCGCATAGGGCAGCGGCACGTCCACGCCATGGATGCGGACCGGCGGAGCATCCAGCCAGTCGAACGCGTTCTCGATCACCTGCATCGCGATTTCGGCGCCGATGCCGGCATAGGGCCAGCCTTCCTCGACCGTGACCAGACGGTTGGTGCGCTTCACGCTCTCGACGATCGTTCCGATATCGAGCGGGCGGAGTGTGCGAAGATTGATGACTTCTGCCTCGATCCCGCTGGCCGCGAGTGTCTCGGCTGCCGCCATGGCGACGCCGACCATGATGCTGAAAGCGACGATGGTGACGCGATCGCCCGCGCGCTCGATCTTGGCCTTGCCGAGCGGCAGGATGAAATCCTCGGCGGCCGGGCAATCGAAGCTGTGGCCGTAGAGAATCTCGTTCTCGAGCACGATGACCGGATTGGGGTCGCGGATTGCGGCGCGAAGCAGGCCCTTCGCGTCCGCCGCCGACCAGGGGGCCACCACCTTGAGCCCGGGGACGTGGGCGTACCAGGACGCGTAGCACTGGCTGTGCTGGGCGGCGACGCGCGCCGCGGCTCCATTGGGCCCGCGGAAGACGATCGGGCAGCCCATCTGGCCGCCCGACATGTAGAGTGTCTTGGCGGCGGAATTGATGATGTGATCCATCGCCTGCATGGCGAAATTGAATGTCATGTATTCGACGATCGGGCGCAGCCCGTTGAGCGCGGCGCCGACCGCAAGGCCGGTGAAGCCATGCTCGGTGATCGGCGTATCGATGACGCGGCGGGGGCCGAATTCATCGAGCATACCCTGGCTGATCTTATAGGCGCCCTGATATTGCGCGACTTCCTCGCCAAGCAGGAAAACCCGCTCATCGGCGCGCATTTCGGCCACCATGGCCTCGCGCAGCGCCTCACGAACGGTGATGTGCTTGACCTCCCCCCAATCTTTCTCCGCCGCCGGTGCGGGAGACGAGGTGGGCGCGGGCGGCGGGGCTGCCGGGGAGGACGCCGGAGCGCGGGCGGCAGGCGCTGCGGGCCTGGGCGCCTCTGCCTTGGGGGCCGATGGCGGCGGGGATGCCGGCGTCGCCTCGCCATCGCCGCTGAGCACGGCAATCGGCGTGTTCACGGCCACACCCTCGGTGCCTTCCGGGACCAGGATCTGGGCGATACGGCCTTCATCCACGGCCTCGACCTCCATCGTCGCCTTGTCGGTTTCGATCTCGGCGATCACGTCACCCGACTTGATTGGATCGCCGACGCCTTTGAGCCAACGCGAAAGCTTGCCCTCCGTCATGGTCGGCGAGAGGGCGGGCATGAGAATCTGCGTGCTCATCGGCTCATGCCTCCAGGAGAACGTCCGTGTAAAGCTCGGAAGGATCGGGTTCAGGGCTCGTCTGGGCGAAATCCGCGGCGTCCTGGACGATTTTCTTCACCTCGTCATCGATCTGCTTCAGCGAGGCTTCGTCATAATCGAGCGCCATCAGCTTTGCCCGCGCGCCTTCGATGCAATCATGCTCGGCGCGCATCTGCTGCACTTCCTCGCGCGTACGGTAGCGCGCGGGGTCCGACATCGAATGGCCGCGATAGCGGTAGGTCTTCACTTCCAGCAGGTATGGCCCCTTGCCGGAGCGGCAATGCGCGACGGCGATGTCTGCGGCTTCCTTGACCGCGACGACATCCATACCGTCCGCCTGGGCGCCCGGAATGCCCCAGGGCGCCCCGTTGCGCGAAAGATCTTTCGAGCTGGTCGCGCGATCGACGCTGGTGCCCATGCTGTACTTGTTGTTCTCGATCACATAGATGACCGGCAGCTTGAACAGCGCGGCCATGTTGAAGCTTTCATATACCTGGCCCTGATTGGCCGCGCCCTCGCCGAAGAAGGTCAGGGACACGCGGTCATTGCCACGGTACCAGTTGCTGAAAGCGAGGCCTGTGCCGAGGCTCACCTGAGATCCGACGATTCCGTGGCCGCCGAAGAAATTGCGCTCCTTGCTGAACATATGCATCGAGCCGCCCTTGCCGTGCGAATAGCCGGCATAGCGGCCGGTGAGCTCGGCCATCACGCCGCGCGGGTCCATGCCCGAAGCGAGCATATGTCCATGGTCCCGGTAGGAGGTGATGACGAGATCGCCCTCCCCGATCGCGCTCAGCAAGCCGACCACCACCGCTTCCTGGCCGATGTAGAGGTGGCAGAATCCGCCGATCAGCCCCATGCCATAGAGCTGCCCTGCCTTTTCCTCGAAACGGCGGATCAGCAGCATGTCCCGGTAGGCCTTGAGGAGCTGCTCGCGCGACAGCGCGAGTTCGCGGGGCTTGGTCCGCTTCCGGCCATCGACTGCCTGTACCATTCGTCCCCTCCCCCGACTTCGCTCCAGACTGCTGTCGAAAACTAGCCCCCACCCTTCCTTTCAACAAGGTGCGGCGACCCGGAAATCATTTTGTTGCAATGCCGTGCTCACCGTTAACCAAAATTCGGTTAATCCTTTGGCGCGCCCCTCTCTTGAAATCTTGTTCTGACAGATTCTCGCGCGCCAGGCGGATCGCAGATAATTTCATTGCCATATCCATTGCCCATTCGCAGCAGGATTGCCGACAACAGGGCCGTGGATCAGTCGGCGCAGGCCACCTCCACACGGTTGCGGCCGTTGTGCTTGGCCCGAACGAGCGCCCGGTCCGCCAACTCGAGCAGCCTCTCGGAGGTGACGGAAGCGTCTGCGCTCGCGGCCACGCCGATGCTGACCGTGAGCCGGTGCGGTTGGCTTTGCCCAGCGGGTGAAAAGCGCATCCCCGCCACCGCGTCGCGCAGCCGCTCGCCGGCTCCGGTTGCCTCGCCGAGGCTGGTGCCCGGCATCAGCGCCACGAATTCCTCCCCGCCGTAACGGGCAAGCGTGTCGACGACACGTAGATTCGCACGCAGTGTCGCCGCCACGGCCCTGAGCGCCTGGTCCCCTGCCAGCGGGCCATAATTGCTGTTGATGCGCTTGAAGTGATCGAGATCGATCATCAACACGGCCAGGTTGTGGCCAGACGCCGCGCCCAGAAGGGTGTGCAGATGTTGCAGCACGTAGCGATGATTATAAAGGCCGGTAAGCGGATCGCCGATGGCGGGCGCCAGTCCCTGATCGAGGCTGGCGCGCAAGCGCTGCTGATAGAGCCGGCGGCGAATCTGGTTCCGGGCGCGAGCGCGGAACTCATTCACCTCGACCGGCCGCGACAGCCAGTCATTCGCGCCGAGGTCGAAGCCGCACACGATATGCTCATCGCAGTCGGCGATCAGCAGCAACGGGACATCCTGGGTCTGCTGGCTCGCCCTGAGGCGCAAGGCCTGTGCCAGAGAATTGCCGCCCGCAAGCGAGAGGTTGAGGACGATGAGGTCGAAGCTGTTGATCGCGGTCATCGCCTGCATCTCCGCCTCGTTGCGGGCGATCACGGAAGTGAGCCCTTCACACGCCAGAGATGCTGCAAGACTCCGTCCCTCGAGCGCGCCGTCATTCACCACTAGCACCTGTGTCCCGGCGATTGCCGGAAGTTCCACGGAGCCATCGGCGAGGCCGAGCAGATGGGCGGTCTCGGCGCGCGCGCGCCACTCATCGAGCAGGCGCTTGAGACGCACCAGGCCCCGCAAGCGGGCAAGCAACGTGTCGAACGCGACCGGCTTGCTTAGAAAATCGTCGACACCGGCAGCGAGGGCGCGCGCTCTTTCCGCCGTCTCGTCGCGGGATGTGACCATGACCACGGGAATATGGCTCACCGTCGGGTCAGTCTTGAGCCTCTCGCAGACCTCTGATCCATCCATTCCCGCAAGCGTCGTGTCGAGCAGAACAATATCCGGCCGCCATTCGCCGCTCAGCCTGAGCGCCTCGGCCCCGGTTCGGGCGCTTGCCACCTGATAATGTTCAGCCGCCAGGCGGGCTTTGAGGAGCCGGGCATGGTCGGGTACGCCGCTGACCAGCAGAACCCGCGCGGTCATCGCCCGCCGCGCCGAAGGCAGGCCCATCTCGCAGCCCATCCGGGACCAGTCTTTTCGCCACCCCGCCTAGTGACCACCAGCGGTTTCATCGGCCGATGATCGCGGCCTGTGAACTTCACTCTGCCCTCATCGTTGGCGCCTGGCGCGCATTCCGCCGCCGCGCACCGCGCTGAAAACGGTGCTCGCCTCAACCCGCCGACCCCGCCCGCCAAGGAACAACATTACGGCAGAGGCCCGTCAATGCTCCGTGAATCCCTATATCCGCCATATGCGCCGCAAAGCCAGGCCGCAGGAGGGGTGGGGGCCATCTCGCCACGAACACGCACGCACCGGGGAGCTTCCCGTTCCCGGCGCTGCGCCTTGGCCTGCCCCGCCGCTGGCATGACGAAAGGCATGGCCACGCGGATGATGCCTATCAGGCGGCGTTCGTCCCGTCAGGCGGATGAAGCCGGGGGCCCGTCAAGCCCGGCCCCGGTCAAGCCCAGTGCCCGCGCACCCAAACGCCGTAAGGCGTATAGTGCCCTGGCACCCATACGGCGCCCGGCCGCGGGGGCGGTCCCTGCTGATAGACCACGCAGCCGGCCAAGGGCACCGCAAGGGCGAAAGCCAGCAGCAGAAGTTTCAAACGTGGCATCCTGCCTCTCCTTCCGTCCGTGATTCTGTGATTCTGCCATGCGCGCGGGGTATCCGGCCGGCTGGCTGCGAGACCCCGGCCGCAACACTCCGGCCACCAGACTGGCGAGACTGCGGTGGCGAAACCATGGCCGGGACTTGCTGAGATGCGGGCACGGTGTCCTTCGATTCGTCTTCGCTCAGCCCCCGGTGTTCAGCCCTTGGCGGCCACCATGGCGCGTGCCCGTGCAAGATCTGCCGGGGTGTTGATGTTGAAAAACAGTTCGCTCTGCGGTTCTGCGGGGAATTCCACGATACGCGAGCCGATCTCGGCGGCGAATCTGGCAACGGAGCGCGGGCCTGGCACGGTGAGCCGCTCGGCGAGTGCGGCGCGCACCGTCAGCGGCCAGAGTGCGACGAGGTAGTGGGCCCGTCCGCCGCTCGCAGCGAAGGAAGGCGCGGGGGCGAGGCGTGTTGCAAGCCGCTTCGGCAGGAACGGCGTGTCGCCAGGGATGCTGAGCAGGGTAGCCGCCCCCAAAGAAGCCGCCCATTCGAGCCCCGCGAGGAGCCCGGCAAGCGGGCCTTGCCCGAAGAATCTTCCATCCGGCAGCACGGGCAGGCCGAAGCTTGCGAACCGCGCCGGATCGCCGTTGGCGCTCAGCGCCACTGCCGAGGTTTCATCCGCGATAACGGTGAGGATCCGTTCAAGAATCGTTCGTTCGCCGATCGGAAGCAGCGGCTTTTCTGCCCCACCCAGCCGTTCGGCCCGGCCACCCGCCAGGATCAGCGCCGCCGGCCGCCCCTTGATCATATGCGGGTGGGGCGAGCGACGGGACTCGAACCCGTGACATCCAGAACCACAATCTGGCGCTCTACCACCTGAGCTACGCCCGCCGCAGGCCTGCCGTGTAGGATGCTCAACCGGCGGCCGTCAATGAGAGCCCGCCGGAGCGCCCACGCGCGGCCCCGAAATGCCGGGTGAGACGGGCGACTGCCTCTTCCAGCACCGCCTCGCGCTTGCAGAAGGCAAAGCGGGCATAATGGCTTGGAGCGGCGGAATCGTAGAAGGCCGAAACCGGGATCGCCGTGACGCCGGCTTCCGCGGTGATATGGCGGCAGAAAGCGGCATCATCGCCCGCGAAGCCGAGCGGGGCAAAATCGGCGATCAGGAAATAGCTTCCCTGGCAGGGCAGGACCGCCATGCCGAGCGTGGTGAGGCCGGCAGCCAGGAAATCCCGTTTTGCGGCAAGGCCCGTGGCGAGGCCGGCGAAGTAGGAATCGTCCTTGGCGAGGCCGAACGCCACGGCCCGCTGAAGATTGGGAGGGGTGGTGAAAATGAGGTTCTGATGCGCCTTGGCGACGAAGCTCGCGAGCTCCGCCGGGGCAGTGACATAGCCGACCTTCCAGCCGGTGAGCGAAAACGCCTTGCCGGCGCTGCCGATGCGCAAGGTGCGTGGGCGGAGGCCGGGCAGCGTCATCAGCGGGATATGCCGCCAGCCGTCGTAGGTGAGGTGTTCATACACCTCATCACAAATTGCGTAGGCGTCGTGGTGCTGCAGCAGCTCACCGACGAAGGCGAGTTCGGCCGCGGTGAAGACCTTGCCGGTCGGGTTCATCGGCGTATTGAGCAGGAGGGCCTTGGTACGTGGGCCGAACGCTGCGGCAAGCTCCGTGCGTGGCAGGCTCCAGTCAGGCGGGGCGAGGCGGACCAGCCGCGGGACGGCGCCCAGCATTTTCACCATTGGCAGGTAGGTGTCGTAGAGCGGCTCGATCAGCACGACCTCGTCGCCCGGATCAAGGAGCGCCATCAGGCAGGCGGCGAGCGCCTCGGTCGCCCCGGACGTCACCACGACCTCGCGGTCCGGATCGACATCGAGCCCATAGAAGCGCGCATTGGCGGCGGCGACTGCCTGGCGGAGCTCGGGCACGCCGGTCATCGGCGGATATTGGTTGCGCCCATCCATCAGCGCGGCGGCCGCAATGGCGAGCATATCCTCAGGCCCGTCCGTGTCCGGAAACCCTTGGCCGAGATTGATCGCCCCGTGCTGCGCGGCGAGGACCGACATCACCGTGAAGATCGTGGTGCCGGTCGCGGCCAGCAGGCTGTTGGCAGGCTTCACTCTTCCGCTCCCACGTCCCGCCGGCGGCCGGACGCCGACCATGCCCAATGGGAAAATTATGGTTCGGGGCCGGTGCCTCGGCAACCGGAGCGGGCTGCGCCGCCCGGGGGCCGTGCGGGGATTGACCCGCGCGCTGCAGTGGGGTCCCCCTTAGCAAGCCGGAACGGAGGGCCGCGAATGTCAGTGATCACGCCTGGAGACTCCCGTCTTGCTCTTCGTCTCAAACGGGCGATCGCCGGCGATGTCCTGTTCGATGCGGCGAGCCGCGGCCGCTATGCGACCGATGCTTCCATCTACCAGGTCGTGCCGATCGGCGTCGTCGTGCCGGAGCGGATCGAGGACGTGGCGGCGACGCTCGCCATCGCCCGCGAGGAGGGTGTGCCGATATTGCCGCGCGGCGGCGGGACGAGCCAATGCGGCCAGACCGTCAACCGGGCGCTCGTCATCGATTGCTCGCGCCATCTGCGGCGCGTTCTTGCGATTGATCCGGAGGCGCGCACGGCCACCGTAGAGCCCGGACTTGTGCTCGGCGTGCTCAATGAAACGCTGAAACGCCATGGACTTTTCTTTCCGGTCGATCCTTCGACCCATGCGCGGGCGACGATCGGCGGCATGGCCGGCAACAATTCCTGCGGCGCGAAGTCGATCCGCTACGGTCTGATGGCCGACAACGTGCTGGCCATCGATGCGTTGCTTGCCGATGGCACGCGCCATGCGTTCGGCCCGGTTCCCGACAATCTCGGACCGGAGATACCAACGGCGATCGCCCAACTGATCCAGCGGCTGCGCGCGCTCGGCGCCGCGGAGGCTGCCGAGATCGCCGCGCGCTTTCCGCGCCAGCTCCGCCGTGTCGGCGGTTACAATATCGATGTGCTCACGCCAGAGTCACGCGCGGCGGGCCGTGAAAATCTCGCCCGCCTGCTGGTTGGTTCCGAGGGTACCCTCGCTTTCTCCGCCGCGCTCACGCTTAAGCTCGCGCCGCTCAAGCCGCGCAAGGTCGTCGGCATCTGCCAGTTTCCCACCTTCCGCCACGCCATGCAGGCGACCCGGCGGCTCGTCGGGCTCGATCCTGAGGCGGTCGAGCTGGTGGACAGCACGATGATCGCGCTCGGCCTCTCGATCCCGATCTATCGTCCGACGATCGAGCGGATGCTGATCGGACGCCCCGGCAGTCTTCTGCTCGTCGAGTTCCACGGCGAGGAGGATGCGGCCCTCGCGCGGCGGCTCGATGCGCTCGACGCGGTGATGGAGGATCTCGGTCATCCGAATTCCCTCGTGCGGGCGACGGATTCCACCTTTCAAGCCGATATTGCGGCGGTGCGCGAGGCCGGTCTCAATATCATGATGTCGATGAAGGGGGATGGAAAACCGGTCTCTTTCATCGAGGACTGCGCCGTCGATCTTGACGATCTCGACGCCTACACGGATCGGCTGAACGACGTTTTTGCCCGCCATGGCGTGAAAGGCACATGGTATGCCCACGCCTCGGTCGGCTGCCTGCATGT
>DASZQO010000218.1:0-5733 GCA_035549615.1 Acetobacteraceae bacterium
GAGGCGGAGAGGCCGGAAAGGTACCGGCCAAGCGCGTCGCGGACATCCACGCGCAGGCAATCGACATGGATATGGAGCTGGTTCTGGGAGCGGCCATAAATCGAATTGACCGCGAGCGAAAGATCCTCGCGCGAAAGCGGCGCCGGCGCGCGCGCCCTGACGAAGCGGCGGGCGGCCCAGGCATCCTGCAGGTAATTGGGCGCGCCGGGAACGAGGATCGCGGGGCTTTCGATGCCGGTGACGCGGGCGGTGGGCAGGACGAGGAACTGCGTGGCGCCGACAATATCCTTGAGCACGACATAGCCGCGGTTGAGATCGACGAGCGCGCAGGGCGCGGGATTGCCGTGCGCTTGCTCGTTCGGCACGCAGCGATCATGGACGATGTGCCAGAGGGCGGACGGATTGCCGGCCCAGACTGCAAAGGACCAGACCGCAAAGGAAACGAAAAAGAGGAGAACGAGGAGGGGCGCGAGTTTCCGAGCCATCGGTTTTACGCATCCGCCCGGCGATCGAGATAGGCAAGCAGGGGCGCGCGGAAGGGAAGAATGCTCTTGTAGCGCATGGTCTCCTCGGGCAGGGCGCGCAGCGCCGATGCGAGCCGCCCGGCGATGGCGGGTTGTGCGGCAATACCGGCGATGGGGTGCTGATGGATCTTGATCGTGAAGAGAATCGTCGTGACCTCCGGCAGGCGCGATAACGTCTGCCGCTCGACCCGGAGCCAGAGCTTTTTGCCCGCATTCTCCTCCGTGATGGCGGGATCGGGCGCGGCCCGGCCATGCCCGCCCGGCTGAAACAGGGCCGGATCGTCGAGGATCGACCAGTTGAAGCGTTCGACCAGCTTGCCAGGCTTGAGAAGGGAGAGCAGGCGATCCACTGGATTGGCGAGGCGCTCGGCGAAAAAGGCACCGGCGCGTGGATGCTCGCGAGCGGATGGCCAAGCTTTTCGGCGAGCCGCCAGCGCGTCGGGAAACAGAGCACGGCAGCGGTCAGGCGCGGGCCGGCCGGATCTGGCTCGATCAGGCAGAGATCCTCCTGCACCAGGCGGCCGGCGAGTTCGAGCGGATCGCAGGGCGGTGCCGCGAGATCCCATTCCTCCCCGGTGAGGCGGTTGCGGAGGCGGTCACCCGCGCGGGTGAACCATCGCGGGTGGTGGGCGGGAAGATGGGCCGCGGCGAGGGCCAGCATCGCGTGACGGGCGGTGGCCGACCCGGGCAGGGCCGCGAAGACCTCTCCATGCCGCTCCGCGAGCAGGCTGCGGCGGAGGGCGATCTGTTCCGCGTAGTTGCGATCGATCTCGAAAAGGGAGGAGATGGGAACGGCGATCAGGCCCATGGCCATCCGCCACGGCCCCGCCTCGAAGGGCAGATAGGACCGGGGCGGCGGGAGTTCGTGCAAGGCGGAGCCGGACACGTCCATGGCGGGCAGGGTAGCCGAGGCGCGATCGAGGGCAAGCGATCCTTGTGACTACGGCTGACATCACCGCTGGCACTGCCAATCCGCTTGCCGCGGGCCCCTCGAACGATTATCGGGCCACACCATGAATTCGATCTTTCGCGGCGATCTCGGCTCACCCGCTGGGCGGCGGCTCGCCTGGCTCGACAGCCTGCTCATCGATCACGGGATTTTCCGGCTGGCCTGGACCAATTTCGCCGCAGTCGTGCCGGGGCGGCTCTATCGCTCGAACCATCCGACGCCAGGGCGGCTCGCACGGCTCACGGAGCGATACGGCCTCCGGACGGTCATCAATCTCCGGGGTGAGGCGGGCAACGGCTCGGATGCGCTTTCGCGGCAGGCCGCCCGCAGGCTCGGTCTCACCTTCATCGACCTTCCCCTCGAGAGCCGGGGCGTCCCGCAGCGCGCACGCATCCTGCGTCTGATGGAGATTTACGGAGCGATGGCAGAGCCGGCGCTCATCCATTGCAAATCCGGGGCGGACCGAACCGGGCTTGCCGCCGGAATCTTCCTGCTGGCCGAGGGAAGGCCGGTTGAGGAGGCGCTGGCGCAACTCTCGCTCCGCTTCGGGCATATCCGGCAGGCGCGGGCCGGGGTGCTGGATGCATTCTTCCTGCTCTATCAGGCAGAAGGACGGCGGCCATTCGCCGAATGGGTGATGAGCGACTACGACGAGGAGGCGCTGAGGCGGGATTTTCGGGCCAACCGGCTCGCGTCCTTCGTCACCGAGCGGGTGCTGGCGCGCGAATAGGCGGGAGAGGCGATATGCGCGAAGAAGGTGTTCTCGCGATTTTGGACCTCGCGGAATGGGGGGGGCCGATCGAGCCGGCTGAGGGCGCGCGCGCCACGCAGGCGCTTGAAGAGGGGCGGGTGCTATTCTTCCCGGCCCTGAGCTTTTCTTTACAAGACTCTGAAAAGAAATTCCTTTCTCCGGAAGCCCTGGCACCGGGGCGGAAGAATATCAGCTTCGATCCGGAAACTGGGACGTGCCAGGGCAGTGCTTACACAGGCGCGGAGGCGGACCAGCTTGGGGCGATGCTCGCGCGCTTTGCCAGAGAGGCGGAGGCGCTTCTCAGGACCATCGCCCCCGGTTATGCGGGCGCGCTCACCAGGGCGCGGACGAGCTTTCGGCCGGCGGATATCGAGGACAGGGCAAGCTCGGTCCGGAAGGATGATCGGCTTTTGCACGTGGATGCCTTTCCCACCCGGCCGACTCGGGGCGAGCGAATTCTGCGCGTGTTCAGCAACATCGCCCCGGACGGGGCGGAGCGACGCTGGGAAGTGGGCGAGCCTTTTCCCGATTTCGCGGCGAAATTCCTGCCCAGGGTGAAGCCCGCTTGGGCGGGCTCGGCCTGGCTGATGGAGCGACTCGGCCTCACCCGTGGCCGGCGCAGCGCCTATGACAGCATCATGCTCGCCCTGCATGACACGATGAAGCAGGATGCGCGCTACCAGGCGGAGGCGCCGCATTCATCCCTTTCCTTTCCGCCCGGGACGAGCTGGATCGTCTATACCGATCAGGTGTTGCACGCGGCTTTGGCGGGCCGCTTCGCACTCGAACAAACATTTCATCTTCCCGTGGCAGCGATGGCGGAGCCCAGGCACGCACCAATCCGCGTACTGGAACGGCTCCAGGGCCGGGCACTCGCCTGAGACCAGGTTTTGTCCCTTTGGCCTCACTTGCCTGATCGGGACATGCGCCTATGTCGGACTTTGAAGGCCTGCCGCGTCGGGCCGTCTCACAAGGGATGGGAGACGATGGCGGGCCACTCGGGAATTCCTCCGCGTGCCCTCGTTCTGGCTGGTGGCGCATGGCGGGGTTTTTGGTGAGCGGCCAATAGGGTGGACGGGGGATATCGGTTCCGGCCAAGAACACCCGGCAAGAAGAAATTGAGTGGGCCGAGGGACCAGGGGAGGACATGCGCGATGGCGAGGATGGCGAGACGCGCGGCGATGTTCGCGGCGGGCAGCGTGATCGCGGGCGCGGCCTGCTCCGCCCGGGCGGATTCGGTGACGATCACCACCAACGGATCGTCATCCACAATCATCATCAACGGCCATGTGGTTTCGGGCGGCAGCGGGACGACAGTGGCAAAAGGGCCGATTGAAACGGAAAGGCGCGCCCTGCCGGGCTATTCGGGCATTCAGCTCGATGCGCCGGCGGACCTGACGTTCTCCCCCTCGGACAAGACGGGCGTCGCGGTGACCGCGCCGGCGGACGTCCTGAAGCTGATCCGGACCGAGGTCGAAGGCGGGACGCTGGTGATCGCGCTCAACGGATCCGTTGTGCTTTCCTCGCCGATCGAGATCGCTGCGAGCGGGCCGAACCTCACCGGGATCGCCCTCACGGGTGCGGGAACGGTGAAGGCGGCGGGGCTTTCGGGACCTGATCTCAATATTTCACTCTCCGGCTCCGGCGGGGTGACAGCGGATGGACATGTCACGCAGGTTGGAATTCGTGTCAGCGGGTCCGGGGACGTGGACGTGGCGGCGATTCCGGCGGCTTCGGTCAGCGGCGTGATCACCGGTTCGGGCACGATTCGTGCCTTTGCGAGCGAGCGGATCAAGGCAACCATCACGGGATCCGGGACATTCATTGTCTCCGGCAACCCCACGCAGCGGGAAACCAACGTCATCGGCTCCGGGGATATCCTGTTCCGATAGGCTCCCGGCCGATCATACGCGGCCCGCGGGCCCATGGTTCGGGGCGGTGTGCCCGGACATTGTGATTGCCGGATCAAACCATTCCTCTTGAGCCGGGCGGGCCGGGGGGGTTAGGATGCAGAGGGTGAGAGAAGGTTTGCGGCCATGCCCTTCGCTCGGAGCGAGATGAATGCAAAGGCCGGGGTAGCCGGCGGGAGATGGGGCGCGCGGTTGGCGCGTACGGCGCTGGGCATCGGTCTTAGCGCAGCCTTTCTGGCGTTTCTGTCGTCCGGGGCCTGGGCCGGGAACACGAACCTTGAAAACTCCGGCGCGCTGCTGATCAAGGTTGGCGATGCCCCGAGTGCTATGCTCGCCCGGGTGATGCCGATCAACGACACGGATTTGGCGAAACAAGTCGCCAAAGGCCTGTCCGGGCCCACGCCGTCCTTGATGGACAATATCTCGCAGCCGCGCGTGGTTCTGTGGGACGAGGTTGACCGGCCCGCAAATCTGGCGGGGCTTGGGGGAGCGTCCCTCACGATCCTGGGCGGGCACTGAGCCGGCTTTCGTCTTGAGTGTGATCCCTGCCGGAGGCGGGCGAGGAGGCTGAGGGGGCCTCGTCGAGGAGTTCACGAAGCGCGCCAAGCCAGGGCTCATAACGGCGCCAGCGTTCGACCGAATTCGTGTAAACCGGCTGGCGGACCTGCCAGACGCTTGCGGTGTTCACGAGACGGTCATTGCGCTCCGGGTTGAGGCAGGAATCGTCCCACCTGAGGCCGAGGAAGGCAATGAGCCGGCGGGTTTGTGCCTCCCGGTCGGTGACGAGCGCCTCATAATCGATCTCGAGAAACTGGTTTGGCGGCAGAATGGCCCGCCAATGGGCCATCAGGCGCTGATACTGCCGATAGTAGAAGACGAGGCTTGCCCGATCCCGCGAGTAGAACGAGCTCACGAAGCGCTTGGTGTAGATCGAGAGGCAGGTATCGAGCGGATGGCGGCGGGCATGAATGATGCGCGCCTCGGGAAAGGACGCGCCAATCAGGCCGAGCCAGAGGAAATTGGTGGGCATCTTGTCGGTGACGAAGAAAGCATCGGGCGAGATCGCGCGCAGGATGGCGCGATAGTCGCTCGCGAGGGCCGCAGGGTCCGGGGGGGCGATACCGCCCGCCAGGGCGGCTTCCCAGGCAAGCCCGCGCTGTTCCCAGAACCCGAGCTCACCGCCAGCGGCGACATCAGGATGGCTTGAAATGATTTG
This sequence comes from Acetobacteraceae bacterium, assembly GCA_035549615.1. Classification (GTDB taxonomy): domain Bacteria; phylum Pseudomonadota; class Alphaproteobacteria; order Acetobacterales; family Acetobacteraceae; genus JAKAWQ01. The sequence goes on from DASZQO010000218.1 coordinate 5,351, forward strand.
CTCCAGCAGGGTGGTCCCCGAACGGGGCATGCCGACGATGAGGACAGGGCTGGGATGTTCCGCGTTTGTCTCGCTCGGGGGCCCCGGCGGCTGCGAGGGAAAATGGGCGATGATCTGATCGATTCGGGCGGAAAAGGCCGGCCGATCGAAACGGAGGTCGCCTGCGGCACAAGCGTTGGCGGCATCGAAATGGCGCATGGCCGAGGCATACTCACCAAAATCGTCGTAAGCCTTGCCGAGCGCGAAATGGAGCAGCTCTTTGAAATTTTCGGAAAGGCCCTTGGCCTCGGCAAGCTCCGCCATCCGGATGACCAGCGGCCGGTCGGCAGCGACGAATTTCCGGGCCGACGTCAGATTGTAAAATGCGAGCACATCTGTTGGGT
>DASZQO010000219.1:0-2011 GCA_035549615.1 Acetobacteraceae bacterium
CGGGTGGCGGCGCGGACGAGGGCTTCGTCGAAGCGCTCGAAGCCGCGGACGGCGAGGGCGTCGAGCAATGCCTGTTTGTCGGCAAAGTGCCTGCGCGGGGAGGTGTGGCTGACGCCGAGCTTGCGGCTGAGCTCGCGCAGGGAGATGTCCTGCGCGCCGCCGCTTTCGAGGGCCTCCTCCGCGGCCTGGAGCAGGGCTTCGCGGAGATTGCCGTGGTGGTAGGGGCGGGCGGGCTTCTTCATCCAGGGGAGCATAAATGATCCGGGAACAAATTGCATTATGTTTCCATTGACAACATAGTTTCCAGTGGATACATTGCCATCGTGACAGGAGAAAAACAAGTTCCCGCAGCCGCAAGGAGCGGGAGCTTCGAAACACAGAAACCATCAAAGGGAGAAAACGTATGCGTATTTTTGTTACAGGAGCCACGGGCTTCATCGGCACGCCGCTCGTGAAGGAATTGATCGCCGCGGGACATGAGGTCCTGGGCATGGCCCGTTCGGAGGAAGGGGCGAAATCGCTGGCAGCCGCGGGGGCGGAGGTCCATCGCGGTTCGCTTGAAGATTTGGAAAGCCTGCGCGAAGGCGCGGCCGGCTCGGATGCCGTCATTCACCTGGCCTTCATTCACGACTTCACCAAATTCGCGGAGAATTGCGAGGTGGATCGCCGCGCCATCGAGGCGATCGGCGCGGTGCTTGCCGGTTCCGACCGGCCCCTCATTGTGACTTCCGGCACGGCCGGGCTGGCGAAACCCGGCGAGGTGGCGACGGAAGACGTGGTCCTGCCGCCGGATTTTCCGTTCCCGCGCGTATCGGAACAAACGGCGCTGGCGCTGGTGTCCAAGGGCGTTCGCGCCTCGGTGATGCGGCTTCCGCAGGTCCACGATACCACGAAGCAGGGGCTCGTGACCTACGCCGTGGCGCTGGCGTGGCAGAAAGGTGTGTCGGCCTATATCGGGGACGGGCGCAACCGCTGGGCGGCGGCGCATGTCTCGGATGTGGCGCATCTCTACCGGCTCGCGCTGGAAAATAACGAGCCGGGCGCGAAGTATCATGCGGTGGCCGAGGAGGGGGTGCCGATGCGGGACATTGCGGAAGCGATCGGGCGCGGGCTGGGGGTGCCTGCGAAGTCGATTCCGGCGGAAGCGGCGCAGGCGCATTTCGGATGGCTGGGGATGTTTGCCGGCCACGATCTCCAGGCTTCGAGTGAAAAAACACGGAAGAAGCTGGGCTGGAACCCGACGGGGCCGGGGTTGATCGCCGATCTGGAAGCCATGGATTACGAAAGGAACCCATTACAATGAAAACGATATTCATTACCGGTTGCTCCTCGGGGTTTGGCCTTGAAATCGCCAAGTATTTTCTTGAGCGCGATTGGAGGGTCGTTGCCACCATGCGGACGCCGCGCGAGGAGGTGCTGCCCCGCTCCGAAAACCTGCGCATTCTTGCGCTCGATGTCACCAGGGCGGAAAGCATTCGCGAGGCGGTGGAGGCGGCGGGACCGATCGACGTGCTGGTCAACAACGCGGGGATCGGCCTGCTGAATGCCCTTGAGGGGACACCGATGGATTCAATCCGCGAGATATTCGAGACGAATACGTTCGGCACCATGGCGATGATCCAGGCCGTGCTGCCGCAGTTCCGGGAGCGCAAAAGCGGGGTGATCGTGAACGTGACTTCGAGCGTGACGTTGAGGCCGCTGCATCTGCTCTCCGTTTATACGGCGAGCAAGGCGGCGGTCAATGCGTTCTCCGAGTCGCTGGCGCTGGAGCTCCAGCAATTCCATGTGCGGGTGTGCACGGTGCTGCCGGGGCGCGCGCCCGGGACGAAGTTTGGGGAAAATGCGCGGGCGAAAATGGGCGAAATACCGCCCGCTTACGCGGAATTGTTCCAGGGCGTCCTGGCGAGATGGGCGAACTCGACTGAGCCGGTGACGCAGTCAAAGGATGTGGCGGAAGCCGTATGGCGCGTGGTAAACGAGGCGTCGAACCCGGCACGCGTGCCTGCGGGGG
>DASZQO010000220.1:0-14210 GCA_035549615.1 Acetobacteraceae bacterium
CATGCCGCCTCTGTCTATGCCTGGCCGGCCGTCATGTCCTAAGCGGAACGGGTGATGAGCCTGATGCTCCGCCGATAGGTGAGATACGCCCATACCCAATCGAGAACGACCGTCGCCCTGTTCCGGCCGCCGACAAGGAACGCGACATGGGCCGCACCCCAGAACCACCAGGCGGGCGAGCCCCACAAGCGCAATTTGCCCAATTCCGCCACGGCGGATTGCCGTCCAATGGTCGCGAGACTCCCATAATGGCGGTAGCGGAATGGCGGCGGCGCCCGCCAGCCCCGCAACGCGGCGCCGATCACCTCGGCCACATACTTGCCCTGCTGCTTCGCCGCCGGTGCGAGGCCGGGTACCGGCTCTCCGCGCCAGCCGAAAGAGGCAGCCGTATCGCCGATCGCATAGATCCCCGGCAAATCCGGCACGGAGAGATCGTCGGCCACGGGCAACCGGCCAGACCTGTCTCCCGTCCGGCCAAGCCATCGCGCGGCCGGGGAGGCCGCCACCCCGGCCGCCCAGAGAACGGTGCGCGCGGCGATGCGCTGGTTGCCGATATCCACGCCCTCTGCATCGACCGATTGGACCGACGCCCCCAGCCGCACATCAACGCCGAGCGCGCGGAGCGAGCGTTCGGCCGCGGCAGACAAAGTCGGAGCGAAGCTGGGCAGGATTCGGGGCCCGGCCTGCACCAGGACCACGCGCGCGGCGGCCGGCTCGATGGAACGATATTCCTGTTCCAGGCCGTACCGGGCCAGCTCCGCAATGGCGCCGGCCAGTTCGATGCCGGTCGGGCCGCCACCGACGATGACGAATGTCAGCCACGCAGCCCGATCGATCTCGTTCGTCGCGTTCTCGGCTTCCTCGAAAGCGCGCAGCAGGCGGCTGCGAATGGCGGTCGCATCTTCGATGCTCTTGAGGCCCGGTGCAAACGGCGCCCAGTCATCCTTCCCGAAATAGCTGTGCCGAGCTCCCGTCGCGAGCACCAGATGATCGAACCCCAGGCGCGATGAACCAAGAATCACCTCACGCGCAGCCGGATCAACACCCGTTACCTCGCCCAGGCGCACGCGAACATTGCGCTGCCCGCGAAACAGGCTCCGGATCGGAATGGCGATCTCGGCCGGTGAGAGCGCGGCCGTCGCCACCTGATAGAGAAGCGGCTGAAAAAGGTGATGGTTGCGCTGATCGATGAGCGTGATCCGGCAAGGCGCCCGGCGAAGAGCCCGAACTGTCGCAACCCCCCCGAAACCACCCCCAACCACGACGACATGCGGCAATCCGTCCCACTTGGCCGCGTCCTCGTCACGCTTCCCGCGCGCCCAGCAGGCAAGTCGCTGATCAACCGAAAGGAAGCCCGCACCCTCCGCGGCCAGCAGCAGCAGAAGCAGCAGAATGGCAACCGCGTCATCCATCGAGACGGCCATGAAGAAGAGAGGGCCCATGGCGGCCGCGAACAATGCGGCAAAGCGCGTGGCACCGCCGAGCGCAAGCGCCAGCGCAACTGTCCACCAGGCCGGGCCCGCCAAGGATGTGCTTGTCCCCGCCAACATGGCATTTCGCACCCCACCGATGTCCGGCGAGACGATGGCGACAGCGAGCCCGACACGGATCGCAAGCAACAGAACCGGACCGAGCCTTCGCTGGACCAGGCCATAGAGCTGATGCAGCCCGCGCACCGGCGCGAACGGAACCGAAGAAAGCCCGCGCTCCAAGAGAGAATCCAGAGAAAGCGCGCCAGGTCCCATGATGGCAAGCCAGACGAGCAGCACAGCCTTCGGCCCGATCGCGCCGGCATCCAATCCGCCAAGCGCGCCCCACGCCATCTCTGCGAGAAACACCAGCGCGACCGGCCGCGTCAGCAGCCCCATGGCGAGCAGCAAAGGGAGCATCCCGTGCAGCACGGAATCGAGCGCGGGCGGAGCGGCGTGCCCTCCTCTCGCCAGCATCATCGCCATGATCCGATGGACGAAAACGACCTGACTGAGCCAGACACGGGTGGCCAGAAGCAACCAGGGCAGGCACAGCGCACGCGCGGTCCTGGCCATTCGGATCGCGCGTTGAAAGACATGCCGGGCAAGATGGATCGTATCGATCATCCGGCCTTGCAACGGAACACCATGATTCCACTCCAATCGGGACAGACGATCGCAGGCACGATTCTTTTTGCAAAAGCTCGAAGGTCTCGGCGCACTCGGCAGATTCGCATCCGGCTGGATCTCGGTTCGGCCGTCGGATGATGAAAGTTACAAAGTGAAGGCGGGCGCGGCCGGGTAACCCATGCGCATGCAAGCGCGAATAGTGGATCATGCTGCACGATTTCCGTGGCATCCATTGCACTGGCCGCACCCTTTCCTGGAAACAATTCACGTCATGGGCGAAGCACGAAGAGTACAACGCACGGAACGAACAGACAGGAACGCGATAGCGGAGCTCACCTGTACGGATCCGCCAACGCCGCAGGCTCTGGGGCATTCCCGCCGCCGCACCGTCCTCGTGCTTCAGGGCGGCGGCGCGCTCGGCTCCTATCAGGCGGGTGCTTATGAGGCCTTGGCCGAGGGCGGCCTATCACTGGATTGGGTGGCTGGCGTTTCGATCGGCGCGGTGAACGCGGCGATCATCGCCGGCAACCCGCCCGAGCGGCGCGTCGCGCATCTGCGCGCATTTTGGCAGATCATCACCGCAAGCTCCGCCTCATGGTGGGATCTGCCCTATGAGGGCTGGCGCGCACTCCATCGCCAGGGCGCGGCCATGGCGGCGCTCCTTTTCGGCCAGCCCGGCTTCTTTCGTCCACGTCCCCTGAATGCGTGGCTCGGCGGTCAACCTCCGCTCAGCTACTATGACACTTCGGAACTGGCGCAGACCCTCGCCCGGCTGATCGATTTCGACCGCATCAATCACCCTGCCAGTACAAGATTGTCCGTCGGCGCGGTCAATGTCGAAACCGGCAACATGATCTATTTCGATAGCAGGAAGCAACGAATTGGGCCCGAGCACATCATGGCCAGCGGCGCGCTGCCGCCCGGGCTCGCGAGCGTGGCAATCGACGGCGCGCATTACTGGGATGGCGGCCTTGTTTCCAACACACCGCTTCAATACGTGATGGATTTCGAGCCGCGCGAAGATATGCTGGTGTTTCAGATCGACCTCTACCCGGCGCGCGGGAAGCTTCCGGAGAACCTGGACGAAGTCGCGGAGCGGGCCAAGGATATCCGCTACTCTTCGCGCACACGCAGCGGCACGGACAATGCGCGTGTCCGCCAGGAGCTTCGCGGCCGTCTGTTCACCTTCCTCGACCGTCTGCCGCAGGAGCTGCGCGAGGATCCTGTGGCGGAGCAGCTGCGCGCGCTGGCCTGTCCGAAGATGGTGGACATCGTGCACCTGATCTATCGTCCGGCGACAGCTCAGGGTTCGGCCAAGGATTATGAGTTCAGCCGCGCGACAATGGAGCGGCGCTGGCGGCAGGGCCGGGACAATGCGCTCGCGACGCTTGCGGCAGCACCCTGGCAGGCCGAGATCGTGGCCGGCGAGCCGGTGCGCGTGTTCGACGTGCTGGCGACCGTACAACGCTGACATGGGGCTGACATGGGGCTGACATGGGGCTGACATGGGGCTGATATCCGGCCGGTATCGGGAAGGAACAGGCGCCATCCTTGGCATTTGCGCATGAGCCGTTCTTTGCCCAAATAGCGGGACCCAGATCACAGGGCGAATGTCCGGCATTTCCGATGGCGTGCGAAACTCCTGCCACGCTCTCCATGGCCGAAGCCGTGGCACGGCTCGCCGCGGCCGGCATCGCAGCCCCGCAGCGTGAGGCACGGCTTCTCCTTGCACATGAACTCGGCTGCGCGCCGGAAAGCCTGATCGGCCAGCGCATGCCGCCGCCGCCCGGCTTTGCGGCCCTGATCGCCCGGCGGGCCTCCCGCGAACCGCTCGCCTTCATCCTTGGAAGGCGCGAGTTCTGGAGCCTTCCCTTCGCCGTCTCGCCGGTGACGCTCATTCCCCGCCCGGAGAGCGAAGCACTGCTCGAAGCCGCCCTGGCCGCCCTGCCACACCGCGCGGCGGTGAGGCGCGTGCTCGATCTCGGCACCGGCACCGGCTGCCTGCTGCTCGCCGCCCTCACCGAGTTTCCAGCCGCATTCGGGGTCGGGGTCGATCTCGTGCCCGAAGCGGCTCTCTTGGCCCGGACGAATGCCGAATCGCTCGGGCTCGCCGCGCGGGCGGCGTTCCTGGTGGGAAACTGGGCGGCGGCCCTTGTGTCCTGCCCGCGCAGTTCGTCGCCTTGCGCGACGAACGGAGCGGATCAGCAGGCCACGGAGAACAAAGAGCAGGTCTTCCGATCCCATCCGTATTCCGGCGCGCCGGACTTCGGTTCCGGAACACGCGCGGGGACGTTCGATCTCATCTTCGCCAACCCACCCTATATCGAGCGGGCGGCGATCCCTGGGCTCATGCCCGAAGTGGCGCGGTTTGAGCCGCTTTCAGCGCTGGATGGAGGGCCGGACGGGCTCGATGCCTATCGGCAGCTCCTGCCTTCCCTGCCGCACCTGCTGACTCACGAGGGGCTTGCGATCCTTGAGCTTGGGTTCGGCGGGGGCGATCGTGTCGTGCGTCTGGCCGAGGCGGAAGGGCTTGCGATCCGGGCCTTGGAACCCGATTTGCAGGGCAATCCGCGAGCGCTCGTGCTTGCCTCGCCCGGCTAGAAAAAACCGTTTGGCAGCGGAGGGTAAGGCGGCTAGCTTGCGTGCGCAGCCGGATTCGCCGTGTCGCGGTGGGTCCCGTGAGCTTCAGCCAGGATGATCGGCACGCCGGGCCTGTGGCACCAGCGGCGAGACCTTCCGGCGGAACGCTGCACCGAAGCCAAGGTCGAAGGATATTTCTCGGCTGCCAGAGGGCGTTGCCGCACGGAATAAGACCGTGCCTCCGGCCCTGGCAGGGCGCGAACAGGAAAGCACAACGGCACAGGCATGAATATCAACCGGATGCGTGGCAGAGGCCATCGCGGGGGCGGCAATGGCGGGGGCATGCGGCACCACGGCGGGGGCATCCCGCTCAACCGCAATCATGTCTTCGACAGCAACGGCCCGGATCTGCGGATCCGCGGCACAGCCCAGCAGCTCTTCGAGAAATATCTCCAGCTTGGCCGGGACGCGACCAGCGCCGGCGATCGGGTGATGGCGGAGAGCTACTTCCAGCATGCGGAGCATTATTTCCGCATCATGAATGCCATGAATCAGGCGGCGCAGCAGAACCAGAGGATGGTCCAGGGCGGCCCGCCGCCGCGCCTGCCTGCGGAGATGGACGGCGAAGAGCCGGAGGGGATGGCCCCCGGGCTCGGCGACCAGCCGGCCTCGGGCGAGGCGCGCGAGATTCCGATCGGCGCCACCCCGCCGGAGGCTTATCCGAACGGCTCCGGCAACTGATAAATCTGCCTCCTCTGGCCGCGTGATCAGAAAAGCCGGAGCTGCCGTGGCGCCGGCGGACGGGCCGGAGGAGATTGGGCTTGGTCGCGGAGCAGTGCCGCCTCGATATCCGCGAGAAAGCGGGAGGGGGGCAGGCATTGCAGCCGCCCGCGCCATGACCGTTCGGCGCTGCGGCTGAGCACCAGCCGCTCCCGTGCTCTCGTCACGCCGACATAAAAGAGCCGCCGCTCTTCGTCGGAGACCGCTCCGTCCGCGGCGAGAAACGGCAGCACCCCGTCCTCCAGCCCGACGATGAAAACCAGCGCGAACTCCAGCCCCTTCGCGGCATGGAGCGTGGAGAGCAGCACCCGGTCGGCGCGCGGGTCCCAAAGATCCGTCTCGCGTGCGAGCGAAAGCGCGTCCACCGGCCGCGTCCCCTCCGCGAGCGCGCGCTCGGCAAGGCCGAGCAGCGCCGGAATGAGGCCCGCCAGCGCGGCCTGAGCCGATGCCTCGGCGCCTTGGGCGGAAAGCCGCGCCGCCGCCGCGCGCAGCACGGAAGGAACATCGCCGTCCTCACCCACGGCCGCGATCTCGGCGAGCAACGAAGCCAGGCCCGGCACGGCAGCAAGCGGATCGGCGGAGGAGGTGCGGTAGGGAATGCCCGCGCGCGAAAAGGCGTCGGCGAGCGCGGCCGCCTGCCGGCCGGTACGATAGAGCACGGCGATATCGGCGAAGCCGATCCGGCTTTCCCCCGCCGCGTCTCCGGCTCCGCGGCCGCCGCGCCCGCGATCGATGGCGAAGAAGCTCTGCCCGCCGAGCGCCTCCTCGACCGCGCGGACCACGAATTCCGCCTCCGCCCGTTCCGAGGACGCGCAATGGAGGGTGATGCGCTCGGCGGGCCGCGAAGCTGGGGAAGCGGGGGGTGCGCCGCGCGCGAGAAGCTGTGCGGCCGCCGCGACGATCGTCTCGCTCGAACGGTAATTGCGGCGAAGCACGATCGTTCGGGCAGCCGGATGATCAGCGCGGAACCGCGCGAAACAGGCGGCATCCGCGCCCCGAAACCCATAGATCGCCTGATCCGGATCGCCGATCGCGAGCAGGTTGGACCCGGGCGGGGCCAACATCCGGAGCAGGCGGTACTGGGTGGCGTCGAGGTCCTGGAACTCATCGACCGAGATGAAGCGAAATCGCGCACGATAGGCCTCGGCAAGCGCTTCGTTGCTTTCGAGCAGGCTGAGCGCAAGGCCGACGAGATCGTCGAAATCGACTGCATTGCGCGCGGAAAGCGCCCGCCGGTAGCGCGCAAGCAGCGCTTCCGTCTCGGCATCGGGCATCACGCCGCTGCGCCTGGCATGGGAGAGCGCCATGAGCAGGTTCGCCGCCTTGCCCAGCGAAACATCGGCGATCTCTCCCACGAGGGCGCGCTGCGCCTCTTCGTCGGCAATGGAGAAGTCCGGCAGAAGCCCCGCTTCCTCCGGATGCGCCCGCAGAATGGCAAGCCCGAGCGAATGGAAGGTATGGATGTGCACCGCGCGGGCACAGGCGCCGAGCAGCGGGCCGAGCCGGTCGCGCATTTCCCCTGCGGCCCGGCGGGTGAAGGTGATGGCGAGCACCGACCCGGCCGCAACGGTGCCGGTGGTGATGAGATGGGCGATCCGGTGTGTCAGGGTGCGGGTCTTGCCCGAGCCCGGACCCGCGATGATCAGAAGCGGGCCGGCAGGCGCCGTGACGGCGGCGCGCTGCTCTTCGTCGAGCCCCGTCCCTCCTAGGGACGCCGCCATGGGCGGGGGAGCGGCCCCCTTGGCATCCGGCGGCCTGGCGAGAACGGGTGGCAGCCCCGCCGGCAACGAAGCCGGCGCGGCCGGAGGTGCCGGAGATGCCGCCGCTGGCGCAAGGGAAAAGAGCCTCGCGCCCGCCCTGCGTTCCTTGAGTTCGGAAGGGTCGAAAAGGCGAATGACGCCATATTCGCCGTCATAGCCGGCCTCCCGGATCACCTCGCCGCGCCGCATGCGGGCAATCGCCTCGGCCAGCAGGGAGGAATGGGCGCGGGCGATCGCCTCGACCGGGGCGGCTTGCAGAATGGTGAGTTCCGGCCCAAGCGAGGCGGTCAGCCGGTCATAGCTCTGCGCCACGGCCTTGCTGCCCACCCCCGTCCCAACAAGCTCGGCAAGAATCTCGGGCAGGGGCACGAGATTCGCGATCTCGCCTGCGGTCGGCGGCGGCAAGGCTTCCGCCTCCGAACGATCCGCGAGCCGCTCGATGCGGTGCAGCACGCCGATCGTGAGCGGCCCGCCGCAAACCGGGCAGCGTCCGCCCTGGGCGAGCGTCTCGGCAGGGCTGAGACGCGCCTTGCAGGCGCGATGCCCGTCGAGATGGTATTTTCCCTCCTCCGGAAAGAATTCGACTGTGCCGACATAGCCCTCGCCGGTCTCAAGCGCATGGCGAACGGCCGCGTAATCGAGCGCGGTATCGAAGACCGTCGCCTCGCGGCCGACCTTGGCCGGAGAATGGGCATCCGAGTTGGAGACGAGGCGATACTGGTCGAGCGCGGAGAGCCGCCAGTTCATCGCCGGATCGGAGGAAAGCCCGGTCTCGAGCGCGAAGATCGCCGGGGCGAGATCGCCATAACATTCCGTAATCGAATCAAATCCCGATTGGGCGCCAAGGGCCGCGAACCAGGGTGTCCAGATATGCGCCGGCACGAGATAGGCGGCCGGATCCGATTCCAGAACGATCTCGAGCAGATTGCGGGAATCAAGCCCGAGGATCGGGCGCCCGTCGGATGCGATATTGCCGATGCGCGCAAGCCGGGCGGAAATGCGATCGACCGCGGCAAAATCGGGCGCGTAGATCAGGTGATGGATTTTCCGCGTGCGATCGCCCTTCTTATAGATCGTCGAGATCTCGACCGAGAGCATGAACCGCACCGGCGCCGCGGTCGCCGCCGACGGACGCTGCGCGGCGAGTCTCTCCTCGATGTCGCTCGCCAGGCGGAAAAGCCCGGGCTCCGCCGGCACCAGCTTCTCGCCGAGCTCCGCGCGCCAGGCCGGGTGCGTGAAATCGCCGGTCGCGATGAGATCGACCCCCTTCACCCGCGCCGCGGCGGCGAGATGCTCGAGATCGAGATCGCGGCTCGTGGCGCGCGAATATTTCGAATGAACGTGAAGATCGGCGGTGAAACGCATCGCGGGCGGGCACCTCGCAACAGGCGGGACTCGGTTTTCGGTTGATGGTAGCCCGGGGGCGGTTGCCGTGCAGCCTGCCGCTCATGGAGCGGGTGAGGGGAATCGAACCCCCGTATGCAGCTTGGGAAGCTGCTGTTCTACCATTGAACTACACCCGCGCCCGCGCGGTTTGGGGAAGGGCCCTCTCCGTGTCTCCGGGTTATAGAAAGCGCGTGTTGACGGCGCAACCGCTTCGCCGTAAGGCTTTGGATGGCGGCGTGCCGCCCCTCGTGATTTGTCCGGCCGGCTTGCGGCGAGGTGAAACAAGCGCGCTAAAGAGGCCCGCGGTGCGGCAGGGAGGAATTCCGGCACATCGCGGCATTCCAGGCCGGGCCAGAATGAAAGGGCCCGTTCCAATGACCCAGCCCCTCCCCTCGCCTGCCACGCTCCTCATCCATGGCGGGATCACGCGCAGCCAGTTCGCGGAGACGGCCGAGGCGCTCTACCTCACCTCGGGCTTCGTCTATGACAGCGCCGAACAGGCCGCCGCGACCTTCGCGGGAACCGTTGAGCACTATCAGTATAGCCGCTTCGGCAACCCGACGATCGCGATGCTGGAAGCGCGGCTCGCCGCGCTCGAAGGGGCGGAGGCCTGTCGCACCACGGCAAGCGGCATGGCCGCGGTGCATGCCGCCCTGCTCTGCCATCTGAAGGCGGGTGATCGGGTGGTCGCCTCCCGGGCGCTCTTCGGCTCCTGTCACTGGATCGTCTCGACCCTTCTGCCGCGCTACGGAATCCGGACCGAGTTTGTCGATGGCGCCGACCTCGATGCCTGGCAGGAGGCACTGAGCGCGCCGGCCGAGCTCGTCCTGCTCGAGACCCCTTCCAACCCGATGCTTGAGATCATCGATCTCGCCGCCGTGGCGAGGCTCGCTCACGCCGCCGGTGCGCTCGTCGTGGTGGACAATGTCTTCGCCACACCGCTGCTGCAAAAGCCCCTCGCACTCGGCGCCGACATCGTCGTCTATTCGGCGACCAAGCATCTCGACGGCCAGGGGCGCGTGCTGGGGGGCGCCGTGCTGGGGTCGAAATCCTGGATCGAGAACACTCTGCACCCCTTCCTCCGCAACACCGGCCCGGTTCTCTCACCGTTCAATGCGTGGGTGCTCCTCAAGGGGATGGAGACGCTGGCGCTGCGCATCAACGCCGCGAGCGCGTCGGCCGCACGCATTGCCGATTTCCTGGCTGAACGGCCCGAGGTCGAGCATGTCTGGTATCCGTTCCGCGCAGATCATCCGCAGCAGCGGCTGGCACGGGCGCAGATGAGAGGCGGCGGAACCGTGCTGAGCTTTGCGGTCTCCGGCGGCCGGGCTGCGGCTTTCGCGACACTCAACGCGCTTCGCCTGATCGTGATCTCCAACAATCTTGGCGATACCAAGTCGCTTGCGACTCATCCCGCGACGACGACGCATGTGCGTATCGGCGAAGCGGAACGGGCGCGGCTCGGCATCACCGAATCAGTGATTCGCCTCTCTGTCGGGCTCGAGGATCCCGCCGATCTTGAAGCGGATCTCGCCCAGGCGCTGGCAACGGCCCGGTTGTCCCAGGCCGCGGAATAGCCGCGATCTGCAAATGGTCTGGACAAAACCCGGAGGGGCGGAGTTTCATCCGGGTGATATGGATCCCGGGCGCCGCAGGCAGGCAGGCGGGCGCTCTATTGGCTTGCGTGGCATTGGAGGAGAGTGCGCGCCCTGCACGCGCAGGCGCGTTCCAAGAGGTCGGCCTCATGGCGGGGGATTATTCAAAGATCACGCGCGGCATCAGGGTGAGCGTTCACCCCTTCTATCTCGAGGATCAGTCCGAGCCCGAGACGCATCACTATGTCTGGGCCTACCGGGTCAAGATCGAGAATCGCGGCAGCGAGGTCGTGCAGCTTCTGCGCCGCACCTGGCAGATCACCGACGCGCACGGACGCATCCAGCATGTCCATGGCGCCGGCGTGGTGGGCGAGCAGCCCGTGCTCGAACCTGGCGAGGCTTTCGAGTACACTTCGGGCACGCCGCTCGAGACACCGTCCGGCTTCATGAGCGGCGCCTATCACATGGTGGTGGCCGCCTCCGGCGAGCGGTTCGACGTGGCGATTCCAGCCTTCAGCCTCGACAGCCCGCATCAGGACCGGCGGCTGCATTAGCATCGCTTGCCTGCCTGCCGAAGGAAAGCGCAGGGGGCCGCCGGAGCCGGGTGCGCTTGTCAGCGCATGGGGCAGGCCCAATATCGAAAAAAATGTGACGATGCCGTCTCCCGCCCTTAATCCAAGGAAATAGACACCGTGGATCTGCTCATTCACCCTGCCGAAACGAAGCTGCGCCCCACGCGCGAGGAGGCGGAAGAGGCGGTCCGCGTGCTGTTGCGCTGGGCGGGCGAGGATCCCACCCGGGAAGGACTCGTTGATACGCCGAGGCGCGTGGTGCGCTCCTACGAAGAGTTTTTCGCGGGCTATGAAGTGGATCCGGTCGCGCTGCTTCAGCGCACCTTCGAGGAGACAGACGGCTACGACGAGATCGTGCTGCTGCGCAATATCCGCGTGGAGAGTTATTGCGAGCATCATATGTTGCCGATCGTCGGGCAGGCGCATGTCGCCTATCTGCCGAGGCGCCGGGTGGTCGGCATCAGCAAGCTCGCGCGGGTGACCGAGGCTTACGCGCGGCGGCTGCAGATTCAGGAGAAGCTGACGGCCCAGATCGCCAACACCATCAACGAGGTGCTGCAGCCCCGGGGGGTCGCGGTGGTGATCGAGGCGGAACATCAGTGCATGTCGACACGCGGCGTGCACAAGCCCGGTGTGGGAATGGTCACGAGCCACATGCTCGGCGCCTTCCGTGAGGACGCGGCGACCCGGCGGGAGCTTTTCGCGATGATCGGGCGCCATCTCGCAGTCGGCTAGAGCGTGATCGCCGAAGGTGGAATCACCGAAGGCGTGAATCACGCGACAGAACAACAAGCTAGAGCGGGATAAGGGAGCGAAAGCGAACGCGTCCCGCTCTCGGGGCCTGTTCGCTCCGGCTTGCATATCCCGATCCTCTTCTCATCCGCCCGCAACCGAAATAATAATGCCCGGAACGAAGGAGGGCGGCGTTCCCCGATGCCGCCGGTTGGCCTTCGCGCGTGTTTCGGGATCAAAAGGCGCATCGATGACGGGTCCATATGCGCCGGAACCTGGGCCGCCGGCCGGGGTCGGCAGCTTCCCGCCGTCAGGTAGCTCGATTTTCAGGACCGCGCTGCGCGGCGTGCTGAACCCCGGTGTTCGGTATCGCAACGCGAAATTCATTCATGCGGCACGGATTGCGCTCGGCATCCTGATATCCTTCGCGGTAACGATCGGACTCAATATTCCGCATGGAGAATGGACTGCGATTTCGTTCCTGATCGTCATTGCCGGCTTGCAGCATCATGGCACCATTCGCAGGCGGGCGGTCGAGCGTTGCGCAGGCACGGCCATCGGCGCCATCGCCGGATTGGTGGTGATTGTGCAGCAGGAATATCTTGGAATCATGCCGCTGACCTGGCTGCTGATGGCCTGTTTTTGTGGTGTCTGCGCCTATTACGCCATCGGCAAGGCCGGCTATGTCGCCCTGCTCTCCGCGATCACGCTGATCATCGTCGCCGGCCACGGCACCGATCCCTTGAGTATCGGCTTCTGGCGCGCGGTCAATGTTTTCATCGGCATTGTCATCGCGCTGGCGCTCACATCCGTGCTGCCGATCTACGCGGCCTGGTCCTGGCGCTACAAGTTCGCCGAGGCCCTGCGCGAATGTGGTACCGCCTACGGGACGAGGGATGGCGAAACGGCGCCCTCTTCGCAGGAAGAGCAACGGGCGATGGCCACGATCAACGCGATATTGCTGGAGCTGCGTGCCCTCCTCCCCTCCGTGGCGCAGGAAAGCGGCGTATCCGTGGCCACCCTGGAGGCAATTCAGCACCGTTTCCGCATCATCATCAGCAGTCTCGAGCTTGTGCTGGCCGCCCCATCGTCACTGGATGGCAATGATGGCCGGCACCGGGCCGCCACTCTTGCGGAAAGCGGGCCCGATGGGATCTCCGCCGCTTTTCATCAACTGTCCCTGATGCTCGAGTTCGGCCCTCCCGATCACCTTGGGCCGGCCACCGAAAAGACAGGCGGCTCGCCGCCAAGAAGCGAGGCCGGAGAGCCTTCCTCACTCGCCTTCCTTCTGAATGCGGAGCTCATGCGCCTGCGCCGGGAACTCATCCAAGCGCCCGCTCTTTGGAAGGTGTGACAGAAGCCGCATCGCACCCGCGCTTTGAAAGCGGGATCAGGCCGTGTCCCGCCGGGCCTCTCCACCTTGCAGCGCATCATGCACCGCCCGGATGAGATCGCTCTGCACCAGCGCGGTATCATCGATATCGCAGGCAAACGTGACCGTCACGCCCAAGGCGTTGTCCGTGCCGCTCCGATCAAGGAGAACCGTGGGCGCCGGGTCCTTCAGCACGCGGGGAGCGGCATTGACGATGGACTGGATCGTCTTCGTGACGGAGTCGAGCTTTGCGGTCTCCGCGATCGGAAACCGCACGCTCGCCGTATGCGGCAATGCCGGATAGGTGCTGAAGTTCCTGAGCGCCTGGCCCCATACGCTGCCGTTCGGAATGATCACCTGCACATTGTCGGCCGTTACCAGCTCGGTCCAGAACAGGGTGAGCTGCTTCACCGTCCCGTCGATGCCGCTCACCAGAACATGATGGCCGATCTGAAACGGCCGGAAGATCAACAGCATGACGCCGGCCGCGAGATTGGTAAGCGTGCCTTGCAAGGCAAGCCCCACCGCCAGGCCGGCCGCACCGATCACCGCAACAAGGCTCGTCGTCTGGATGCCGAACTGCGACAGCACGGCGAGCAGGGTGATGGTCAGCACGAAGTAATAGGCGATGCTGCCGAAGAATCCCTTCAGCATCTCATCAAAGTTGCGGGCGCGGCCCAGTGCCTTGACAATGAAGAGATGAACCTTGCCCGCGATCCAGAAACCGATGACGATGATGGCGATCGCGCCCAGCAGATGCAGCGCGCTTGCCACGATCAGCGGGAAAAGCTGTTGCGCTTCAGCCGTCAGATGTTGGGTGGTCTGGCCCAGCATGTCCGGCCCTCATTCGTTCCGCCGGTCATCGTGCGGGCCGGTCACTGGAGCGGCGAAAAATCGGTCGGGCGAAGAAGACGGTTCTCCTGCGCCACCAGCAGGCCAAGCTCGCTCGATTTCTTCAGATAGGCCGTCCAGGCCGGATCGGCCGCCATCGCATTGCGGCGCGCTTCGCGATCCGCCTGG
The DNA here is from genome assembly GCA_035549615.1 of Acetobacteraceae bacterium. GTDB lineage: Bacteria > Pseudomonadota > Alphaproteobacteria > Acetobacterales > Acetobacteraceae > JAKAWQ01. The sequence goes on from DASZQO010000220.1 coordinate 13,897, forward strand.
CTTTCATAGCCCCAGAGATGCACCACCTGGTTGAGCGGCCCTTCGACGCTGACGAACCAGCCCAGGCATTTTCCGAGATGCTTCTGCTGCAGCGGCCAGCCTTCCGCCTTGTAGAAGGCGACGAACTCCGCCGTCTTGCCGGGGCGGGTGGTGTAGATGCGCATATCGACGATCATTCCGGATCTCCTCCATGCGGCGGATATGCCGCCGCCGCGGAGGCTGCCTGAGCAGGCCCCGCCGGTAAACCCTGCCCCTGCTCCCGCTCGGGAAAGGCGGCGGCGATCAGCGCCCGCGTGTAGGCTTCGCGCGGCGCA
>DASZQO010000221.1:0-5000 GCA_035549615.1 Acetobacteraceae bacterium
CCGCTTGGCCTCCCGGCCGAGATGGCCGCGCTCGGCATTGTCGAGATGGTCGATGAGACCATGGCGAATGCCGCGCGCGTGCACGCGATCGAATCCGGCAAGACCTATGAAGGGCGCACGCTCATCGCCTTCGGCGGCGGCGGGCCGGTGCATGCCTGCCGGCTTGCGGAAAAGCTCGGCATAAGCCGCATCCTGGTGCCGAGCGGCGCCGGCGTGGGCAGCGCCATCGGCTTCCTGCGCGCGCCCGTCGCCTATGAGCTCGTCCGCAGCCTCTATCAGCGCCTTTCCAGCTTCGATGTCGGTGCGGTGAACGCGCTGCTCGCAGGGATGTCGGCCGAGGCCGCCGCGGTCGTCGTCGCCGGCAGCTTCGGCGCGCAGGTGAGCGAGACCCGTACCGCCTTTATGCGCTATGTCGGCCAGGGCCATGAGATTCCCGTGCCTCTGCCTGCGCGTGCACTCGGCGCCGATGACGTGGCCGGCCTGCGCGCCGCCTATGATTCGGAATATGCGCGCTTCTATGACCGCCCGGTGCCCGGTTCGGATATCGAGGTGCTGAGCTTTTCCGTCATCGTCTCAACCCTTCCCGAAGAGCTTCCGCCGCCGCCCGCCAGCGTGCCGAACGGCGCTGTGGCCGTCCCCGCCTATGTTCAGAGCGTGCGCGACACTGCTACCGGCGAGGTCGCGGACTGGGCCGTCTATCCGCGCGTTGCGCTTCGTCCCGGAAGCCGTGTGATCGGCCCCGCGATCATTGCCGAGGATGAAACCTCCACGCTGGTCGGCCCGGGCTGGACCGCTTCGCTCGATGGCGCGGGCTATCTCGCACTTGTCCAGGAGGTACTCTGATGGCCGGAAACGTCGTCGGGCTCGCCGAGATCCAGCGCCAGGTGATGTGGAACCGGCTGATCGCCGTGGTCGAAGAGCAGGCGCAGACAATGATCCGCACCGCTTTCTCCACCACCGTGCGCGAGGCGGGCGATCTCTCCGCCGGTATCTTCGATCTCGAAGGCCGGATGATGGCCCAGGCGGTCACCGGCACGCCTGGCCATGTCAACTCGATGATGGAAAGTGTCGCGCATTTCCTGAAGAAATTCCCGGCCGTCACGATGCGCCCCGGCGATCATTACATCACCAACGATCCCTGGCTCGGCACCGGCCATCTGCACGATCTCACCGTGGTCACGCCCGCCTTCCATCAGGGCAGGATGGTCGGTCTCTTCGCCAACACCGCGCATGTGATCGATGTCGGCGGTCTCGGCATGGGGCCTGAAGGCCGCTCGGTGTTCGAGGAAGGGCTCTATATCCCGATCGTGAAATGCTTCGCCGAAGGAAGACCGAACGAGACCTTCTTTGATTTCATCCGCGCCGGCACGCGGCTTCCGGTGGAGCTCGAAGGCGACATCTATTCGCTCTGCGCTTGCAACGACGCCGGCATTCGCCGCCTCGCCGAGATGATGGTGGAGTTCTCGCTCGACGGGCTCGCGCCGCTCGCCGACTTCATTTTCGAGAATTCCCGCCGCGCGACCGAGGCCGAGATCGCCCGTCTCCCCGCCGGCACCTTCCATGCGGAAATCCGCTCGGACGGATATGACGAGGAGATCACGCTCAAGGCGGCGATGACGATCGAGAAGGACAGGATCATCGTCGATTATGCTGGTACCTCGCCCTGCTCGACGCGCGGGATCAATGTCCCCGCTTCCTACACGCGGGCCTATTCCTGCTTCGGCATCAAGATCGTGGTGGCGCCGCAAATTCCCAACAACTGGGCAAGCCTCGCGCCGTTCGAGATGCGCATTCCGCCAGGTTCGATCCTCAATGCGCCGCGCCCTTATCCCGTCTCGGTCCGCCATGTCATCGGCCATCTTCTGCCCGATCTGATGATGGGCTGCCTCTGTCAGACCGTGCCCGACCGCGTGACGGCGGAAGGTTCTTCCTGTCTTTGGAACCCGCCGCTTCGCGGCGGCGCCGCGGTCTCTGGACCCGCGCGTGGCAATCGCCCCGCCTTGCCGGACTTCGAGATCATCACCTTCAATTCCGGCGGCACCGGGGCGCGCCCCACGCGCGACGGGCTCGACGCGACGGCCTTTCCCTCGGGCGTGCGGACGATGGCGGTGGAGGCGACCGAGAACGTCGCCCCGATCCTCTTCTGGCGCAAGGAGCTGCGCCCAGATTCCGGCGGGGCCGGACGCACGCGCGGTGGCATGGGCCAGGTGATGGAGATCGGCGCAAAGGACGATCGCGAGTTTGCCTGCAACGCGATCTTCGATCGCGTGAAGAATCCACCCAGGGGCCGCGCGGGGGGGAAATCCGGCGCGGGCGGCCGGGTGGCGCTCAAATCCGGCAGGACACTCCGCACCAAGGGGTTCCAGATTATTCCGGAAGGCGATCGTCTTGTGCTCGAGCTGCCGGGCGGCGGCGGCATGGGTGATCCCCTCTTGCGTGATCCTGCCGAGGTTGCACGCGATGTGCGGGACGGCCTTGTCTCGCCCGAGGCGGCGCGTTCGCTCTACAAGGTGGCGATCAGGTCGGACGGCACGCACGATCCATCTGCAACTGAGGCCCTCCGCCATGCGAATAGAAGCTGAGCAGGGGCACCGGGCGGGGTTCCCATCTTCCGACCGCTCCCTATCTTCCCCTACGAAGCCGGAGGAGATCGCTCATGGACGCTTTTGCTCCCGCGACCGACCACGCGGCCTATATGAGGGTCCGGGCACATACGGAGCATCTCGCTTCGGCGCTCGCGCCGGAGGACCAATGTATCCAGTCGATGGAGGATGCAAGCCCGGTCAAATGGCACCGTGCGCATGCAACATGGTTCTTCGAGGAATTCCTGCTGCTGGCGCATCTTCCGGACTATCGTCCGTTCGATCCCGCCTTTCGCTATCTGTTCAATTCCTACTATGAGGCGGTGGGGAAGCGGCATCCGCGGCCGCGGCGCGGCATGATCACGCGGCCGAGCGCCGCGCGTGTCACGGATTATCGCGCCCATGTCGATGCCGCGATGCTCCGCCTGCTCGCCGTGAGCAACGAAGATCTCGGCGCGCTCATCACGCTCGGCCTGCACCATGAGCAGCAGCACCAGGAACTCTTGGTCACCGACATCACGCACGCCTTTGCCCAGAACCCGCTTCTCCCGGCGGCGATGCCGTTCTGGCGCGAGTCGGCCGCGACGGAAGGAGAAGGGCGTTTCATCGATTTCCCGGGTGGCGATGTCGAGATCGGCCATTCCGGTGACGGCTTTCATTTTGACAACGAGGGTCCGCGTCATCGCGTGCATCTGGAGCCCTATCGGCTCGCCGATCGGCTGGTGACCAACCGCCAATGGTGCGACTTCATGAATGATGGCGGCTATCGCGCGCCCACGCTCTGGATGTCGGACGGTTGGGCCATGGTGGAGCGGCATGGCTGGCACGCCCCGCTCTATTGGCGGAACGAAGATAATGCCTGGTTCACCTTCGGCCCAGCAGGGATCGAAGCGCTGGATCCCGATCGGCCGGTCCGCCACATCTCGTGGTACGAGGCCGATGCCTTCGCGCGTTGGGCGTCGGCACGGCTACCGAGCGAAGCCGAATGGGAGGCCGCGTCAGGCGATCCACGCCTGCATGAAATGACAGGCCATGTCTGGCAGTGGACCATGAGCGCCTATGGCCCTTATCCCGGATTCCGTCCGCAGGCGGGCGCGATCGGCGAATACAATGGCAAGTTCATGGTCAACCAGATGGTCTTGCGCGGCTCTTCGGTGGCAACCCCTCCGGATCATGCGCGACCGAGCTATCGCAATTTCTTCCACCCGGACAAACGCTGGCAATTCTCGGGTCTCCGTCTCGCCCGGGATGCCTGAGCCGTGGAGACCGCCGAAAGAACCTGTGCGCATCCCGCGTCCAGGACCATCAGCCAGAGCATCAACCGGGAGATCGTGGCCGAGGCGCTTGCCGGGCTGTTCTCTTCGCGCAAAACGTTGCCGCCGAAGCTTTTTTACGATGAAGCGGGATGCGCCCTGTTTGGCGAAATCACCAGGCTTTCCGAATATTATCTGACGCGAACGGAGCGGGCGATCCTGGAGGCCCTTGCGCCCGCGCTGGACGGCCTCGTTCCGCGGCGCGCCGCCCTGGTGGAATATGGCGCCAGCAACGAAGCGAAGGCGGAGTTGCTCTTCGCCGCATGCGAAATCGCCGCTTACGTGCCGATCGACATCGCGGCGGACGCGCTTGCCATGCTCTCCGCCAGGCTCGCGGACAAACGTCCCGCGCTCGCGGTGCATCCGATCATTGCGGACTTCCTAACCCCCATCGTGCTGCCCCACGAGATTGCGTCCGTGCCGCGCCTCGGCTTCTTTCCGGGCTCGACAATCGGCAATCTCGATCCAGGCGCGGCCATCGCCTTCCTCGCGCGGGCGCGTGCCACGCTCGGAGAAGACGCCACCTTTCTTGTCGGAGTCGATCTCGAAAAACCGCCCGACCTCCTGGTTGCGGCGTACGACGATGCGGCTGGCATCACCGCCGCCTTCAATCGCAACATGCTCGCGCGCCTTAATCGCGAGGCAGGAGCTGATTTCGTGCTGGCGGCCTTTGCCCATCGGGCAGTGTGGAATCCGGTGGAGCACCGGATCGAAATGCATCTCGAAAGCCTCACCGATCAAATCGTCCATATCGCGGGTACGTCCATCCCCTTTCGCGAAGGAGAAACGATCCACACTGAGAACAGCTACAAATTCACAGTACCGCGCTTCACCGCGCTTGCGATGCGCGCGGGCTGGCGCGTCGAGCGGATCTGGACGGACCGGCGCAAATTTTTCGCGATCGCCGCGCTGCGATAGATCAATATGGTTTCTGATGGAACCGGAGCGCCCCTCCGCTGGGCGGAGCAATCCGCCTGAAGTCATGACAGTGATTAGGCTCGTATGGGCTCACGCGAACCGCGCTGCGTCTTGAATTTGGGGAGCGTCTTCAGCCGCTCACACCACTTGGTTTCTCAACTCCCGCTCTCCTCGCCACAGCCGCCCG
>DASZQO010000222.1:0-5079 GCA_035549615.1 Acetobacteraceae bacterium
GGCTGCCCTTTCCCGACAGGCCGCACGCCCCAGGCGCGCGGTTCCGGCCACGGCGAAGACGAAGATGAGCGGGGTGAAGAGGCCAACCTGTCCGAGCAGGAGTTCGGTCTCGAAGCGCAGCGCATCCCAGGGATGCCAGTCTCCGATCCGGCCACCTTGCTTGAGAAAGCTCACCCAGCCATGGCGCGCATTCCAGGCGATGACCGGGGCGAAAGCGAGAGCCGCGATCGCGAGGCCGAGCCAGGGCTCGTGCCGGGGGAGCCAGCGCCGCCCGAGATCCGTCGTGAGCAGCCAGAGCCCGACCGCGGCCGGAAAAACAAGGCCGGTATATTTGCTGTCGAGCGCGAGGCCGGCGGCAAGCCCGGCGAGCAGCCACCAGCGCCCGTCCCCGGTCGCGACCAGCCTGCCCATGGCGAAGAGGCCGAGGGTCCAGAAAAAGAGAAGGGGTGTATCGGGCGTCATGATGACGCTGCCGGCGCCGAACAGCAGGGTGGCGTTGATGAAGAGCACCGCGACGAGCCCAGCCTGGGGAGATTCGGGGGCAAGGTCGGCGGCGGCCTGGGCGAGGAGAAGCGAGCCGGCGGCGGCCGCGAGCGGTCCAAGCAGCCGGACGCCGAGCGGACCTGGTCCCGCAAGCCAGGTGCCGAAGCGGATCCAGAAGGCCACCATCGGCGAATCGTCGAGATAGCCGGGCTGCAGAACGCGCGACCACACCCAGTAATAGGCTTCGTCGGGCGCAAGCGGGGTGGCGCTCGCGACCGCCAGGCGGAGCGCCGTGAGCAGGACAAGGGCGGCCAATGCCAGCCGCGCCAGGGGCAGCCGCGCTAGGGGCAGCCGTGCGCCGCGTGCCGCGGCCTCAGCCATCGCGATGCACCACCCCGCCGAGCGAGGGAAAACGAGAGCCGATCGCGATCAGCCGGACTCGGCTGACCGCAGGAAGAGGCTCGCAAAAACAGACAGCAAGGCGGTTTGCGTGGGCCAGGGCGAACGCGCAAAGGGCTCTAGCGGCCGCCGCGCCAGAGCTGGAAGCGAAAGGCAAGATAGGCGACGAGGCCGGCGATGAGCGCCACCGGAATGAGCGTCAGCGCGAGCCAGAACGCCACCGCCGCCGCGGCGAGACCGCCGGCGATGAGCGCCACCACCAGCGCCCAGGTGGCGACCCGCGTCGCCCAGGGTGGACGCACAGGCTGGCGGAACTCGCCATCCGGCGTGAGATCGAGCAGCGGCGGCTGGCGACGGATCATGGCTGCAACGTGGCCTGCTCGGGCAGAGCGTTCAAGGAGAGACATGGCCGGGTTTAGCATGATGCCAGCCAGCTGCCGAGCCGGCTGCCAGGCGGTCTTGCTTGACAGGATTCCGGCCGTTGCGGAGAAACGGCTCTTCCCATGTCAGGATCGGTGGAGATTCGGCTGCCGGCGATCCGCGTCCTTCCCGAGCAAGTCGCCAACCGGATCGCCGCGGGCGAGGTGATCGAGCGGCCGGCTGCGGCGGTCAAGGAGCTGATCGAAAACGCGCTCGATGCCGGGGCCACGCGGATCCGTGTCTCGCTCACCGAGGGCGGGATCGCAGCGATCGAGGTGGACGACGACGGAGCCGGCATCGCGGCTGACGAGCTCGCGCTCGCGGTTCAGCGCCATGCCACGTCGAAGCTCGCGGACGATGATCTCGTCCACATCCTCACGCTCGGCGTCCGCGGCGAGGCGCTGCCTTCGATCGGTGCGGCGGCGCGGCTCGCCATCACCTCGCGCCCACGCGGTGCGCCGCATGCGAGCCGGATTCGGGTTGAGGGGGGCCATGTCCTGCCGGTCGAGCCGGCGGCGGGGCCTCCAGGCACAAATGTCCTCGTCACCGATTTCTTCTTTGCCACGCCGGCGCGCCGGAAATTCCTCAAACATCCGCGCACGGAGGCGGATCACGCCGAAGCCGTCGTCCGCAGGCTCGCCCTCGCCGCGCCCGGCGTTGCCTTCCGGCTCGCGGCGGATGGGCGCGTGCTGTTCGACCTGCCGCCGCAGGAGATGCCCGCGCGGGTCGCCGCCCTGCTGGGGCCGGATGCCGCTTCCTCCCTGATTCCAATCGCCGCCGAGCGCGGGGCGATGCGCCTCACCGGCTTCGCCGCCGCGCCCGCGGTGACACGCGCGACCGCTTCCGGGCAGTTCATGGTGGTCAATGGCCGGCCGGTCAGCGACCCCGTGCTCAAGACCGGCATCCGAGTCGCCTATCGCCCGGCGATCGCGGCGGGCCGCCATCCGGTTGCGGCGCTCTATCTCGTGCTGCCAGCCGAGGAGGTGGACGTCAATGTCCATCCGGCCAAGACCGAGCTCCGCTTCCGCGAGCCGGCAGCGATCCGCTCTCTGGTGATCGGCGGCCTGTCCCGCGCTCTCGATGGCGGGGCGGGACTCATCCCGACGCGGCCACCGCCACTCCGTCTCAGGCCCCCTGCCCCGATCCCGCCCCAAAAGGAAGACGTTCGGGCAGGCTTTGCCGAGACCGCCCTGCCCTTCGGAGCCGCCCCCTCCACCCGGGTGGTTCAGGCGGAACCGCCGGATGCGGCGCACCCGCTCGGTGCTGCCATCGCGCAACTGTTCGACACCTATATCCTCGCGGTCACCAGTGCGGACGAACTGGTGCTGGTCGATCAGCACGCCGCTCATGAGCGGCTTACCCACGAGAGCCTGCGAGCACAGCATCTGGCGGGCGGCGTGCGCGCCCAGCCGCTGCTTTTGCCGGCGGTTGTCGATCTGCCGCCCCAGGATGTCGCGCGGCTCGCGGCGCACGCGGGGGAGCTTGCCCTGCTCGGCCTTGAGATCGAGCCGTTCGGCCCGGGCGCGATGCTCGTCCGGGCGCTGCCGGCCTGCCTCGGGTCCACCGAGCCCGCGCCGATCCTCCGCGATCTCGCCGACGAGCTTGCCGAGACCGGCGAGGGCATCGCGCTCGCCGCGCGCCTCGATGCCGTGATCGCGCGCATGGCCTGTCACGGATCGGTGCGTGCCGGAAGAAGGCTTTCTCAGCCCGAGATGGACGCGCTGCTGCGCCAGATGGAGGCCACGCCGCGCGCAGCCACCTGCAGCCATGGTCGACCCACCTTCCTCAAGCTTTCGAAGGCCGATTTCGAGCGCCTCTTCTCACGCCGCTGAGGCAATGCCAGCGCGGCGGGAATTGCCGGGAGAGCGGCGCGAATGGAAAGATCGCGGCGATTCGTTCAGAAAAGCGGGCAGGAACGTGGGCAGGAAATCGGGAATGACGGACAGCACAATCGAAACCGATTTCGTCGTCGTCGGCGCCGGATCAGCCGGTGCGGTGGCGGCGGCGCGGCTCTCCGAGGATCCGCGGACCGATGTCGTGCTGCTCGAGGCGGGCGGCGCCGATAAGAACATCTGGATCCACATTCCGCTCGGCTACGGCAAGACGATCATCGATCCGCGCGTGAACTGGTGCTACGAGACCGAGCCTGATCTGGGCGGGCGGCGCTTCTTCTGGCCGCGGGGCAAGGTGCTCGGCGGCTCCTCGAGCATCAACGGCCTTATCTATATCCGCGGTCAGGCCGAGGATTTCGACTATTGGCGCCAGCTCGGCAACGAAGGCTGGTCCTACCAGGACGTGCTTCCCTATTTCAAGCGCGCCGAGGACCAGGAGCGCGGCGGCAATGAATTGCACGGCACGGGAGGGCCGCTCGCCGTCTCCGATCTCAAGGATCACCATCCCATCTGCGAAGCCTTCATTGAAAGCGCGATGGCGATGGGCATTCCGCGCAACGACGATTTCAACGGCCCCTCGCAGGAAGGCGTGGGCTATTACCAGCTCACCACCCGCAACGGCCGGCGCTGCTCGACCGCGGTCGGCTATCTCCGCCCGGCGCGCAGGCGCGCCAATCTGCGGGTGATGACCGATTCTCTCGCCGAACGCATCCGCTTCGAGGGCAACCGCGCGGTGGGAGTCGACGTGACGCGGGGTGGGGAGAAGCTCTTCATCCGCGCGCGCCGCGAGGTCATCCTCAGCGGCGGGGCTATCAATTCGCCCCAGCTTCTCATGCTCTCGGGCATCGGCCCGGCCGCGCATCTCGCCGAGCACGGCATCGAGATCGTGGCCGATCTTCCCGGCGTCGGGCAGGATCTGCAGGACCATTATCAATCCCGGATCGTGCATCGCTGCCGCCTGCCGATCACCGTCAACGATATCATGCAAAGCTGGCCGAAGAAGATCGCGACCGGCCTTAATTATCTTCTCTTTCGTCGCGGGCCGCTGACGATCGCGGCCGGGCAGGTCGGTCTCTTCGCGCGCACGCGCCCGGAGCTCGCCACGCCGGATGTGCAGTATCATTTCATCGTCTTTTCGAACGACCGGCCTGCCGAGGGGCTGCACAAATTTTCAGGATTCTCGACCACTGTCTGCCAGCTCCGGCCCGAGAGCCGGGGAGAGATCCGGCTGCGCTCCCGCGATCCTCATGCTCCTCCCGCGATCCATCCCAACTATCTCGCAACCGAGCTCGACCGGCGCACATTGATCGCCGGCATCCGCCTTGGCCGGCGCATCGCCGAAGGTTCGTCCATGCGCGCCATGATCGAAGCGGAATATCTCCCGGGTGCGGGCGTCGAGACGGATGAAGAGCTTCTTGATTTCGCCAGGCACTATGGCGGCACCGTCTTCCATCCGACCAGCACCTGCCGGATGGGGCCGGACAAGATGGCAGTGGTGGACGCGAGATTGCGCGTGCGCGGGATCGAGCGGCTGCGGGTCGCCGATGCCTCGATCATGCCCACGGTCGTCTCAGGCAATACCAATGCCGCCGCGATCATGATCGGTGAGCGTGTCGCGGATTTCGCCAGAACGTCCTGACCTTCAGTCATGACGAAGAGGCAGGACCGGCGGCGGCGCGTTTCATGACAGATGAAATCCCGCATGCCGGCCGCGATCGACCCACCAGAACGGTATGAGCCCGCTCACACGCACTCATCTCGCGCCTGATTATTGTTGTATCGCGTATTTCAACCTATGGTGAGTTCACTTTCGGTCATCTCGCTCTGGGCGCTGGTGATTCCCGCTTCCTGAACTTCAGGCCGAAAAGCGATCACGCCTCTCTCG
>DASZQO010000223.1:0-4464 GCA_035549615.1 Acetobacteraceae bacterium
GGTCGCGGAGATCGGAACACTCAACATCCTTGCCGCCAGCCTGCTGGCAATGCGCCGGGCGGTGAGCCGCCTCCCCGCGCCGCCCGATCTCGCCCTCATTGACGGCCCGATCACCCCCGAGCTCCCCTGCCCCGCCCGGCCGGTGGTGGGCGGGGATGCGCGATGCTTCTCGATCGCCGCCGCCTCCATCGTGGCCAAGGTGCTGCGCGACCGCGCCATGATGCGGCTCGCCATGCGCTTCCCCGGCTACGGGTGGGAGGCGAATGCCGGCTACCCGACGCGCGGGCACCAGGAAGCCATCCTCCGGCTCGGCCCGACTCGGCATCATCGGATGGGCTTCGGCCTGCTGCGCGATTTCGGCCCCCCGTGACGGGGTGCCCGTGGATAGTTGACGGGCCACGGGCGGGCCGACCACCATATCGCCAACGGTTCCGACCCCCTGGAGAAACCCGGCAATCGACCACGAGCTGCCACTCGATCAGGTGCTGCTCGGCGACTGCATCCAGATATTGCGGATGCTGCCGTCCGCCTCGATCGACTGTGTCTTCGCCGACCCGCCTTACAACCTCCAGCTCCGGGGCGAGCTTCGCCGGCCGGACGACAGCCTCGTGGACGGGGTGGACGAGGATTGGGACCGGTTCGCCGATTTCGCGGAGTACGACCGTTTCACGATGGCCTGGCTCGGCGAGTGCCGCCGCGTCCTCACCAAGGACGGCACGCTCTGGGTGATCGGCGCCTATCACAATATCTTCCGGATCGGCACCGCGCTTCAGGATCTCGGCTTCTGGGTGCTCAACGACGTCATCTGGCGCAAATCGAACCCGATGCCGAATTTCCGCGGGAGGCGCTTCACCAACGCCCATGAGACGTTGATCTGGGCGGCGCGCGGGCGGGATTCGCGGCATCGCTTCAATTACCAGGCGATGAAGGCCCTCAATGATGATGTGCAGATGCGCAGCGACTGGCTGCTGCCCCTTTGCACGGGAGAGGAACGGCTGCGCAACGCCCATGGGCTCAAACTCCACCCGACCCAGAAGCCCGAGGCGCTGCTCCACCGCGTAATGATCGCCTGCACCCTGCCCGGCGAGATCGTGCTCGACCCCTTTGTCGGCACCGGCACCACGGCGGTGGTGGCGAAGCGGCTGGGGCGGCATTTCATCGGGATCGAGCGGCACCCGGCTTATGTCGAGGCGGCGCTGGCCCGGCTCAAGCGAACGAAGCGCCTGCCGGAGGAGGGATTCGCCGTCACGCCCTCACGGCGCGAGGCGCCGCGCATTCCCTTCGGCAGCCTGGTTGAGCGCGGGCTCGTGCCGGCGGGAACGCGGCTCTATGACCGCAACCGTCGCGTCTCGGCCACGGTCGCGGCGGATGGCACGCTGCAATCTGGGAACGCACGCGGGTCGATCCATCAGGTAGGGGCGGCGGTGAGCAATGCGCCCTCCTGCAATGGCTGGCTTTTCTGGCATTTCGAGCGTGGCGGCACATTGGTGCCGATCGACGTCCTGCGCCAGGACGAGCGACGGACGGGGGCGGGGGGTTAAAGCGTGATCGCCGGAGGTGGCCTTGCCGGAGGCGTGAATCACGCGGGAAAGCAATGGCCTTCAGATCCGCACCGGGGCAAATCCGGCAATCTCATGCGGGATATAGGGTTCCTCGAGAGAAGCAATCTCCTCCATCGAGAGCTTCAGCTTGACGGCGGCAAGCGCATCCTCGAGATGCTGGAGCTTCGTTGCCCCGACGATGGGGGCGGTGATGACGTTCTTTGACAGCAGCCAGGCAAGCGCCACCTGCGCGCGGGGCACGCCGCGCCGCTTCGCGACTTCGGCAACGCGTTCGACGACCTTGCGATCGGCCTCAGCCGATTTCGCATAGAGCGTCTTGCCGAATTCATCCGTTTCCGAGCGCGCGCTCCTCTCATCCCACGCACGGGTCAGGCGCCCGCGGGCCAGAGGGCTCCAGGGAATGACCGCGATCCCCTCCGCCGCGCAAAGCGGCAGCATCTCGCGTTCCTCTTCCCGATAAAGGAGGTTCACGTAATTCTGCATGCTGACGAAACGGGTCTGGCCTCTCTGGTCGGCGATCGCGAGGGCCTTGGCGAATTGCCACGCATGCATGGACGACGCCCCGACATAGAGAGCCTTTCCTGCCTTCACCACGTCATGCAGCGCCTCGACCGTCTCCTCGATCGGCGTGCCCGAATCCCAGCGATGGATCTGATAGAGATCCACATGATCCGTGCCGAGACGGCGCAGGCTGGCATCGATCTCGGTCATGATCGCTCGCCGCGAAAGGCCCGCGCCGTTCGGGCCGGGACGCATCCGCCCATGCACCTTGGTCGCGATGACCACGTCTTCCCGGCGGGCGAAATCCTTGAGCGCCCGGCCGAGAATCTCCTCGCTGGTGCCATCGGAATAGACATTCGCCGTGTCGAAGAAATTGATGCCGCCCTCGAGCGCCCGCTTGATGAACGGGCGGCTCTCTTCCTCATTGAGCGTCCAGGTATGGTTCCCCCGTTCCGGGATCCCATAGCTCATGCATCCGAGACAAATCCTGGAGACTTCAAGGCCGGTCCGGCCGAGCTTAACGTACTCCATTGTCATCCTTCGTCATGTCGCGTTGATATCGTGTTCGATCGTACTTAGAAGCATATTCCTGCGAATATGGTCTCCGCGGGCGTGTCTCTCTTGCCCAGTAGAAAGACACGCACGCGCGTGAATCGGGCCGCGATCCGGCCGCGGTGATCCCGCCTGGGCGGACCGCTCTGGTGCGATGGCCTCAGGCGGCCTCGTAGCCGATGACGGCCTTGACCTCGAGAAACTCTTCAAGGCCCCATTTGCCGTATTCCCGGCCATTGCCGGACTGCTTGTAGCCCCCGAACGGCGCGGCACTGTCAGGCGCGGGATAGTTCAGATGGACATTGCCGGCCCGCATTTCCGCCGCCACCCTCCGCGCGTGCGCAAGATCGCCCGACTGGACATAAGCGGCAAGGCCATAAACCGTGTCGTTGGCCATGCGGATCGCATCCGCCTCGTCCCGGTAAGGCAGGATCGAGAGGACGGGGCCGAAAATCTCCTCGCGCGCGATCGCCATGTCATTGCGTACATTGGCGAAGACGGTCGGACGTACGAAGTAGCCGCGATTGAGATGTTCCGGTCGGCCGGGGCCACCTGTGACCAGCTCCGCCCCCTCATCGATCCCGGCCTGGATCAGGCGCTGCACCTTGTTGAACTGCACTTCGCTCACGACCGGGCCAAGATTGGTCCGCTCATCGCGGACGTCCCCCACCACCAGGCTCTCGGCCGCGGTCTTGGCGATCGCCTTCACCTCGTCCTGCCGGTCGAGGGGAACGAGCATGCGGGTCGGTGCGCTGCAGGACTGGCCGCTATTGACCATCATCCCGAGCACGCCCTTGGTCACGGCGACCCGGAAATCCACGTCCGGCAACAGGATATTGGCCGACTTGCCACCGAGTTCCTGGGCAACGCGCTTGACCGTCCGGGCGGCCGCCTGCGCGACGAGGATGCCCGCCCGGGTTGAGCCGGTGAACGACATCATGTCGATATCAGGGTGCGCGGACATCGCCTCCCCAACCACGGCGCCTTCGCCCTGCACCATGTTGTAAACACCCTTCGGCACCCCGGCCGCATGCATCACCTCGGACCAGATGATCGCATTGAGCGGCGCGATCTCCGAAGGTTTCAGCACCATTGTACAGCCGGCGGCGAGCGCCGGAGCCACCTTGCAGACGATCTGGTTGATCGGCCAGTTCCAGGGCGTGATGAGTCCGACCACCCCGATCGGCTCGCGGACGATCATCGTCGCGCCCTGGGGCTCCTCGAAGCGAAAGCTTTCAAGGGCTTCGATCATCCGGGTCAGGTGGTTGGTGCCGGTCGCCGACTGGCGCTCATAGGCGAATTTGCGGGGGGCCCCCATTTCCTGCGAGAGCGTCTGTGCGATATCATCCCGGCGCTTGTTGTATTCCGCCAGAATGTTGCGCAAAAGCTCAAGCCGTTCCTTCCTCGTCGTGCGGGCAAAGGAGGGAAAAGCGGCTCTGGCAGCGGCGACGGCGCGATCGACATCCTTCGGCCCGCCGACAGCGATCCTGGTGAACGGTTCTTCCGTGGAAGGATCGATCACGTCGAGCAGGACCGGCTCCAGTGGCTCGACCCAGGCTCCGTTCACATAATGCTGGCGCTCATGCTGCATATCGCCCAATCCCCGTATCGCAAATCCCGGCGTTCCGGACCGGCATGGCATGCCGGTTCGCACGCATGTTGGTTATATATGTCTGGATACAGCCATCACGGAAGCCGGGGTCCGGCGCAGCCTTGCCCGGCGCCGCGCGGAATATATATGTCTGGATACAGCCATCACGGAAGCCGGGGTCCGGCGCAGCCTTGTCCGGCGCCGCGCGGAAAAGGAATCACCGCTCATGAATAGCCACCCTGCTCTTGCCGCCGGACG
>DASZQO010000224.1:0-5816 GCA_035549615.1 Acetobacteraceae bacterium
AATTCGAGGCACCGCCCGCAGGGCCGCGGGATGGTTCGTTTGCGGCTCTCCGCCGCCGCTCGGCTTTGCCGGCCATTTCCTATCCGGTCATCGCGCCCAACCCGATCAATCAGCCGATGCATCGTCCCAAGCATCGTCCCAAGGATCGTCATCGAATGATCAAGCTGGCCTGATTGCCGCTCGGCACGGGGTATGGATAGGCTCGACCCGCGGCGGCGGCGCGGTATCGATCGAGATGAGACGAGATTTGATCCTTCCCGGCGCTTCGCGGGGTATCAGCCTTCCATCCTCACCCGTTCCGTCAGCATCGCCCGAGATCGTGGCCGGGTGGCGCGGCCGGTTGCACATTTCTCAACAAACCTGCCCCGGCGAGAGCGCTCCTGCCAGGAGCCACAGAGCGAGGGCGCCCGCCGCGCCGGCGGGTCTCATCCTTCATGCCCTACCGGCGCCCTGCGCAAGCGGAGAGATCCATGAATGAGGCGTGGCGGAAGCGGCGGACATTCCTGAAAACCCTGGCGGCGGGCAGTGCCGCGGCCACGCTCTGGCTGCCGAACCGGACGTTCGCCGCCGATCCACCGACGCCCGACATCGAGGCGCTGCGCCGGACGATCGACCACATCGTGGTGATCTACCAGGAGAACCGGAGCTTCGATCATTATTTCGGCACCTACCGCAATCCGCGCGGCAATCCCTCGGGCATCGCCAACCTGCTCGACGCCGAAGGCCGGATCGATGCCCGTTTCACCGGGCTGCAAAAGAACCCGGCCGGCATCCCCTACAACTTCCTGCCGGTTCCCCAGGATATCGCGGGCTTTCACGGAGCGCTCCTCAAGAACCGCCCCTTCCATCTCGCGCCTTATATTCCGGCCACCGACAATGTGCCCTGGGACCCCGCGCACAGTTTCTTCCGCATGTTTGCTGAGGTCGATGGCGGGCGAATGGACCAGTTCGTCTCCCTCGCGCTCGTCAAGCATCCGGCCAATCCCGCCGCGCTGTCCGCGACGGATATCGATTCCGTGCGTCTGAGCTTCGATCTTTCGAACCCCTCTGGCGCGGTCGTCGGCTTCTATACCCGCGACGACATTCCCCGCTACCACGCCCTGGCCGATGAGTATGTTCTGTTCGACAATTTCTTCCAGGCGATGTCGGGCGGCTCGACCGGCAATGCGCTCTATCTCGTGGCGGCGCGCAGCGCGGTGTGGCGCGAGGCGCCGGCCCGGCTCAAGGTGGGCGAGGCGCCGAGGCTTTTCGATCTGCCCTATGACAAGCACGGCATCCTGATCAACGGGCTGCCGCCGCTCAACGGCCCCACCGAGGTCGGGGCAAGCCATCTCAAGATCGCCCCGCCCCCCGAGCAGCAGACCTACCCCTCGATCGGCGACAGGCTGAACGCGGCGAACATTTCCTGGGCCTGGTACAACGAGAACTGGAACAGCGTGAAGCCCTGGGCCTTGAAGACCGCCTTCGGTCCCGGCGACGGCTCGGCGGTGATCGAGACCCCCAATCTCTATGTGCCGCATCACAACCCGTTTCAGTACTTCCCGACCTGGCCGGCCAATGTCCGCGCCGGACACATGCGCGATGCGGAGGATTTCGGCGAGGATCTGCAAAGCGGGAAATTGCCGCAGGTGAGCTTCATCAAGGCAACCGGCATCCATGACGAGCACCCGGCCGATTCAGCGCCGCAATGGGGCGAGGGCTGGGTCATGGGCCTGCTGCGCGCGCTTGGAAACAGCCCGGCCTGGAGCCGGGCGGCCATCATCATCACCTATGACGAGGGTGGCGGATTCTGGGATCACGTGGCGCCGCCGCGGCCGGACGCCTATGGCTGCGGGACCCGCATTCCCGCCCTGCTGATCAGCCCCTTCGCCCGGCGCGGCTATGTGGACCATAAGCGGGGCGACACCACTTCCGTGCTCGCCTTCATCGCGGCGCGTTTCGGGCTGCAGCCCTTGCAGCCGCGCGATGCCACTGCCTATCCGATGCTCGACGGGCTCGATTTCACGCAGAAGCCCCGGGAGCCGGTGTTCGGCTAGAGCGGCACGCAAAGCGGGCTCAATGAAGAGATCGTCCCGCCGGATCGGCCCTGAGATGTGGCACGCGCCCGGCATGGCGCATGCCGCGCGGACAATCCCCTGCGCTGTATGATTCATTTTCAAAATGAATACGCCGATGCCGCACCCCTTGCGCGCAGCCTCGCGTGCCGGTGCCTTTCGTTGACGATTCGAACCTGCTAGGTTGAGCTGGTACTGGGAGCGGATGGGCAGACCATCCGGGAAACGTCAACAAGACAATACCGGAGTCGGAACATGAGCGGAAGACTCGTGGCCATGCTTGCGGCGGCGGCCTCATTTCTCGCGTTTGTCGGCCCGGCGCCCTATTCCTTCGCGCAGCAGGAGAAGCCCTTCACCATGGGCTATTCGGTGGGCTTCCTGACCGACCCCTTCCAGGCGATCCAGGTGGATTTGACCATGGAAGCCGCCAGGAAGGCCGGCCTCAAGACCTTGCCCGTGGCCAACGCCAACGGCGACCCCGGCAAGCAGATCACCGATTTTCACAACCTGATCGCCGAAGGCGCGCAGGGGTTGATCACGGTGCCGACGGACAGCGACGCCATCGTTCCGGCATTGAACTTCGCCGCGAGCCAGAACGTGCCGGTGGTGGATATCGATATCGGCCCGGCCGGCGGCAAAGTGGCGATGATCGTGCGGGCAGACAATATCCGCATGGGTGAGGATGCGTGCCACCTGATCGGCGGAGCGCTGCACGGGAAAGGCACGGTCCTCTCGATGATGGGGGACCAGGCCACGACCAATGGGCGGGACCGCACGACCGGGTTCGCGGATTGCATGAAGACGGATTATCCCGCCATCGTGCTCATTCAGCGCCCCACATACTGGAAGACCGACAAGGCGACGGCGGTGGCGCAAACGGTGGTGACGGCGACACCCGGCCTTTCGGCCATCTATATGCAGAGTGATTCGGTGATGCTCGCCGGTGTGCTGAATGTGCTCAAAAGTGCTGGAAAACTCACGAAGGTGGGCGACGCGAACCACATCATGCTGGTCAGCATCGATGGCACGCCGCTCGCGCTGCAGAGCATCCGGGCAGGGCTTCTGGATGCGGCCATCTCGCAGCCGCTCGATCTCTACGTCAAGTACGGGCTTTATTATCTGCAAGGCGCGGTGGCGGGCGAGAAATTCCATACCGGCCCGACCGACCACAACAGCCATATCGTGACATACAAGGGCAATCTGATGGACCTGCTGCCCGCCCCGATCGTCACGATCGCGAATGCCTCCGACCCGCTGCTATGGGGCAACAAAGTGAAGCCCTGAACCCGGCGATGCCGGAGGGACCGGGCGAACCGGCGGCCCGGATGGCGGCCGAGGCCATCCGGGTTTCAAAACGGTTTGGCGCCAACCAGGCATTGCGCAATGTCTCGATCAGCATCCGGGCGGGCGAATCCCGCGCCCTTGTCGGGCGCAACGGCGCCGGCAAATCGACATTGGTGGCGCTCCTCACGGGGCTGATCGCGCCTGACTCCGGTGAAGTGCGGCTGGCGGGCGCGCCGGCGCCGGGCCTTGCCGACCGGCGGGCCTGGCGCGAGCGTGTCGCGTGCGTGTTCCAGCGCTCCACCCTGGTGCCGACGCTGACCGTTGCCGAGAATCTCTTCCTCAATGCCCAGCCGACGCTCGGCGGGTTCTGGGTCCGCTGGCCGGCTTTGCGACAGCGTGCCGAGGCGGTCCTGGAGGAATGGGGTCTCGAGATCGATGTGACCGAGGAGGCGGAGCGGCTCACCGTCGAGCAGCGCCAGATCGTCGAGATTGCGCGCGCGCTTCTTCAGGGAAACCGGTTCATGATCCTCGATGAGCCGACAGCCGAATTGGAAGGACGCGCGGTGGGGCGTCTTTTCGATCGCGTCCGCCGCTTGCAGGACGGCGGCGTGACGTTCCTCTACATCTCTCATCACCTGGAGGAGATCTACGAGGTCTGCCGAACGGTCACCGTGCTGCGTGACGGCCGCGTCGTGGCGAGCGCGGCGCTTGCGGAGATGTCTCAGCAGGATGTCGTGGCGGCGATGGTGGGGGAGACGCTTCGCGAGCGCGCCGAGGCCGTGGCAAGCGGCCCGCGCCGGGCAGAGCCCGGCCTTTCCGTCTCAGGTCTCTCGGTCGGCTGCGCCGAGGATATCAGTTTCGAGGTCGGGGCTGGCGAGTGTGTCGGCCTGACCGGGCTTGCCGGCTCGGGCAAGGAGGCGATCGCGGACGCGATCACCGGCCTCGTGAAGCCGCGGGCCGGACGCATCGCACTCGCCGGCACGCCGATCGTGCCGGGCAGCGTTGCCGCCGCACAGCGCGCCGGCGTGGGCTATGTTCCGCGCGACCGAAGGGCGCAAGGCATCGTGCCGCTGCTTTCGGTGGCCGAGAATCTCACAATGACGATTCCGGAACGACTTGGCGCGTTCGGCGTGATCCTGCCCGCTGAGCGCGCGCGGAAGGCCGGCGCGATGATCCAGCAATTGCAGCTCGTCGCCGCATCCCCCGACCAGCCGATCGGCGAGCTCAGCGGCGGCAATCAGCAGAAGGCGGTGCTGGGACGCGCGATGGCCGCAGATCCGAAGATCCTGGTCCTAGTGCATCCGACGCAGGGAATCGACATTGCTTCGAAAGAGGCACTTTTTTCCATCGTCACGCGGGCCCGCAGGGAGGGAACGGGGGTACTGATCGTCTCCGACGATCTTGACGAATTGACGAACTGCGACCGCGTGCTGGTGGTGTTCAAGGGCCGCATCGCCGCGACATTCGCGGCCGGCTGGCAGGACCATCTGCTGGTGTCCGCGATCGAGGGAATGACCGTTCATGACTGAGGCGGGGGAAACCGCGCGCGCCTCACCGCGGCGCTCCAGCCGCCGGCGCGGAATGGGGTTTCTGCTCACGGAGCTCACCTTGCTGCCGGCGATCGTGCTTGCGATTGTCGCGGGCAGCCTGACGAGCAGCGCCTTTCTGACCACTGCGAATTTTTCCAACATTTTGCAGCAATCCTCCGAGCTTGCGGTGCTGGTGATCGCCGAATCCATCATTCTGATCGCCGGCAAGTTCGATCTTTCGCTCGAATCCGTGGTCGGCCTCGCCCCGATGGTGAGCGCGTGGCTCATCGTCAAGGACACGACGATGGGCGGCTCAGGTGTCGGGCTCAATCCGGGCCTGGCCATCGCGCTGCTGTTTCTTGTCGGCGCCTTGGTGGGCCTTATGAACGGATTCCTGGTGGTGAGATTGCAGCTCAACGCCTTCATCGTGACACTCGCGATGCTGATCCTGCTGCGGGGCGTGACGCTCGGCATCACGGACGGCAAGACACTCTTCGAGCTGCCGGCCGCATTTCTCTATCTTGGCACGGCGAAATGGCTGACGATTCCGATCTCGGTCTGGCTCGCGGGCGCGCTCTATCTCGTGTTCGGGCTTTTCCTCCGCTACCACAGAGTGGGCCGTGCGCTCTATGCCATCGGCGGCAACCCGGAGGCCGCCCGCGTCGCCGGCATCCAGGTGGAGCGCATCACCTGGGGGGCCTACATCGTGGGCGGGGTGCTGGCTGCGCTCGCCGGCTTGATGCTGACCGGCCGCATCGCTTCGGTCGTGTCGAGCCAGGGGCAAAACATGATCTTCTATGTCTTCGCAGCAGCGGTGATCGGGGGAATCAGCCTGAACGGAGGGCGTGGCCGGCTGCTCGGAGCGCTGACCGGGGTGCTCTTGCTCGGGATCCTGCAGAATGTTCTGACGCTCGCGCTGGTGCCGGCCTTCTGGATCGACGCGGCCTAT
>DASZQO010000225.1:0-6584 GCA_035549615.1 Acetobacteraceae bacterium
ACGTCAACGGTAAAATCAGCTTCGGAATCATCGGTCTGACGGCCAGACGCAACGGCGCCGCATCTTGCGTGGCGCGGCTCTCGCCGCGTAGGGTCGGGCAGGGCTCGGACAATACGGGGGGAGACCATGCGGAAGATGCGCACGCTGCGGCGAACCGGACCGATCGGCTTCGCCTTGGCGCTCCTGCTTGCGTCCTGCGCGCAAACCCCGATGGGGCCGACCGTTCAGGTGATGCCCGGCTCCGGCAAGAGCTTCGACCAGTTCCAGACCGACCAGATCGTCTGCAAGCAGTTCGCCCAGCAATCCGTTGCCGGGCAGGCGCAGAAAGCGAACCTGCGCGGCCTCGGCGCAGCCGCCTTGACAACCGCGCTCGGCGCCGGGCTCGGGGCGGCCATCGGCGGGGGGCATGGCGCGGCCATCGGCGCCGCGGGCGGGGCCGTCGGTGGTGGTGGGATCGGCGCCCTGACCAGCTCGAAAGCGCAGAATTCGATTCAGGCCCAGTACAACAACGCCTACGCCCAATGCATGTATGCCAAGGGCAATCAGGTGCCCGGTTTCGCGCCAGCAGCCCCCGCACCCCCGCCTGTCGCCTATCCGCCGCCCGGCGTCTCGCTTACCCAGGCTGTGCAGATTCAGCTCATCCGGCTTGGCTTGCTGCAAGGATCGGCGGACGGCGTGCTCGGCCCGCAAACGATTGGCGCGATCAGCAATTTCGAGCGTGCCAACGGCCTGCCGGTGGACGGGGCGCCCTCTCCCGCCCTGCTCGCGCGTCTCCAGGCCACGCAGTAGGGGCTGCCCTCCGGCGGAAGGGCAGAAGAACTTAGCGCGTTTGACGTTATATCCGCCGGGCGATATCGTTTGAGAGACATATCGCACCCGCCTTCATCCTTCCGGAGAAACGCATGCGCTCCATGCTGGCCAGCCTGTTGCTGCTCGCGGCGTCATTCACGTCCGCCGCGGCCCAGGGAACCATTCGCGTTGCCTATGCGGGCTCGATGGGTGTGGTGATGGACCGCGTCCTCGGCCCGGAATTCGCCAAGGCAAACAACGCCACCTATCAGGGCATCGGGCAGCCGGCCTATGCGCTCGCCCGGCTGATGATCGGCAAACAGTTGCAGGCGGATGTCTTTATCACCATCACGCCGGGGCCGGCGCTACTGCTCGAAAAAGCGGGGCTGGTGAGCCAGGCGGTCCCGGTCGCCAGCACGTCGATGGTGATCGCCTATAGCGCCAAGAGCAAATACGCCGCCGCCTTCGAGAGTTCCACACCCTGGTGGAAGGTGCTTCAGACCCCGGGCCTGCGCTTCGGCCGGACCGACCCGGAAACGGATCCGCAAGGGCAGAACATCATCTTCACCTTCCTGCTCGCCGAACGGTACTATAATCAGCCTGGGCTCGCGCAGAAAATCCTCGGCCCCTACGAGAATCCCGCGCAGATCTTCACCGAACCCTCGCTTCTGAGCCGGCTCGAGGCCGGGCAGATCGACGCAAGTTCCGGCTATGAAAGCGCGGTCAAATCCGACCATCTCTCTTTTGTCCGGCTCCCTGATGAGATCAATCTCAGCAATCCGGCGATGGTCGCCGACTGGTACAGCAAGGTGCACTTCTCCATTACAAAAGGCGGCAAGACGCGGGTGCTGAGCACGCAGCCGCTCGTCTTCTATGCGTGCGTGCTGAAGAATGCGGTGAACCCGGTACTCGCGCAGAAGTTCGTGACTTTCCTGCAAAGCCCGGCAGGCCAGAAAGTATTCCGGGATAACGGCTATGGCGTGCCGAAGGGCGGCCCGGTCTGAGCGTACGGGAGGGCACGCTTCTTCTTCCGCCGCCGCCGGCCGGCCGGGGCCGGCCGGTCGCACCGGTTCTCGGGTTTGCTTCGCTCCTTTTTCTCACGGCACCGTTCATCGCACTGGCCTTCGTGACAGACTGGCGGGGGCTCACGTTCGCGCCAGGCGATCTCGATTCTGCCTTCGTCTCGGTGGTTTATAGCCTCATCGCCCTGCCGATCATCGCCGTGCTCGGCACGCCGCTCGCGTGGTGGCTCGCGCGACGGGACTTTCGCGGCAAGCCTGTGCTCGACGCCCTGCTCCTGCTGCCCCTGCTCACACCGCCGCTCGCTTTCGGGATTCTGCTCGCCTCGCTCTACGGGCCCTATGGCGGCGCCGGCCTGCTGCTCGGCCGGCTCGGGCTCGTGCTCACCAACACGGCCCCGGCTTTCGTCCTGGCGCAAGTCTATGGCGCGATGCCCTATTACGTGGTCACCGCCCGTGCCGCGTTCGAAGGCGTGCCACGGGAGCTCGAAGAAATTGCGCTCACGCTCGGCAAGGAGCGCTGGCAGGTGTTCCTGGAGGTAAGTCTCAAGCTCGCGCGGCTTGGCCTGGCGGCGGGGCTGGCGCTTGCCTGGGTCCGCGCGCTCGGGGAATTCGGCATCGTCCTGATCATCGCCTATTTCCCGCACGGGATTCCGGTTCAGCTCTGGGTCAACCTGCAGGATAATGGTCTCGACTCGGTCTATCCGCTGCTCTGGCTCTTTTTCCTTCTGGCCATGCCGCTGCCGCTCTGGCTCGGGATGGTTTCGCGCCGGCGTGGCATATTCTGATTGAATGGAGATCGATTACCGACTCGCTCAACCGCTTCGCATCGAGGCGCGGCTGACGGTCGCGGGCTTCACCGTGCTGGCCGGGGCGAGCGGGGAGGGCAAGACAAGCCTGCTCAAGGCGATCGCGGGGCTCCTGCCGGCGGAGGGCACGCCCTACGAAGGCCTGCCGCCGCAGCGCCGGCCGATCGGCTATCTGCCGCAGGGCTATGGGCTCTTTCCGCATCTGCGCGCTTGGGAAAATGTCGCCTTCCCCCTCGCCGGACGGCACCGGCGGCGGGCGGGCGCTCTTGCGCTGATGGAGCGGCTCGGGATCGCCGGTCTCGCCGAGCGCTATCCGGACGCGCTCTCCGGCGGCCAGCAGCAGCGCGTCGCCTTGGCCCGCGCTCTGGCCCGGGGACCCGAGCTCCTGCTGCTCGACGAGCCGACCTCCGCGCTCGATCCCGCGACCCGGGACGCCGTGCTCGGCGAGCTGATCGAGGAGATCAGGCGGATCGGCCTGCCCACCCTTGCGGTGACACATGATGTTCAGCTCGCTGCGATGGCGGACCGGATGGCGCTGATGGTCGGACGGCGAATCGTGCAGGAAGGCACCCCGCACCAGGTGTTCGCAGCGCCCATGAACAGGCGCGCGGCCCGTCTGCTCGGCTATCGCAACCTGTTCGCCGGGAGCGTGCGCGCCGTGGCCGATGGGCTGGCGGCGGTCGCAGCGGGGCCTTTTGCTCTGACCGCGCGGGCCCCCGCCTGGGTTGGCCCCGGGATGAAGGTTGGCATCGCGATCCGCTCCGAGGACATCGCCCTCGCCCCGGAGACGGACGGCGTGGCACGGAATGACATGAACGCGCTGGCCGTCACGCTCACCACCATCCGCGAGGAGGGGCTCGCATTCCGTGTTCTCGCCCACGGCAGCATCGCGCTCGATATCCTGCTGCCGCGCCGGACGGAGGCCGGCACGCTTCGTGTCGGCGCCACCGCGCTCGCGCGGGTCTGGCCCGAGCACGTGCATTTATTCCGGGACGAGGAATAGATCAGTCGGCGCGCACGGCGCAGCGATCTTCGATCCGGTCCCAGATCGCCGCCTCGAGATGGACGCCGTCGAACCGCGCCACCTCCTGCAGGCCGGTCGGTGAAGTAACATTGATTTCGGTGAGCCAATCCCCGATCACGTCGATGCCGACGAAGATCAGTCCCTGCTCGCGCAGGGTGGGGCCGATACGGGCGCAGATCTCGCGATCGCGCGCGCTGAGCCGGGTCGCCTCCGGCCGGGCGCCGACATGCATGTTCGCGCGCGCCTCGCCACTCGCGGGCACGCGGTTGATCGCGCCGAGCGGCTCGCCATCGATCAGGATGATGCGCTTGTCGCCCGCACGCACCGCGGGCTCGTAGCGCTGCAGCATCAGCGGCTCGCGCGTGCGGGCGAAATGCATCTCCAGCACGGCGTTGAAATTCTCGTCATCCGGACGGATGCGAAAGACGCCCGCGCCACCATTGCCGAACAGCGGCTTGATGACAATCTCGCCATGCTCGGCGCGAAACGCGCGCATCGCCATGGCATCCCAGCTTACCAAGGTTGGCGGCATCAGCTCGGAAAAATGCGTGACGAGAAGCTTCTCCGGCGCATTGCGCACCGCCCGCGGATCGTTCACCACGAGTGTGCGCGGATGGATATGCTCAAGCAGATGCGTCGCAGTGATATAGGCGAGATCGAAGGGCGGGTCCTGGCGCATCAGCACGACATCCATCGCCGCGAGGTCAATGACCTCCTCGGGGCCGAGGCGCGCGATCTCCTCGGGCGGGCGGGCGAGATGAACTCGGCGCGCCCGCGCCTGCAGCTTCACGCTCTCGCCGCCACTGGTGAAGGCGAGATGCCGGACCTCATAGTGCCAAAGATGATGCCCGCGGGTCTGGGCCTCGAGCATCAAAACGAACGTGGAATCCGCGTCGGGATTGATGGACGCAAGCGGATCCATCTGCACCGCGACTTTCAATGGTCGGCTCACAGCGGACGGCCCATGATGTGGATGAGATGGGAAGAAACCTACTCGCCCGCCGCCGGCTCGGGAATATAGAGCGCGCCGCCATGCTCCCGGAACTCGGCACTTTTCGCGTCGAGCCCAGCCATGCGCTCGGCCTCCGCACGCAAATCCTGGGTGATCTTCATCGAGCAGAATTTCGGGCCGCACATCGAGCAGAAATGCGCAAGCTTGTGCGCCTCCTTGGGTAAGGTCTCGTCGTGGAAGGCACGCGCGGTATCCGGGTCGAGGCCGAGATTGAACTGATCCTGCCAGCGGAATTCGAAACGGGCCCGGGAGAGCGCATCATCGCGGAGCTTGGCCGCCGGATGGCCCTTGGCAAGATCGGCGGCATGCGCAGCGATGCGATAGGCGATCACGCCCGCCTTGACGTCATCCCGATCGGGCAGGCCGAGATGCTCCTTCGGCGTGACATAGCAGAGCATGGCGGTGCCGAACCAGCCGATCATCGCCGCGCCGATCGCCGAGGTGATATGATCGTAGCCGGGGGCGATGTCCGTCACCAGCGGTCCGAGCGTGTAGAACGGGGCTTCGCCGCAGGCGGCGAGCTGCTTCTCCACATTGACCTTGATCTTGTGCATCGGCACATGGCCGGGCCCCTCGATCATCACCTGGCAGCCTTTGCCCCAGGCGATCTTCGTGAGTTCCCCGAGCGTCTCGAGCTCGGCGAACTGCGCCGCGTCATTGGCATCGGCGATCGAGCCCGGCCGCAGCCCATCGCCAAGCGAGAAGGAGACGTCATAGCGGCGCATGATGTCACAGATATCGGCGAAATGCTCGTAAAGGAAGCTCTCGCGGTGATGCGCGAGGCACCAGCGCGCCATGATCGAGCCGCCACGCGAAACGATGCCGGTGACCCGCCGCGCAGTGAGAGGAATATAGGCAAGCCGCACGCCGGCATGAATCGTGAAGTAATCCACGCCCTGCTCGGCCTGCTCGATGAGCGTGTCCTTGAAGACCTCCCAGTCGAGTTTCTCCGGCTCACCATTGACCTTTTCGAGCGCCTGATAGATCGGCACGGTGCCGATCGGCACGGGCGCATTGCGCAGGATCCAGCCCCGGATATTGTGAATGTTCCGCCCGGTGGAGAGATCCATCACCGTATCCGCCCCCCAGCGGATCGCCCAGACGAGCTTCTCCACCTCCTCGGCGGCACCGGAGCTCACCGCGGAATTGCCAATATTCGCGTTCACCTTGACCAGGAAGTTGCGGCCGATAATCGTCGGCTCCAGCTCCGGATGGTTGATGTTGGCGGGGATGATCGCCCGCCCGCGCGCGATCTCCGAACGGACGAATTCGGGCGTGATGAAAGCGGGAATCTCGGCGCCGAAATCCTTACCGTCGGCGCGCCGCTCCTCGGCGCCGGAAACGAGCGCGGCGCGGCCGAGATTTTCGCGATGCGCGACATAGCGCATCTCCTCGGTGATGATGCCCATCCGGGCGAACTCGATTTGCGTGATCGGCCGGTCCGCCCGTGCGGCGCAGACAGAATGCTCCGCCGGACAGGGCGGCAGCAGCTTCTCGGCCGAGAGATTGCCGTTGTCCGCGGGCTGCACGGCGCGCGGGATGACGGTTTCAGGCTGGCGCGCCGCGATCCATGATGCGCGCAGCTTCGGCAGGCCGGCGGCGAGGTCGATCGCTGGCCCCTGCTCGCTGTAGGGGCCGGAAGTATCGTAGAGGCGGAAGGGTGGCTCGCCGGAGGACGGATCGAGCAGCACTTCACGGAACGGCACCGTGAGATCGGGCCGATCGGGGACCGGTACATAGACCTTGCGCGAGCCTGCCACGGGTCCCGTCGTTACGGTCTCTGGGCGGGTCCCGGCCTTGTCATAGATCGTCATCGGCGCCTCCTCGCTCGCGGGCCTTGCGAAGGAGGGGGGACTCTGCGATCGGCTTCCCGTCCCTCCGCCGGCATGACCCGGTTCAGGTTCGCAGGGTCACTGCGCTGTCCGCGCCCA
>DASZQO010000226.1:0-20319 GCA_035549615.1 Acetobacteraceae bacterium
ATCGTAAAGGCGGAAGGGCGGCTCGCCGGAGGACGGATCGAGCAGCACTTCGCGGAACGGCACTGTGATATCTGGCCGATCGGGGACCGGCACATAGACCTTGCGCGAGCCTGCCACGGGGCCCGTCGTTACGGTCTCCGGGCGGGTCCCGGCCTTGATCCCCGCCTTGTCATAGATCGTCATCGGCGCCTCCTCGCTCGCGGGCCTTGCGAAGGGGGACTCTGCATTCGGCTTCCCGTCCCTCCGCCGGCATGACCCGGTTCAGGTTCGCAGGGTCACTGCGCTGTCCGCGCCCAAGCGGGGAAACGGACCGTCAGTATCTCAGCCCCCTGGCGGGGCTCCCCTCGGTTTCTCAAGGATCGGGGCTCACCTCGGCTCTGTCAATGCCTGCGAGATCAGTGCCCGCAACGTCAATACCATGCGCGAATCCCCGCCCGCCCCGGCGGCAAATCGTGGCAAATGGCCGAAAGTTATTGTGTATGGCCCGCCGACAAGACATTATCCGGGCGCAATCCGCGCCAATGCGCGACATGGAAAGCCGGCGTGTACGCAAAATCGGCCCATGGGAAGAGGGAGGATGGAATGGTTCAGGGGAAGCCTTCGGGCCGGCTCGGCCGGCGGCGTGTACTCAAGCTTGGCGCGGCGCTCGGGGCGGTGGGCACCGTCCAGGTCGCCTCGCCCTTCATCGTCAAGGCGCTCGGCGAACAACCGATCAAGTTCGGCTTCATCGATCCGTTGACGGGCAGCCTTTCGTTGCTCGCGGTCTCGGAGGTTCAGGGCGCGCGGTATGCCGTCGAGGAGATCAACAGCAAGGGCGGGATCCTTGGTCGCCAGGTCCAGCTCCTCGTTGAGGACTCGGCAAATGATGTCGGCACTGGCGTCGAGAAGATCCGCAAGCTGATCGACAAGGATCAAGTCAACGTAACCTACGGCGACGTCAATTCGGCGATCGCGTACGCGATTTCGCAGGTGGCCACACAAAAAGGCGTCCTCCA
The DNA here is from genome assembly GCA_035549615.1 of Acetobacteraceae bacterium. GTDB lineage: Bacteria > Pseudomonadota > Alphaproteobacteria > Acetobacterales > Acetobacteraceae > JAKAWQ01. The sequence goes on from DASZQO010000226.1 coordinate 996, forward strand.
CATCGTTCCGGGCGGCCACACGGACCCAATCACCGGCAAGGATTGCGCCTGGAACGTCTTCCGCATCTGCAACACAACCGCGATGGACGCCAACGCCATCTCCGGCCTGCTGATGGAAAAATTTGGAAAACGCTGGTACTTCCTTACCCCGGACTATGCTTACGGGCATACCTTGCAAGCGGCCTTCATCAAGAATCTGACGGCCGCCGGCGGCACGTACGAAGCAGAGCTGCTACCGATCGCAACCAGCGACTTCTCGGCGAGCCTGATCAAGGCCAAAGCGTTCAAGCCGGATGTGCTGCTGAACAACATGGGCGGGCTCGCCCAGATCGACTGCATGAAACAATACGTGCAGTTCGGCCTCGATAAGGAGATGGCCCTCGGTGGAGCACTCTATGAGTGCGAGGAGGTGGTTGCGGTACCCGCGGCAGCGCAAGCCGGCTGGTGGGTTATGGAATGGTGGTGGGATCAGCCGGGCGTTCCTCATGTAAAGGCGTTCGTGGATGCCATCGTGGCCAAATATAAAAAGCCGTGCTCAGCCCGCATCTGGTTCGGCTATGTCGGGATCCATTCGGCGAGGCTTGCGATCGAGCAAACCAAGAGCCTCAAGGCCATTGATCTCGCCCACGCGCTCGCCGGGATGGAGCTGCCACCGGAAGTCGCTCTGCAACCGGGAAAGGTTTATTACCGGGCCGGCGACCATGAGTTGATGCCGAACGTATTTACCGGCGAGGTTCATCCGCCCGCGGCGAACGACCCTTACAATTTCTTCAAGGTCGCGAGGCTGGTCCCGGCCGAGACGGCGGACCCGCTCGCATCGACTGGCTGCCATATGACCTTCCCGAGCTGAGCAGGTTCCAGCGGCCTCTGCCCTGCCACCCGGTCGATCGCGGTGGCAGGGAAAGGATCTCCAAATGAGGAACGGCTCCGGCAAGCTTTTGGGAGACTCTGATGCTGCAGCTTGTACTTTTCAATCTGTTCAATGGCCTGATTATTGGCGCCTTCTATGTCCTGCTGGCATTGGGGCTCTCGATGATCCTCAATCTCAGCAACGTCATCAATTTCGCTCACGGCAACTTTCTGGCTCTGGGAGGGTACTTGGCCTATGTGCTGATCCCTTATATCGGATTCTGGCCGGCCCTGATCGTCTCGCCACTGCTCACGGCAATGCTTGGTCTTATTATTGAACGGACAATGATCCGCCGGATTTATGGACGTGACCCGATCTACAGCCTGTTGCTCACCTTCGGGCTGGCGTTCATGATCCAGGATGCCTGCCGCTATATCTGGGGCGTGAACGGGCTTCCGCTGACGACCCCGGCAAGCATTTCCCAGCCTCTGAGCCAGGAATTCTTCTTCATCACCGGCTATCGTCTCTTCGTCGTCGGCATCGTGATCATCGCGGTTGCGGGGTTGTTCGCGTTCCTCCGCTACTCCCGGATGGGCATGCGCATTCGCGCCGGCGTGCTCGATCTCGATACGGTTTCGGCGCTCGGGATCAATGTAAGACTTCTGCGTTCGCTCAATTTCGCCGGCGGCATTTTTCTGGCGGGCCTTGCCGGAGTCCTTGCCGGCGGCCAGATCGGCCTCAATCCGAATATGGGTGACAGCCTCCTTCTCCCCAGCTTCATTGCCATCATCGTCGGTGGAATGGGAAGCCTCGTTGGCACGCTTCTCGGCGGATTGCTCATCGGCGTGGCGGCCGCGATCACGACCGTGTTCTATGCCAGCGCGTCCGATACAATGATTTACGTCATCATGGCATTGGTTCTGCTCATACGACCGCGCGGCCTCCTGGGTGAGGAAGGCATGCTGTGAGCGTGACGGCTGCCGGGGCGGTGGAGACCGCCCGATCGGCCGATCGGCGAGGGCTGATTCTGGCCGCCATCTGGCTGGTGCTGATCGCCGCTCCTTTGTGGCTGCCCCTGGTCGGTGGCTATACGTCGCTCGGAACGCGGATTCTTGTACTTGGGCTGGCAGCGACGGCACTGAATTTTCTGATCGGTTTCACCGGCGTCGTGAGTTTCGGCCACGCCGCATATTTCGGTCTCGGCGTCTATGGTGCCGGGCTGGTGCTTCGCTACCTCGCTCCCTCCACGCCACTCGCGATCATTGCCGGCATCCTGCTCGGCGGCGTGACAGGCACGATTGTGGGGGCGCTCATCGCCCGCCAGCGGGGTATTTATTTTGCTATGATTACGATCGCGTTCGAGCAGATTTTTTATTATATCGGTTACAAGTGGGACGCCGTCACTGGCGGCTTTGATGGCCTGCGGGGCTTCGAGAGACAGCCGATTCACCTTGGCGCCTTCGTCCTGGACATTCAAAAGAATGATATCGCTTTCTACTACTTCGTTCTGTTCGTATTCGCTTTGGTTGTCGGCTTGATGGGCTTCCTGCTGCGCTCGCCCTTCGGGCGCACACTGCTCGCCATCCGAGAGAATGAACGCCGTGCGCGCTTCCTCGGCATCTCGGTCAATAGACATATTTGGCTTGCGTTTTCCATTTCGTCATTCCTCATCGCCGCGGCCGGCGCGCTTTACGCGCTCCTCAATGATTTCGCGGACCCTTCGTCGCTTTACTTCGATCTCTCCGGCGATCTGGTGATCATGGCCGTTCTAGGGGGAATCCGTAATTTCTGGGGCCCCCTCCTCGGCGCCGCGGTGTTCGAGGTCCTTCAGGATTATATCTCGAGCCAGACCGTCAATTGGTTGTTCTTCATCGGCCTGATCTTCGTGATTGTTGTCATGTTCTTCCCGCGCGGCCTGCTCGGATTCTTCCAGCGGCGGAGGCAGACATGAGCATGCTCGAGGTCCGCAATGCCTCAAAGCATTTCGGCAGCCTGCTCGCGGTGCGCGAGGTCTCGCTCACCGTGGCCAAGGGCGAGCTCCGCGCGATCATCGGGCCGAACGGCGCCGGCAAGACCACGTTCTTCAACCTCATCACCGGCTTTTTCCCGCCGACCGCGGGCGAGATCATCTTTGATGGTCAGAATGTCACGGAGGTGAGTGCGGCGGAGCGGGTCAAGCGCGGCATGGCACGGACATTCCAAATCACCGAAGTGTTCCCGGAACTCTCCGTGCGCGAGAATATCCGCATTGCTGCCGAGGCGGCCGCCGGCTACGCGCTGCGCCCCTGGCTCCGTGCGGAGGAGATCCGGAACATCGCCGCGGTTGTGGAAGAGATGATCGGGCTCACCGGCCTGACCGGGAAGGCGGAGCGGCTGGTGGGCGAGCTCGCCCACGGCGATCAGCGCGCGGTGGAGATCGCGATGGCGCTGGCGCTCCGGCCAAGACTTCTTCTGCTCGATGAGCCAACAGCCGGAATGGGCGAGCAGGAGACTTACGAAATCGCCGGACTGATCCGCAAGCTGCACCGTGACAAGAGCTACACCATCATTCTCGTCGAGCACGACATGCGCGTCGTGTTCCACCTCGCCGATCGCATCTCCGTGCTAGACCAGGGGGCGCTGCTCGCCGATGGCACCCCCGAGCAGATCGCTTCAGACCCGGCGGTGCAGGCGGCCTATCTGGGGAAGGCGGCATGAACGCGATCGAAGTCGAAGGGCTGCATACCTATTACGGCAAAAGCCACATCCTTCATGGGGTCAGCCTCAATGTCGAGGAGGGGCGGCTCACCACATTGCTCGGCCGCAACGGCGCCGGCAAGACAACGACGATGCGCAGCCTGATGGGGCTCACGCCGCCGCGCGAGGGAAGTGTGCGCATCTTCGGCCGTGAAACCACGCGCTGGCCGAGCTTTCGCATCGCCGCTCTCGGGGTCGGCTATGTGCCGGAAGGCCGGCGCATCTTCCCCAATCTCTCGGTCGAGGAGAATCTCAAGGTGCCGCTGGAGCGGCCCGGTCCCTGGAACATTCCGCGCGTCTATCAGCTCTTCCCCCGTCTCGAACAAAGGAAGACGAGCCGGGGCCGGCAGCTTTCGGGAGGCGAGCAGGAGATGCTCTCGATCGCCCGCACGCTGCTGCTCAACCCGCGGATCCTGATCCTCGACGAACCCTCGCAGGGCCTCGCGCCGCTCGTCGTGCGCGAGGTTTTCCGCATTGTCGCCGAGATGCGCAGCGACGGCATCTCAGTCCTGCTGGTGGAGCAGAATGTCCGCATGAGCCTCGAGATTGCGGACTATGCCTACGTGCTCGATGACGGTGCCATCGTCCATGCCGGACCGGCCGCCGAGCTTGCGTGCGATGAGGCGCGCATCCAGTCCCTGGCCGGAGCCACCGCCGAAGAGTGGCACGAGAAGGAGCCGGTTGGCTGACACCCATCTGCTTGACGCCGCGCGCCATGGCCCGCACATCCGCAGAATGAACACCGAAGATCCCTTCGTCATCCCCGAGGAAGCCTCCGCCGCCGAGGCCATCGCCACGATCGCCGAGGAGTTTTCTCTGCTCGAAGGGTGGGAGGAACGCTACCGCCATATCATCGATCTCGGGCTCGCCTTGCCGCCCTTTCCCGCCGCCTGGATGGACGAGGCACACCGGGTCGCGGGCTGCCAGAGCCGGGTCTGGCTTGCCTCGGCGCTGCGCGATGGCCGCCTGTTTCTCGCCGCTGCCTCAGATGCCGCGATCGTCTCCGGGCTCGCAGCACTCCTGCTCCGCGTCTACTCCGGCCGCACCCCCGAAGAGATCGCGGCAACCGATCCAGCCTTCCTTACCGATCTCGGGCTCATCGGCGCGCTCTCCACCAATCGCGGCAACGGAATCGCCGCCATGACCCGGCGCATCCGCGCAATGGCGCGCGACCCCATCCCCGCAGCGTGACGCCGTCCCCGCCTTCAGGCGTCACGGATGGTTGTTCTTGCCCGCCTCCTGCGTTCCGGCCAAGCGGTCCATCGTCGCCATCAGTACGCCCGAGACCACGAGCACAAGCTGGATCACCACCTGGGCGAGGATCACCCGTTCGGTGTGCTGGCCTGGATAGATGAAGGTCTCGAGCAGGCGGATGCTCGAGATCGCGACGATTGATCCGACCAGCCGCAGTTTGAGCGTGCTGAACTCGATATTTCCCAGCCATTCGAGATGGCCGGAGAGCGAGATCCCCATCACCCGGGCGATGAAGCTGCCATAGCCCGCAAGCGCCACCACCATCAGCAGGTTGCCGACGAGCGAGAGATCGGTGAGCGAGAGCACGAGCAGGATGAGATCCGCATCCGATGTGCGGAGGATCAGCGGAATCTCATGGACGATGTCCTGGACGACCTTCACCGTGATCAGCGCGAGCATCGCGATCAGGCCGATATAGACCGGCGCCATCAGCCAGCTCCCGAGCGAGATCGTCCGCTCCATCACACGCCCGAGGCGTCTTGCCACATCCGCGTTCCGCTCGCTCATGTCCCCATTCCAATCGGATTCGCCAGCGCCCCCGGTATCAGCTCCACCTGGCGGGCGATGCGCGCGAGCGCTTCGCCGCCACGCTCCGCCTCCAGGCCCTGCGGCGGGGAAGGACGCGGAGGCGGTACCTCCCCCTTGGCCACAGCCTGCATCGCCCGGTTGAACCAGGCGCGCCATTCCACCCAGGCACCGCGTGGCACCGCGTCCGCCAGAGAGGCATCCTGCTGCATCGCCGCGAGTCGCCCGGCAATCCGTCGCAGCGCCGCATCGACCAGTGCCGCCATCTCGAGACGTCTCTGCCGCCTTCCGACCGGCTCGTTCAGCGCCCGTTGCAGCGACGCCTCAAGGTTGTTGCTGGCGAGCCCGGCCGCGCGTCGCCACACTTCTACCTCGCCCGCAACGGCTTCGCCTATCAGGAAGGAGAAGACCGCATCGCCATAGCGGGCATGCGCCTCAATCGCCCGCCTGAGCTCCTCGGCCAGGAGCGCGGGCTCGAAGCTCGGCCAGAGAACCAGCGTGCCCGCCACAGCGAGCACGCCGCCGATCGCTGTATAAAGCGCCCGCTCGAGTGCGATCATGAGCTCGCTCGTGCCCGGCGCCTCCATTTCGACCAGCAGCACCACGAGCGGCGTGAGCGCCGCGATATAGAGCCCGTAGCTCACCCGGCGGAGGCTGAAGGCAAGCATCGAAAGCGGAAAGAGCGCCGCGACGATGGCCAGGGGAGAGCGGCAGAAGATGGCGATCACGGACGCCAGCACGCCGCCCAGCACCGTGCCGCCGATGCGCTCGAGAGCCCGCACCCAGGTGAGCGCGAAATAGGGCTGCATGGTGAGCAGAAGCGTGATGGTGAGCCAATGGCCGAGCGGGCCCGCCCAGCGGTCGGCGAGGGCGAGCGCGGGCGCACCCACGACGGCAATGCGCAGAGCATGGCGAAATGCCAGGGAGGAAAACCGGAGATTGGCGGCAAGCGGCTCCGCGAGACGGGCCCACCAGCCGAGGGAAGGGGCCGCACCGATCGCGGCACCCGGGCGGAGATTGCCGGGAACGGAGAGCGTGCTCGCGATCATAAGGCGCTCGGCGATGCGGCGAGCGAATGGGGCGAGCGCCGAGACTCGATTCGCTGCGCCAGGGCCCGTCCCAGGAGCCGTACTTACGGCCGCGCCGGCGTCCGCGACGATCCCCGCTTCGAGCGCCGTGACCACGCGCCCGAGCTTCTCCGGCGCGACCGGGCGATCCGCCTCGATCGCCCGCGCCATCACCAGGAAGAGAGATGTCGCATGGCGCAGGAGGCGTCCCCCCGCCCGCCGGGAGTCGGGATCCGCCTCTTCCAGCATATGGGAAAGGCCGATCAAGGCGCCGAATATCTGCTCCGCCGCCTCGAAGCGGATCAGGCTCTGGGCCGCGCGCACGCTGCTCGCACCGCGCGCGGACAATGCGTCCACCAGCATCGACCGCGCTTCCTCGATCGCCTCGCGCACGGCACGGCGATGCACGCGCGCATGCTCGTCCCATGCCTCGCCAGGCGGTGTGTCGCAGATCCGCCCGAGATCGCGTGCGAATTCGCCAAGCGCCCGCCATACCGCTGCGAGCGCATGGCGGACCGGCCCGTAAGGATAAAGCGGCCAGATCGCCAGCGTGAGCAGCACCGCCCAAAAACTGCCGGCGAGAAAGAAGAAAGAGACGACAAGGGCCGCGCCGAGCCCGGGCAAGGGCGCGTCAAACGCGAGGATCAGCGCGACGGAGAGCAGGCCGCCGAGCTGCTGTGCCGCAAGCCCGTAGATCCGCACGAAGCTCAGGGCAAAAAGAGCGAAAGCAGCAAGCGGCAGCGCAATGAAGGGGGAGAGCCCGCGCAGCAGCCCGAAGCCGCCAAGCAGCGCAGCTCCGATCACCGCGAAACCGATCAGCGGAGGCACCCGCTGGCGCAACGGTCCCCCAGGGTCCGCCAGACAGGTGAGCAGTGCGCCGAGAGCGGCGAGCATGAGGTCCGGATGCCGGAGCGCCGTGCCCACGGCCACGATCACGGCCACTGCCAGGGCCGCGCGCAACCCTTCCAGGACGCTCAGCGCACGCGGATCGAAAACGATCGGCGGACGGGCGAGCGACGCCGCCGGATGGAACCGGGCCTTGCCTATCCCCGACTCGGTATCCGCCCGGCGGCGCGCGCGCCCCTCGGACAAAGGACTGGGTCAGGCCGCCTTCGCCATCCCGCGCAGGACGTACTGCAGGATGCCGCCATGGCGGTAATAAGCGACCTCATCGACCGTATCGACACGGCACTGCACGCCCACCTTGTCGACCGTCCCATCCGGACGATGGATCACCAAGGTGAGCTCCATGCGCGGCCGAAGATCGCCAAGCCCGACAATGTCCAGCACCTCCTCGCCCGTCAGGCCGAGCGAATTGCGGTCCGCCCCATTGAGGAACGTCAGCGGCAGCACGCCCATGCCGACGAGGTTCGAGCGGTGGATGCGCTCAAAACTCTCGACCAGCACGGCCTTGACGCCAAGGAGCGCCGTTCCCTTGGCAGCCCAGTCGCGCGAAGACCCGGTTCCGTATTCCTTGCCGCCAAGCACCACGAGCGGCACACCTTCCTTCTGGTAGCGCATCGCCGCATCGAAGATCGGCATCTGCTCGCCCGAGGGCCAATGCTTCGTGTAGCCGCCCTCCACGCCGCTCAGAAGCTCATTGCGGATGCGGATATTGGCGAAGGTGCCGCGGATCATCACCTCATGGTTGCCGCGCCGCGCGCCATAGCTGTTGAAATCCTTCTCCAGCACCTGCCGCTCGAGCAGATACTGGCCGGCCGGTGAGGATTTGCGGATCGAGCCCGCCGGGCTGATATGGTCGGTGGTGATGGAATCGCCGAGCCGCACGAGAATGCGCGCGCCCATGATATCCCCGATCGGCGCCGGCTCCGGCGTGATCCCCTCGAAATAAGGCGGGTTGCGCACATAGGTCGAGGAATCCGACCAGCGATACGTATCCTCCCCGCCGGCGATCTTGATCGCACGCCATTGCTCGGGTCCGCGGAACACTTCAGCATAACGCTTACGGAACATCTCGGGCAGCACGCTCGATTGCACGGCCTCGGCAATCTCGCGGCTCGTGGGCCAGATATCCTTGAGATAGACGGGCTTGCCATCATCGCCGGTGCCGAGCGGAGCGGTGGTGATATCCTCGGTCATCGTCCCGAGCAGCGCATAGGCAACGACGAGCGGCGGGCTCGCCAGATAGTTCGCCCGCACATTGGGATGGATGCGCCCCTCGAAATTGCGGTTGCCGGAGAGCACGGCGACACCAACCAGCTTGTTCGACTCGATCGCCTCGACAATCGGCTCATTGAGCGGGCCGGAATTGCCGATGCAGGTGGTGCAGCCATAGCCAACCAGCTCATAGCCGAGCGCGTCGAGATCCTCCTGCAGGCCCGATTTCACCAGATATTCGCTCACCACCTGGGAACCTGGCGCCAGGGACGTCTTCACCCACGGCTTGGGCTTGAGCCCCTTCGCCCGCGCCTTTCGCGCCAGCAGCCCGGCGGCGATCATCACCCAGGGGTTGGACGTGTTGGTGCAGCTCGTGATCGCCGCGATCACCACCGAGCCGTGCGCAAGCTCGTAATTGCGACCGCTCACCGCGGCCCGCTTGCCGATATCGTTCGCCGGCACGCCGAGCGTCTTGGTGAGCGCGGCGCCGAAGGCTGCGCTCGCCTCGTTCAGCAGCACCCGGTCCTGCGGCCGCTTGGGTCCGGAAATCGAGGGCCGGACGGTCCCGAGATCGAGCGAGAGGGTATCGGTGAAGCGCGGCTCCGGCGTCGTATCATCGCGCCATAGCCCTTGCGCCTTGGCATAGGCCTCGGCGAGCGCGATGCGGTGCGGATCACGCCCGGTCAGGCGCATGTAATCGATCGCGACCTTGTCGAGCGGAAAGAAGCCGCAGGTCGCGCCATATTCGGGCGCCATATTGCCGATCGTCGCGCGATCGGCGAGCGGAAGCTGATCGAGCCCGGGTCCGAAGAACTCGACGAACTTGCCGACAACGCCCTTCTTCCGCAGCATCTCCGTCACCACCAGCACGAGATCGGTCGCCGTCGAGCCCTCGGTGAGCTTGCCGGTCAGCCGCACGCCGATCACGTCCGGAATCAGCATGGCGATCGGCTGGCCAAGCATCGCCGCCTCCGCCTCGATCCCGCCGACCCCCCAGCCCAGCACCCCCAGCCCATTCACCATGGTGGTATGGCTGTCGGTGCCATAGACCGTGTCGGGGAAAACATAGCGCTGGCCATCGATCTCGCTCGTCCACGCGCCTTGCGAAAGATACTCGAGATTAACCTGATGGCAGATGCCTGTGCCCGGCGGCACGACGCGGAAATTGGCGAAGGCGTCCTGCCCCCAGCGGAGGAAGCTGTAACGCTCGCCATTGCGGTGGAACTCGGCGGCAACATTCTGTGCGAGCGCGTCCGCCGTGCCATACACATCGACCATGACCGAATGGTCGATCACCAGATCGACCGGCACCAGCGGATTGACCTTGGCGGGGTCGGCGCCGAGGCGAACGATCCCGTCTCGCATGGCGGCAAGATCCACCACCGCCGGCACGCCGGTGAAATCCTGCATCAGGATGCGCGCGGGACGGAACGGAACCTCCCGCTCCGAGTGGCCCTCCGCAAGCCAGGCGGCGATCGCCCGCGCGTCCTCGACCGTGTAAGTCTTGCCGTCCTCGCAACGCAGAATGTTCTCGAGCAGGACCTTGAGACTGACCGGCAAGCGGGAAAGCTCGCCGAGCGCCTCGGCGGCGGCGGTAAGAGAGAAATAATGATAATGCTGCCCTTCCACCGCGAGCGTGCGGCGTGTCTTCAGGCTGTCCTGCCCGATGCTCGTCATGAATCACACACCTCTGCCATTTTGCGACGCCGCCGGCACCAGGAGAATCCGCATCCCACCTGACCCACCCCCGATGCAGCCCCTGGCGCAACCACGCGGCGGCACGCATAAACCATAGGCTTCCGGCCGACATCCACAAGCCGGGCTGATGGGGACAAAGGTGTTACGCGCGGAAGGGTTGGCTGCGATCCGGGCCGATCGGCTGGTTTTCCGCGACCTCTCCTTCACCCTCGCGCCCGGCGGGGCGCTCATCGTGCGCGGGCCGAACGGCGCCGGCAAATCCACGCTGCTCCGCCTGATTGCCGGGCTTCTTCCGCCCGCCGCCGGGCAGCTTCTCTGGCAGGGTCAGGATGCCCTCTTCGACCCGCCTTTGCATGCGAAACGCGTCGCCTATCTCGGCCATCAGGACGCGATCAAGCCGGCGCTCACCGCCGCGGAGAATCTCCGCTTCGCCGCCCACTGCTCCGGCGGCTCCATCACCGATGCCCTCGCCGCCCTCAATCTCGTCCCCCTCGCCGAGCTGCCGGCCCGCCTCTTCTCCGCTGGCCAGAAGCGCAGGCTGGCGCTCGCCCGCATCGCCCTCTCGAACGCGCCGCTCTGGCTTCTCGACGAGCCCACCAATGCCCTCGATGAGGCCGCCGCCAGCCGCCTCGCCAGCCTGATCGCCGCCCATCGCGCCAAAGGCGGGCTCGTCATCGCCGCCTCGCACACACCCCTTCCCTTGCCCGCTGCCGCGGAACTCACGCTAGGATGACGATCCTGCTTGCGCTGCTCCGCCGCGAGCTCACCCTCGCGCTCCGCCATGGCAGCGACACACTCGCTTCCCTGCTCTTCTTCCTGGTCACCGCCTCGCTCTTTCCGCTCGCCATCGGCCCCTCGCCGCAAACCCTTGGCCGCCTCGCTCCCGGAATCGTCTGGGTCACCGCGCTCCTCGCCACCCTGCTCCCGCTCGACCGCCTCTTCGGCGCCGATTACGAGGATGGCTCGCTCGACCAGCTCCTGCTTTCCGGCCTCTCACCCTTCGGCATCGCCGCCGCCAAATCTGCCGCCCACTGGCTGCTCACCGGCCTGCCCCTGCTGCTCGCCGCCGGCCCGATCGCCATCATGCTGCGGATCGGTCCGTCCCACCTGCCCGCCCTCCTTGTGGGCCTGCTCCCCGGCACAATCACCCTGTCGCTCCTCGGCACCACCGGCGCCGCCCTCGTCCTCGGCAGCCGCCGCCCCGGCACGCTCCTCCCCCTCCTGCTTCTCCCCCTCGCCACCCCGATCCTGATCTTCGGCACCGCAGCAGCCGAAACCGAGAGCCCCAAGCCCGAGCTCCTGCTGCTCGCTGCGCTCCTCGCCGCCGCTATCCCCCTCTGCCCGCTCGCCGCCGGCGCCGGCCTGCGGGCCGCAGCCGAGTAAAGGCAAGGAAGCAGGCCGGAGGGCAGAGCCCCTTGGCCGTTGGGTCTCTTTTTACTTGGCTGCGGCCCGCAGGCCGGCGCGCAGGCGGTCGAGGGCGCGGGAAAGACGGGTGGGGGATTGGGCGAAGCAGATGCGGAGGTGGCCTTCGCCGCCTTCGCCGAAGGCACTGCCGGGGGCGGTGGCGACCTTGTGTTCCACCACCAGCCGCTCGGCGAGCTGCATGCTTTCGGCGAGGCCGTCGATACCAATGAAGGCGTAGAAGGCGGCGTCCGGGGCGCAGTAGCGGATGCCGTTCAGGCCGGTCAGCGCCTCGTCCACCATTTTGCGGCCCTGGGCGCAGAAGCTTCGGAAGGTTTCGGGCGTCGCCTGATCTGCGAGGGCGGCGATGCCGGCATGCTGGATGAAAGGAGCCACCGAGGAGTGGGTGACTTCCACGATCTCGGCAACCGACTCGCGCGTACTCGCGGGCAGCACCATCCAGCCGAGGCGCCAGCCGGTCATGACCCAGCTCTTGCTGAAGCTGTTGCAGACAATGACGCGATCCTCGGGCGTGGCGAGATCGAGGAGCGAGGGGGCGGCCATGCCGCCGTCGTAGGTTAGGCGGGAATAGACTTCATCCGAGATCAGCCAGGCGCCGTGCCGGCGGCAGAGGGCGAGGATTGCGGCAAGCTCATCGCTGGTCGCGGTCCAGCCGGTGGGATTGTTCGGCGAATTGAGAAGGAAGGCCCTCGCCCCTGGAAGGAGGCTCGCAAGACGGTCCAGATCGAGCTGAAAGCGGCCATCGGCAAGGGGCGTGAGAGGCAGGGTGGCGATCGTCGCGCCGCGCAGCCGGGCGGCGTTGGCGCCGTTCGGCCAGGCGGGCGTATGCACGATCACCCGGTCTCCGGCACGGACCGTGGCGGCGAGCGCGAGATTGAGCGCCGCCATCCCCGAGGCGGTGATCTGGATGCGCTCCTCGGCAACCGGCCTTGCGTGCAGGCGGCTCAGATAGGTGGCGAGGGCCTCGCGGAGCGCGGGCAGCCCGCGCACATCGACATAGCGCGTGACGCCGGAATCGATCGCGGCGAGCACCGCGTCGCGCGCCACGGTTGGGCTTGGCTGGTCCGATTCCCCGAAGCAGAGGAAATCGACGTCCGGGTCGGCGAAGGCGAGACGCGCGATGGCAACGATACGCGATCCCGGCAGGCGATTGATATCGGACATGGGAGGCTGTCTCGGTCACTATGGCGCTGGTGGACTCCTTCGCGGTCCACCAGCGCCATAGTGATCTTCTAAAGAGGTTTTTGCGCCTTCTCGATCAGGCGGGAGAAAAAGCCCGGCTTTTTCGCCTTCGGCTTCTCGACCGGCGCCTCCCGGGCCCGGGCAGCCGCCTCTTTTTCCTTGGAATCCAGCCATTTCTCGAGGCTCATTCCAGCCTTGGCGGCGCGGCGGGTTTCATAGGCCAGCTTGCCTTCCGACATCGGCTTCGGCACGTCCGTCCCTCTTTCTTCTCTGCCATTGCCGGGTGCTTGTTGCAGGCCGACAGGGCGAGTTCAAGATATGTCATCGGCCTCGCAGGAGCGGGAGGGTGGCCCGTGCCCGAGCCTCGGGTGAAGACAGAGATCTGGGTGCGGATGGCGCTTCGCCTCGGCGATGCCGCCGGGCGGCCTGGGGTGATGCTGCGCCGGGGGGACCGCGACGCCGGGGGCGTGCTGGTCGTCCTGCGCGGAAGCGAGGGGCTTTGCGTGCTCTCCCAGTTCCGCACTGCGGAAGGCGAGCCGGCCTGGATGCGCGCCACCGGGCCACACCCGGTCGCTGAACAGGTTGTGGATGCTTACCTTGCCCGGCAGGTCAAGAGCGACCCGGATCTCTGGGTCATCGAATTCTCATCTCCCGACCTGCTGCCTCCCTTCGCGGCGCGCATCACCTGATCACCGCACCCCCACATATCGGAGCAGTGTTGCCGATCTGCCCGGCATGGTGTTGCTGATCTGCCCGGCCTGTTGTGGCATTTACACCACACATCCTCACAAAATCGCAACGGAGTTCTAGTGCGAGGTGACGGTTGTGGTAAAGGAAAGGTCTGGAAACGCAGGAAGCGGAAGCCGGGCCGAGAGAGGAGCGGTTTGCGTCTTCAATGCGAGAGCGCGAGCGGAACGAGGAGAGGACCATGAAGCTCCGGACTGCGCTGCTAGCCGCAACGGTTATGGCGGCGCCCGTGATTGCACAGGCGCAGCCCGTGACGGGCCTCTATATAGGCGGTGGGCTCGGCTACAATAATCTCACCCAGCAGAAGATCGAGGGTGACGTCACCGCCAATACCAAGAGCACCCATGTGGGTTTTGGCCCCGGATTTGTCGGCGTTGGCAGCGTCGGCTGGGGCTTCGGCAATGGTCTGCGTGCCGAAATCGAGGGTGACTACCGCAACAACCACATCAACAGCTCGACCAACGGACAGGTTAGCGGCACCGATCAGACATATGGTGCCATGTTCAATGTCCTGTATGACTTCCAGCTCGGCCTGCCGGTGGTGCCGTATATCGGTGCGGGTGTCGGCTACCAGTGGGAAAACCTGCAGAATGTGGCGATCAGCGCGCCCGGCGTGACCCCCAGGGTGGGGATCAACTCCACCGAGGGATCCTTCGCCTATCAGGGAATCGCCGGGGTGGCCTTGCCGATCCCCCCGATCCCCGGTCTCGATCTCACGGCTGAATATCGCTTCATGGGCATGACGGCGGCGCGCAAGTACGACATCACGTTCGGCTCGGCGAGCAGCGCCACCAGCAAGGTGAAGGTTCTCCAGGGCTACAACAACAGCTTCCTGGTCGGGTTCCGCTACAATTTCGGTGTCGCGCCCCCGCCGCCGCCGCCCGCTCCAGTCGCGGCGCCCGCTCCGGCTCCTGCGCGGACCTATCTCGTCTTCTTTGATTGGGATCGCTACGACCTGACCGATCGGGCGAAGGAAATCATCGCCGAGGCGGCTCAGAACTCGACCAAGGTTCAGTACACGCGGATCCAGGTGAATGGGTACACTGACACCTCCGGCACGCCGCAATACAATATGGGGCTTTCCATCCGTCGCGCCGAATCGGTGAAAGCGCAGCTCATCACCGATGGTGTGCCGGCCAACGTGATCTCGATCATGGGCTACGGCGAAACCCACCTCCTGGTGCCGACAGGCCCGGGCGTGCGTGAGCCGCAGAACCGCCGCGTCGAGATCATCATCGAGTAATCTCGACCAGACTCGGTCGGATCTTCACAGATCCCGACCGCTTCCGCCGCGAAAAAGCTGGTCAGGTTTCACCCTGGCCAGCTTTTTCGTTTGAGCGCCCCGAGGTCGGGTCAAGGGCAGGCTTGCGCAGCGGCCGTCGACGGGGCACCTCTGCTGACAAAGGAGAAGAGAGCGGATGCGGTTTCGCTCAGCATTGCTGCTGACTTCGGTCCTTGCCGCGCCTTCGATGGCGTGGGCGCAGCCGTTCCGGGGCGTCTATATCGGCGGCGGCGCCGGTTGGAACTTCCTCGGCCAGGAGAGCATTCATTCCTCAAGCGCGCTCGGCCTGCCGAGCGGCCGGGCATTGTTTTCCAATGGATTCGTCGGCCTCGGCAGCATTGGCTACGGCTTCGGCAATGGGCTTCGCGTGGAGATCGAGGGGGATTGGCGAGACAATGCGCTGCACGCCATCCTTCGTCCCAATACCCCGACCTCGCCATCCGGCCGGCAGGTGATCAAATCCGTGATGGCGAATACCCTGTTCGATATCGATATCGGCTCGCGCTGGGTCTTTCCCTATATCGGCGCCGGCGTGGGCTACGCCTGGACGAGCTGGCAGAACGTCACGGCGACCGCGCCGGGCAGCGTTTTCGCCGCCGACGATACCGCCGGCCGATTTGCATACCAGGGAATCGGCGGGCTTTCCTTTCCCGTCTGGCATGTCCCGGGTCTCTCCGTGACCGCCGAGTACCGTTATTTCGGCGTGCAGGGCCCGCTCACCATGTCGAGCAGCTTCACGAGCAACGGCCAGGCGGCAAAAGGAAACACCGACTTCTCCTTCAACCATAACCAGAGCTTCCTGCTCGGCCTGCGCTATGCATTCGGCGTCACCCCCCCGCCGGCCCCCCCTGTGGAAACCGCCGCGCCGGCGCCCCAGGCGCCACAAACGCGCGATTTCCTCGTCTTCTTCGACTGGGACCGGGCGGATTTGACCGATCGCGCAAAAGAGGTGATCGCGGAAGCCGCCCGCACCGCGACCGCCGGACAAACGACCCGAATCACGGTCAACGGCTATACGGACACGTCCGGCACGCCGCGGTACAACCTCGCACTTTCCCGACGCCGCGCTTCTGCCGTGGCGGCCCAGCTCATCACAGACGGCGTGCCGAAGTCGGAGATCGCCGTGATGGGCTATGGCGAGACCCATCTCCTGGTGCCGACGGGCCCTGGCGTGCGCGAGCCGCAGAACCGGCGCGTCGAGATCATCCTGCAATGACGTTGCGGAGGAGATAGAGGCAGGGCAGGACAATGGCCAGAGCCGCGAATTTTCGCACGGCTTGGGAACCGCGTCTGTTGAGCGTCGTCCGTCTCGTCACCGGGCTGCTCTTCATGGAGCACGGAATGGCGAAGCTCTTCGGGTTTCCCCATGTCGGCGCTTTTGACCACCTTCGGCTCTTCTCGCTCCTCGGGCTGGCCGGCGTGATCGAGACCGCCGGCGGATTCCTCGTCGCGGTCGGCCTCTTCACGCGCCCGGCCGCCTTCATCCTTTCCGGCGAGATGGCCGTCGCCTATTTCAAAGTCCATTATCCGCTGAGCTTCTTCCCGGTGCTCAATGGCGGTGACGATGCCATTCTCTACTGCTTCATCTTCCTCTACCTCTCGCTTGTCGGCGGTGGCGCCTGGAGCTTCGACCGGTTCCGGCGGCGCTAGGGCCTAAGGTGAACGCAGCAGAGGTCCGAATCACGCGCGGGAACGAGGACCGAGAGCGGGATATGTGAGCGGAAGCGAATGCATCCCGCTCTGAAGCTCAGTGGAGGGAACGGGGCGGAGGCTGCCACGGCAGCTTCGCGACCAAAGGAGGACAGGATGGTCACGGAGATCTGCCACTTCATCGATGGCAAGAACGTCGCGGGAAAGAATGGCCGCGCCGGTGAGGTCTATAATCCCGCGAGCGGAGAGATCACAGCCCGCGTCGCTTTCGCCTCCCCGGACGAGGTCGATGAAGCGGTGCAGAGCGCGAAACGCGCCTTCCCGGCATGGTCGCGCACGCCCCCGCTCCGGCGTGCGCGGGTGATGTTCTCATTCAAGAACCTCCTCGAAAAGAACCGCGACAAGCTCGCGGCCATGATCGGCGCCGAGCACGGCAAGGTGCTCGCCGATGCCGCCGGTGAGGTGACCCGCGGAATCGAGGTCGTCGAGTTCGCCTGTGGAATCCCGCATCTGCTGAAAGGCGAATTCACCGAGAATGTGAGCACCAATGTGGACAGCTATTCGATCCGCCAGCCGGTTGGCGTCTGCGCCGGCATCACGCCGTTCAATTTTCCGGCCATGGTGCCGATGTGGATGTTCCCGATGGCGATCGCCTGCGGCAACAGCTTCGTGCTCAAGCCGAGCGAGAAGGTCCCCTCGGCGGCGCTCTTCCTCGCCGAACTGCTTGCCGAGGCCGGTGCGCCGCAGGGCGTGTTCAATGTCATCAATGGCGACCGCACGGCGGTCGACGCCATTCTCGCTCACCCGGACATCGAGGCGGTGAGCTTCGTCGGCTCGACCCCCATCGCCGAGTACATCTATCGCACAGGCACCGCACACAATAAGCGCGTGCAGGCCCTCGCCGGTGCCAAGAACCACATGCTGGTCATGCCTGATGCCGATATGAATCAAGCGACCGATGCGCTGATCGGCGCAGCCTATGGTTCGGCGGGCGAGCGCTGCATGGCGATCTCGGTCGCCGTCGCCATCGGCAAGGCAGGCGATGCGCTGATGGAGAAACTCGCGCCGCGCGTGAGGAATCTCAAGATCGGCCCGGCGACCGACCCGGACGCCGAGATGGGCCCGCTGGTAACAAGGCAAGCCTACGACAAAGTCCGCGGCTATGTCGATCTTGGCGTCGAGGAGGGTGCGGAGCTGGTTGTCGATGGGCGCGAACTGAAGCTGCAAGGCTACGAGAAGGGCTTCTTCCTCGGTGGCTGCCTGTTCGATCATGTTCGCCCCGAGATGCGCATCTACCGCGAGGAAATCTTCGGCCCGGTGCTCTCGGTCGTCCGGACGGAGACTTATGAGGAGGCACTCACGCTCGCGAACGAGCATGAGTTCGGCAATGGCGCGGCGATCTTCACCCGCGATGGCGACGCTGCGCGCGAGTTCGCGTCCCGTGCGAAGATCGGCATGATCGGGAGTAATGTTCCCATCCCGGTGCCGATGGCCTTCCATTCCTTCGGCGGCTGGAAACGGTCGCTGTTCGGAGACCACAATGTCCATGGTTCGGACGGGGTGCATTTCTATACCCGCCTCAAGACGATCACGTCGCGATGGCCCACCGGCATCCGCGCCGGTGCCGAATTCGTCATGCCGACGATGCGCTAAGAGCGTGTTCCGTTTGGCGGAACACGCTCCGGCCTTGTTTTGCCGAACAGATTTACGCGCTCCCGGACCGCTCAGCGATTCCGGTCAGGCGCAATCCGCTCTCCATTATTTGTTTTTGCGCGCATCTTCGCCCGATCAGGCGAGTCCGGCTGATCGCGATCGGCTCTAACGCGAGATCTCCTCGAGCTGCATCCTCAGCGTGCGCGGGCCGAAGCCTCCGATCGTCACGATCATCAGCAGCATGGCTCCGCCAATGAAGAGCGCGACTGCCGTGGTCCCGCCGCGGTGGAGGAAGAAGGCGATCAGGAGGCCGGCGAACGCGGCGCTGACCCGGCTCCAGGAATAAACGAAGCCCACAGCGCGGGCGCGGATTCGCGTCGGGTAGAGTTCGGCCTGGTAGTTATGAAGGGCAAATGAGAGCCAGTTGGCGGAGAGCGTGACCAGGACGCCAAAGAAGATCACCAGTGCGCCATTCTCCTGTAGCGCGAACAGCAGCATGAAGACGGCGATACCCGCACCGGCCATGCAAAGCTGCCACTTTCTCTCCATCCGGTCGGCGATGATCATGCCAAGCAGCGGCCCGATCGGGTTGGCGAGCGCGATGATGAACGCGTAGAGCAGGCTGGTCGTGATATGCACGCCCTTGGCGATCAGCAGGGTCGGCACCCAGGCGGCGAAGCCGTAGAACCCGATCGTCTGCAAGAGATTGAAGATCGAAAGCACGACCGTGCGCCGGCCATAGGGTGGCTTCATGATTTCCGAGAAATGCGTGCTCGCCGATGCGATTTCCTTGATAGGGCCGAGCGGCGGCAGCTTGCCGCCGAGATCCCGTGCCACCCGCGCCTCAATGTCCCGCATCGCCGCCTCGGCCCTGCTCTCATGTCCGTGCAGGGCGAGCCAGCGCGGGCTCTCCGGCAGACCGAGCCGCATCCACCAGGATGCGATCGCTCCGAGCGCCGCGATGAGCGGGATCCATCGCCAGCCTTCGAGCCCGAGCGGATGGATCGGCACGAGCAGCCAGCCGAGCAGCGCCACCACCGGGACGATGCAGAATTCGACGAATTGATAGAAGGCGAAAGCCTTGCCGCGACCGGATGGCGGCACGAGCTCGGAGAGGAAGGTGTCGATCGTCACCTGCTC
>DASZQO010000227.1:0-5982 GCA_035549615.1 Acetobacteraceae bacterium
ATATCCGCGAGCACGCCGCGGAGAAGCTCTTTTCCGAACTTGGCCGGCTAAGGCGGTTGAAAGAATCACGGGCGGCCGCCGGCAGGCGCCTTCGGCTCGCTGTGGCCGGTTGTGTCGCCCAGGCCGCAGGGCCGGAGATTCTTGCTCGCGCGCCCTTCGTTGATCTGGTGTTCGGACCCCAGACCTACCATCGGCTGCCTTCCCTGCTCGCGCGTGCGGAGGCGGAGGGCACGGCGATCGACACCGAGTTCCCAGCCGAGCCGAAATTCGATTTCCTGCCCGAGCAGCGCGCCGGTGCAACCGGCCCGGTGGCCTTCCTCGCGATCCAGGAAGGCTGCGACAAATTCTGCAGCTTCTGCGTCGTGCCCTATACGCGCGGCGCCGAGCAGAGCCGGCCCGCCGCTGCCGTGCTTGCCGAGGCACGGCAGCTCGTCGCTTCGGGCGCGCGGGAGATCACTCTGCTCGGTCAGAACGTCAATGCCTGGCGTGGCGCCGGTCCGGACGGCAAGGACTGGACCCTTGCCCGGCTGCTTCGCGCGCTGGCCGAGATCCCGGACCTTCTCCGGCTGCGCTACACCACCTCCCATCCGCGCGATATGACGGACGCGCTGATTGCGGCGCATGGAGAAATCCCGGCGCTGATGCCGTTCCTTCACCTGCCGGTGCAGTCCGGCTCCGATGCCGTGCTCACCCGGATGAACCGGCGCCACCGCGCCGCCGATTATCTCCGAATCGTCGAGCGCCTGCGGGCGGCCCGGCCCGATATCGCCCTCTCCTCCGACTTCATCGTCGGCCACCCCGGCGAGAGCGAAGCCGATTTCGCGGCCACCCTCGCACTCGTGCGGGCGGTCGGCTTCGCCCAGGCCTTCAGCTTCAAATATTCCGCCCGCCCCGGCACGCCAGCCGCCGCTGCCCCCGGCCAGGTTCCGGAGGAGGAGAAGAAGGCCCGGCTCGCCACGCTGCAAGCACTTCTTCGCGAACAGCAGAGCCGCTTCAACGCGACGATGGTCGGGCGCGAATTGCCGGTGCTTTTCACCGGCCCCGGACGGCATCCCGGCCAGCTCGTCGGGCGTTCGCCCTATCTCCAGCCGGTCCATCTGGAGGCCCCGCGCGCATGGCTCGGCAGTATCCGTAGCGTGCGAATCCTCGCCGCCCACCCCAATTCTCTTGCAGCCGCATCCCTTCATCCACAGGAGCACGCCGCCGCTTGAGCAACTTCGCCCCCGCCCTTGCCCAGCCCCAGGGCCGGCCCGCCGGTCAGCCCACAGGAAAGACGCTGACCCTCCATTTCTCCGACAATGCCTTGCTCGCGCTCTTGCTCGGCGAACACGACCGGCACCTCGTCCGGCTTGAACAGGCCTTCGGGGTTCGGCTTGCCTGTCGCGGCAATCGCATGGCGGTGAGCGGAGAGCCCGAGCGTGTGGCCGCCGCCGAGCTGGCGCTGACCGGCCTTTACCGGCGGCTGGAGCAGGGTGAGCCGATGAGCCGCAGCGCGCTCGAGACGGCGATTCGCCTCGCCGAGCACGAACCCAACCCACGGCTGCCGCTTTCCGATCTGCCGGCGATTCGCACCCGGCGCAGCGTGGTCGCCGCACAGAGCTTCGGCCAGGCGGCCTATATGGAGATGCTCGCCAATTCCGAAATGGTCTTCGCGGTCGGTCCGGCGGGCACCGGCAAGACCTATCTCGCCGTCGCGCAGGCGGTGGCAATGCTGCAGAGCGGTCGGGTCGATCGCATCGTGCTCTCGCGCCCGGCGGTGGAGGCGGGTGAGCGGCTCGGGTTTCTGCCCGGGGATATGAAGGAGAAGGTCGATCCCTATCTCCGCCCGCTCTATGACGCGCTCAACGAAATGATGCCGGCGGATCAGGTGATGCGGCGGATGGCCACCGGCGAGATCGAGGTCGCGCCGCTTGCCTTCATGCGCGGCCGAACACTGGCGCACGCCTTTGCGATCCTGGACGAGGCGCAGAACACGACGCCGGTGCAAATGAAGATGTTCCTCACCCGCATGGGCGAGGGCACACGCATGGTGGTGACGGGCGATCTGTCACAGATCGACCTGCCGGCAGGCACGGTTTCGGGCCTGGCCGATGCTTTGGCGACCATCGCGGCAGTGCCGGGAATTGCCATAGCCCGGCTTGAGCCGCGGGATGGCGTGCGCCATCCGCTGGTGGGGCGGATCGTCGCCGCCTATGAGGCGCGGGCAGCTGTCCGCCCGCGCGAAAGCCGGGCGCGGGATGGAACGCGCGAAAACGGTGGAACCGGGAAGTAGCAGCCCCGCGCCGGCGGGGAATCCTTCTCAGCAAGCGGCGGTCATCGTGGCGGACGCGGCCTGGCGGCGGCGTGTGCCGGGCGCGGAACGCATCGCTGCGCGCGCCGCCTCGCTCGCCGGCCGCAATCCGACCATCATCCTCACCTCGGATCGCGCGGTTCGCCGCCTCAACGCCCATCATCGCGGGCGCAATCGGCCAACCAATGTGCTGAGCTTTCCTGGCTCAGACGAGATTGTGCTGGCGCTTGGCGTGGTTTGCCGTGAGGCCGCCGCCGCCGGGCAGAACCCGGCCGGCCATCTCGCCCATCTCGTCGTCCACGGCACGCTGCATCTCAACGGTCACGACCACCATCAGGCCGGAGAGGCGCGGCGGATGGCGCTTGCCGAAGCCCGGCTCCTTCGCCGGCTCGGCTTCGCCAATCCCTGGAAG
Source organism: Acetobacteraceae bacterium (assembly GCA_035549615.1). Classification (GTDB taxonomy): domain Bacteria; phylum Pseudomonadota; class Alphaproteobacteria; order Acetobacterales; family Acetobacteraceae; genus JAKAWQ01. The sequence goes on from DASZQO010000227.1 coordinate 2,703, forward strand.
CGCGGATGAACGGCGCCGGCCTCCTGCACCGGCTCGGCAGAAGCTTCGGCTGGTGGCAGGAACCCTCCCTTCGCTCGACCATCGCCGAGCTGATGCAGGAAGCGGCCGAGCCACCGCAGCCTGGCCAGCTGCCGGAGCTCGACAGCCACGAGCGGGCGCTGATCGCCAACGTGCTCCGGCTGCGCGACACCACAGCGGACGATGTGATGGTGCCGCGTGCCGATATCGTCGCGATCCAGGAGGACACGACGCTTGAACAAGCCCTCGATCTGATCCGCCGCGAAGGGCATTCGCGGCTGCCGGTCTATCGCGAGCAGCTCGATGACATCGTCGGCATGGTCCATATCAAAGATGTCTTCGGCTACGTCGGCAAACCCGAGGCCTTCCGGCTTACGGATGTTTTGCGCCGGCCACTCATGGTCGCGCCCCAGATTCCCGTTCTCGATCTCCTGCTCCAGATGCGCCAGACTCATACCCATCTCGCCCTGGTGGTGGATGAATATGGCGGCATCGATGGGCTGGTGACGATCGAGGATCTGGTCGAGACGATCGTCGGCGATATCTCGGACGAACACGACGAAGCCGAACACTCGCTCATCACTGAACGACCCGACGGCTCGCTCGACGTCGATGCCAGGCTGCCGGTGGAAGCGCTCGAGGCCCGTCTCGGCCCCGTCCTCACGCCGGAAGAGCGGGAGGCTGATCTCGACACGGTCGGCGGCCTCATCGTGACGCTCGCCGGTCGCGTGCCGACGCGCGGCGAGGTGCTGAGCCATCCCTCCGGCCTCGAATTCCGCGTCCTCGAAGCCGATGCCCGCCGCCTCAAGCGCCTGCGCATCCGCCGCGTGCCACAAGCGGCGTAGGATTGAAGGCTGGAGACAGCGTCCCCTCGCATCGTGTCCCGAGCGGGACGTTTTGGGTCATGGGGAGGCGTCGCAGATCGGGACACGCGCCGTTATTTTCCGTGGCCCGCTGATGGAGGACACTATGCGTCTTCTTCGCTCGGCTCTTCCGGATCGGGGGCGAGCAGAAGGGCGGCCTGGCCGGAGTCGGGGATCTCGACCTCGCGGAGCTTGCGGCTCACCACACGGGTGCGCCGGCGTGCCATGTCGATCGTGTTCGACATCCGGCCCGCCTGGCTCGCGAGCCGTTCGAGGACTTCGTCCATTTTCACCATCTCGATCTTGGTGGCGCCGAGGAGCTGGCGCACTTCGTCCGCCTTTTGCTCGAGGGCGAGAGTGACGAAGCCAAGCTGGATGGTGCGGAGTAGGGCGGGAAAGAGGCTCGGGCCGAGCACGAGAACTTTGTGTGTACGGCCGAGCTCCTCGATCAGGCCGGGCACGCGGGCGACCTCGGTATAAAGCCCGTCGGTGGTGAGATAGAGCACCGCGAATTCGACCGTGCGCGGCGGGCGGATATATTTCTCTGCGATCTTGCGCGCCTCGTCGCGCACGCGCCGTTCGATGCCGCGACGGGCAACGCGCTCGGACTCCGCATCGCCTGCCTCCATGGCCGAAAGGAGGCGCTCGTAATCCTCGAGTGGAAATTTCGCGTCCACCGGCAGCAACGGCTTCTCCTCTCCCCGGACGGGCATGCGGATGGCAAAATCGACCGCCTCGTCGGTTTCCGGGCCGAGCTTGCAATTGGCGTCATAGGCGCCGGCAGGCAGCAGGTCGTCGAGCATAGCGCGAAGCTGGGTTTCGCCCCAGCCGCCGCGTGTCTTCACATTGGCGAAGATGCGCTTGATATCGCCGATCTCGGCCGTCACCGCTTGAACCTCGCCCATCGCCTTCTGCACCGCCGCGAATTGCTCGATGACGCGGGAGAAGCTTTCTTCCATCCGCTTCTGCACGCTGGCCTGAAGGTCTTCGTTCACGGTCCTCTGGATTTCCGCGAGCTTGGCCTCGTTGCCGAGACGGAGCTCGGCAAGCTTTTCCTCAGTCATGGCGCGCAGCCGCTCAAAGCGCTCGGCCTGCTCGCGGCTGCTGCGCTCCGCCGCCTCGGCCAGGTGAAGCCGGAGCTTGCCCTGTTCCTCGGCGAGCGCGGTGCGCATCTCACCCAGGCTGGCGGCGAGCTGGGTCCGCAGGCCCTCCTGCCGCTCGACCACCAAGGCGGTGAGCGCCCTCTCGGCATCGGCAAGCCCGCCGCGCCCGCTCTCGGCGGCCGCCAGGGTCTGCCGGGTGAGCGCATGAAGGCTCGCAAAGGCCCGGCCTTGCCATGCAAGCATGAGGAGGGCAGCGAGCAGGCCAAGACCCAGCACGAGGGGAACCAACAGCGCGGACATGTTCTTACTCCAGCCGAATCGCCGGCCGATTATCGTCCTGCACGAGCGGAGGGGCGAGCAACCTGGTCATGGCAGCCAAAGGGTTGCTCGGGTTGGCGGGAAAGCTGGCGAGGGGCAGCATCGCCCGCGCCGGTGATGGCCGGAGGAAAGGGGCCGGCCGAAGGAGAGATGATGGACCCGATCGCCACCCGCATCGAACATGACAGCCTGGGCGAGGTGCGCGTGCCTGCGACGGCCTATTGGGGTGCGCAGACCGCGCGCGCGATCGCCAATTTCCCGATCTCCGGGGTGCGGCTTTCGCACTACCCGCACCTCATCGCGGCCCTCGCGATGGTCAAGGCCGCTGCGGCGCGCGCCAATGCCGCACTCGGCACGCTTTCTGCCGCCAAATGCCGCGCCATCGTCGGCGCTGCCGAGGAGGTGATGGCGGGCAAGCTCACCGAGCAGTTCCCGATCGATGTCATCCAGGGCGGAGCGGGCACCTCGACCAACATGAACATGAACGAGGTGCTGGCCAATCGCGGCCTCGAGCTGCTCGGCCGGCCGCGCGGGGATTACGAGGCGCTGCATCCGAATGACGATGTCAATATGTCGCAATCGACCAATGATGCCTATCCGACGGCAGTGCGCGTCGCGATCCTGCTTTCCTCGGGCGCGCTGCGGAGCGCGCTCGAAAATCTTGCCAGCGCCTTCGAGCGCAAGGCCGCCGAATTCGCGCATGTGCTGAAGCTCGGGCGCACGGAGATGCAGGATGCCGTGCCGATGACGCTCGGCGAAGAGCTCGGCGCCTTTGCCGTCACTGTGCGTGAGGATATTCAGCGGCTCGCCGAGGTGGCGCGGCTGCTGCATGAGGTCAATCTCGGCGGCACCGCGATCGGCACCGGCATCAATACCGAACCGGGCTACGCCGCACGTGCGATCGCCGAGCTTTCCGCCCTGTCCGGCTTCGCTCTGGTGGCATCGCCCAATCTCTTCGAGGCGAGCTGGGACATGGGC
>DASZQO010000228.1:0-6725 GCA_035549615.1 Acetobacteraceae bacterium
CGCGGTCGGCCAACGCCATGAAATTGATCGAGAGGACAATGCGGGAGCGTGATGTGTTCGTTCCCGCCGACCGCCCATCCCGTTTCAGCCCTTTGGTTTCCCGCGTGATTCACACCTTCTGCGAGTCCACCTCCGGTGCTCACGTAACAACGTCTCCATCTGGCGCCGGGGACAGGGCGGCTAGGTTAGCGCTATGGACCGCTGATACGCCCCTTGCACTCCATGGCCATTCTGGCGCGGCGGGAATCACGACATCGTGATCCGGTATGGTAGCCAGCCACGGGGACCCTGGCGAGAGGCCACGCGGAGTGCCCGAGCCTCGACGCCAGCAAGCGGAATGATGGGCCGGCCGAGGAGCCGGCCGCGGATCACCGGGTTCCCCAATCTGCCCCGGATGGCTTCGGGTTCTCCCTCCGTTTGCCTCTCTTGCAGCGCCAAAATCCGCAGAAATCCAACATTTCCGGATCCTCCGTGGCCACCTCAGGCTACGAAACCGCCGCACTCGCGTTCAGCTCAGGGGGCTTCACGCCTTTTTCCCCGTCTCTCCCCCCAGGCCTCCGGTTTTCGCGGCAGAAGGGCCGGCCATTCGCCACACGGCCGCGCATGACGGGGGTTTCATCACTGCGCCAGGGCAACGTTCACGCCCGAACCCCCAAGTTCAGCGCATGAACAGGCGCCGTGCGGCGCCAGCCCTTCACGCCCATGCAAGGAGACCAGGATGCCTGAACCGACCACACCACGCCGCCGAGGAGGCCAGGTGCTTCGCGCCTCGCTGCTCGGGGTCCTGTTGGCCGGCACTGCTCTTGGCGGCTTCGCGGTCGGCCAGAGCCAATTTGTCGCCCCCGCCGCCGCTGCGCCTGCCACCAACGCGGACTCGCAAACGCCCGTCGTGGCAATGCCCAATTTCGTCAACCTCGTGGCCCGAGTGAAGCCCGCCGTCGTCTCGATCACCAACGAGCTTCAGCCTCATCCGGCCGACATGCAGGGCCCGCCGCCGGGCTTTTTTCCCTTTCCATTCCCCTTTGGCATGAACCCGGGACAGCCCGAGGCGGTCGAGGCACGAGGCTCTGGCTTCATCATCGATCCATCGGGGATCATCGTCACCAACAACCACGTGGTGAAGGATGAGCGATCCCTCACGGTTACGCTGGATGACGGCACCAAGCTGCCGACCAGAGTGATCGGCACGGATCCGCGCACGGATCTTGCCGTCCTGAAGGTCGATGCTGGCCACAAACTGCCCTTCGTCCGGTTCGGCAATTCCGACGACGTCAAGCCGGGTGAATGGGTGGTCGCTATGGGCAATCCGTTCGGCCTCGGCGGAACCGTGACCGCCGGCATCGTCTCGGCGCTCGGCCGCAATATCGGTGACGGCCCCTATGATCAGTTCATCCAGACGGACGCGCCGATCAATGAAGGCAACTCTGGCGGGCCGCTGTTCGATCTGAGCGGCCGGGTGATCGGCATCAATACCGCCATCATCTCGCCCTCCGGCGACAGCGTGGGCATCGGCTTTGCGATCCCGGCGAACACTGTGCGCAGCGTCGTCGCGGAGCTGCGCCGGGACGGCCATGTAACGCGCGGCTATCTCGGGGTCGCGGCACAACCGATCACGCCGGCGATCCAGCAAGCGCTGCATCTGCCGAGCCAGGACGGTGCGCTGATCGCCTCGGTCCAGGCGGGCACCCCGGCGGAGCGGGCGGGCCTGCACCCGGGCGAGGTGATCACTGCGGTAGACGGCCAGGCGGTCAAGAACCCGCGTGATCTCGCGATCGACATTGCTGGCATCAAGCCAGGCGAGGATGCGCATCTCTCAGTGCTCAACAACGGCAGCAGCACAAACATGACCGTGGCGCTGGCAAGCCTGCCGAATGACCTTTCCGCCACCAGCGCAACGCCGAAGCCAAGCCACGCGCGGCTCGGCCTGGCGCTCGAGCCGATGACTCCGGACACGCAGAGCCAGCTCAATCTGCCGGCCGGAACGGAGGGCGCGGTGGTGGCGGAGGTCGAGCCCAACTCACCGGCGGCGGCCGCGGGCATCGAGCCTGGCGACGTGATCGTCGGCGTCGGGCAGACGCCAGTCACCTCGGTTCATGAGGCGCTGAACGCGATCCACCAGGCTGAGCACAAGGGCGGGGCGGTGGCGCTCCGCGTGCTTCATAACGGAGAGACCGTGTTCGTCGCCGTCAATCTCAATAAGGGGCCCGACAACCAGGGCTGAACGGGCGAAGAGGGGGCGCTGTCACCGGAGGCGGCGCCCCCGTTTTTTCGATTTCAAAACGTGATCAGAACTTGGGGTGATCTGCCGGCGGTCGTCGCAACCTAATGGGCTTCGCCCCAGTTGCGGCCAATTCCCGTCTCGACGGCGATCGGCACGCTGAGCTCCACCGCGTGCTCCATCACGTCTGCCACCGTCTTGGCGGTTGCTTCCGCTTCCGCGGCTGGTGCCTCGAACAGCAGCTCGTCGTGGACCTGCAAGAGCATCTGAGCGCTGAGCCCGGCCTTGGTCAGGGCGGCTGGCATCCGCACCATCGCGCGCTTAATGATGTCGGCGGCCCCCCCCTGCAGCGGCGCATTGATCGCCGCTCGCTCCGCATAGGCCCGGCGAGCAGGGTTTTTGTCGCGAATCCCCTCGATATAGCAGCGCCGCCCGAAGGGCGTGAGCACGAAGCCGTTCGCGCGCGCCTCCTCTTTCGCGCGCTCCATGTATGCGCGGATGCCTGGGTAGCGGGCGAAATAGGCATCGATATAGGCGCGCGCCTCGGGCGGCTCGATGCCGAGCTGACGCGCAAGGCCGAAAGCGCTGATGCCGTAGATGATGCCGAAATTGATCGCCTTCGCGCGCCGGCGCGTCAGCGGGTCCATGCCTTCCACCGGCACGCCGAATACCTCGGACGCCGTGCGGGCATGGATGTCTTCTCCGGCCACGAAGGCCGTCTTGAGCGCTTCGATGTCCGCCACGTGTGCGAGCAGGCGAAGCTCGATCTGCGAATAATCGGCGCTTACCAGCACATGGCCTGGCTCGGCGATGAAGGCACGGCGGATGCGCCCGCCTTCTTCGGTGCGAATGGGAATGTTCTGCAGATTGGGATCGGTGGAGGCGAGCCGACCGGTCGAGGTGCCGGCCATCATGAAACTCGTATGCACGCGCCCGGTCTCCGGATTGATCTCGGTCACCAGTGCATCGGCATAGGTGGATTTGATTTTCTGAAGCTGGCGCCACTCAAGCACCCGGGCAGGCAGCTCCACTCCTTGCTCGGCCAGCGCCGTCAGCACACCCGCATCAGTGCCCCAGGCGCCGGTTTTCATTCGCCGCCCGCCGGCAAGCCCCATCTCGTCGAACAGCACTTCGCCAAGCTGCTTGCCCGAGCCGACATTGAAGCGCCGGCCGGCCAGGCGATGGATCTCGCCTTCGATCGCGTCCATGCGCTCGCTGAGCTCACCGGAGATGTGCGCCAGCTCCTCGGCATCAACCTTGACCCCCGCGCGCTCCATCGCCGTGAGCACGGAAATGAGCCGCCGTTCGACCTGCTCATAGAGGGCGAGTGCGCGCACCTCACGCAGGCCGGGTCGCAGCCTTTGCCAAAGGCGCAGCGTGATGTCGGCATCTTCCGCGGCGTAGGCTGTCGCGCTTTCGAGCGGGACGGCGGCAAAGTTGATCCGCGCCCGGCCGGTTCCGGTGACTTCGTCATAGGTGATCGGCGAATGGCCGAGATGGAGGCGCGAAAGCTCATCCATTCCGTGGCCGTGGCGGCCGCCCTCCTGGCAGTAGGAGATCACCATGGTGTCATCGATCGGGGTCACGACGGGCGCCCCGGCGCGCGCGAGCACATGCAGGTCGAATTTTGCGTTCTGCAGCACCTTGAGCACGGACGGATCAGCAAGCAGCGGCGCGATGGCGGCGATGGCGTCGGCGGGCGCCATCTGCTCGGCAACGCCCTGATGGCGGAGCGGCACGTAGCAGGCGCGCCCCGCCGCGATTGCGAGCGAGAAGCCGACCAGATTGGCCGTGAGAGCGGAGAGAGAGTCGGTCTCGGTATCGATCGCGACGATGCCCGCCTCATGCGCCGCGGCGATCCAGCGGGCGAGCGCAGCCCGGTCTGTGACCGTCTCATAGGGCCCGAAGGGCGGCTCTTCCCCCTTGGGCGTTGGGGTGGGCGGCAAAATGGGGGTGGCGGCGGGGGTGGGAGAGACCGAATCGAGTCCCATCCGGTGCAGAACGCTGCGAAAACCCTGGCTGGTCAGCCAGGCGGCGAGGGTATGGGGATCGGGGCTCCGCACGCCAAGTGCGCCGAGCGGCAAGGGCAGCGGCGCTTCCGCGCTCAGCGTCACCAGTTGGCGGGAAAGGCGGGCATCGGCGGCGTGAGCAAGAAGAGCGTCGCGGCGCTTCGAAGGAGGCATGGTCTGCGCAGCCTGGAGCACGCCTTCGAGATCTCCGAAGGCGCGTACCAGCTCCGCTGCCGTCTTCGGGCCGATCCCCGGCACGCCCGGCACATTGTCCGTGGGATCGCCCATCAGCGCCTGGACCTCGATCACTTTCTCCGGCGGCACGCCGAAGCGCTCGGCGACCTCCGCCGGCCCGATCGGGCGCTGCTTGATGGGGTCAAGCATCGTGACCTTGGGCCCGACGAGCTGCATCAGGTCCTTGTCGGAGGAGATGATCGTGACCACGCCGCCCTCGTGCCGCGCCGCGCGCGTGTAGGAGGCGATGAGGTCATCGGCCTCCCAGTCCGCGAGCTCGATCGCCGGGACGGCGAAGGCCGTCGCCGCTTCGCGGACGAGCGGGAATTGCGGCACAAGCTCGGGCGGAGGGGGTGGGCGCTGCGCCTTGTAGGAGGGCGAGAGGCGAGTGCGGAACGTCTCTCGGCCGGCGTCGAAAATTACTGCGAGATGCGAACCGGTGTGTTCCTTGAGCAGCTTCGCCAGCATGTTGGTGAAGCCAAGCACCGCATTGACTGGGGTTCCATCCGGGCGGCTCAGGGGAGGGAGCGCGTGAAAGGCCCGGAAAAGAAACCCCGATCCGTCGATCAGGACGAGGTGCAGTGTTTCCGTCTGGGTGCCGGCCACGCCCGATTAATGGCCGCCTGCCGGCGCAGCCCCCTCTTTGAGAACAAAGAGACGCGAGCAATAGGGGCAGATAGCCTTTCCATCAACGAGATGAAGGAACACCCGCGGATGGCCGAGCGGCCCCTCGCCGCCGTCGCAGGCAGCGACGTTCGTGGTGACAGTGATGATTTCCGGGGGGGTAGCGGTGCCTTCCGGCATCGTGTCCTCTGGCGGTCTCCGATTGAAAGCCGAATGTGAGGCATGCGGGCGGTGCGTGCAACTCGCCCCCGGGCGGGTGGGCGGTTTGCGCCGATCCCTCGGCGCCGGGCGGCGCTGATGGTCACGTTGATGACCATGGGGATGACCATGGGAGTGACATTGGGCGGATGCGCGACCCGCCTGGTGCCCGCGGGACCGGTGGTCACGCTGCCTCAGCTGGGCCGGCAGGCATTTGTGATGCCAGATGGTGTTCGGCTGCCCTACCGTACCTGGTTTCCCGCCGGGCCGAAACGGGCGGTGATGCTGGCTTTGCACGGCTTCAACGACAGCCGCGATGCCTTCGAGATCCCAGCCCCCCTCTTCGCGGCGACCGGCATCGCCGTCTATTCGCCGGATCTGCGCGGCTTTGGGGAGACTCCCGGGCGTGGCTTTTGGCCGGGAAGCAGGACGCTGGTGGACGATACGCGCACAATGGTGGCGCTGCTGCACGAGAAATATCCGGGCCTGCCCCTCTATCTGCTCGGGGAGAGCATGGGCGGCGCGATCCTGATGCTTCTGGGGGCGGCGCCGAATCCTCCGCCGGTGGCGGGCTATATTCTTGCCGCGCCGGCGGTATGGGGCCGGACGGACATGAATCTTCTTTTTCGGAGCACTCTGTGGATCGGCTGGAAGCTTGTGCCGGGCTTGACTGTCTCCGGCGCGGGACTCGTGAAAGCCTCCGATAACCGGGCGGCGCTTGAGGCGCTGGGTGAGGACCCGCTAACGATCCTCGATACACGCATCGACACGCTGCACGGGCTCGTCAATCTGATGAGCCAGGCTCTGAACGCAGCGCCGCGCTTCCACGGGCCGGCCCTCATTCTCTATGGCGCTCACGACCAGCTCGTGCCTAAGCGGGCAATGGCGGGGATGTGGAGGGCGCTGCCGAAGGGCGCGCCGATTCGCCTTGCTTACTATGCCCGTGGTTATCATCTCCTGCTCCGGGATCATGATCGGGGCCTGCCGATCGGCGATATCATTGCTTGGATTCGCGACCCCCACGCCCCACTGCCCTCGGGCGCGGACCGAGCGGCGCGCACCTGGCTTGCTCGCCGGCGTTGACGCGGAGTATGGAGCGGACAGGGTCTCCCAGATCAGCTGGATGGAGCGTCGCCCCCGAAGGCTGATATCAAGGGCGTTTCGTGAGTGAGTCACTGAAGAAAGGTTTGTGAAAACAGGAGTTTGAGTACCGCCGAAATCTCCACCAAATCCTTGCTTTTTTGCGTAAGCAGCTTGGCGGAGAACAGGAGGAGGCCGAGGGCGGCGACGCGGTGGGTCCGCGGCGTTCTCGGCAAAGGTTTTGTTTTGACGTGGCCAAATCCGTTGACCACTCAGTGAGTGGTCGGATGAGGGCCGATGAACGATGCACCCGTAGCTCAGTTGGATTGAGCGTCGGCCTCCGAAGCCGAAGGTCACAGGTT
>DASZQO010000229.1:0-2920 GCA_035549615.1 Acetobacteraceae bacterium
ATGCGCAGATATCGTCGCGCGCGACTCCCGAAATCTCTTCTCTCTATGCCTCCGGAGAGCCATTGTGCTGTTCAACGCCTGCGGGGTCGTCCCCCGCGGGAACATCATCGGCGGCTGCGGCCGGTGCCACGCCTTCGCTTCCCCCGATCTGCGCGAGCAGCCTCATCAACTCGATGGGGAATGGAAAGACGATGGTTGAACTCTTGTCGCCGGCGATGTCGAATAGTGTCGCGAGATAGCGAAGCTGCATCGCCTGCGGCACTGGGGCCAGGATGCGCGCGGCATCGAGCAGCTTCTGCGCCGCCTGCTCCTCGCCGAGGGCATTGATCACCTTGGCCCGACGGTTGCGCTCGGCCTCGGCCTGGCGGGCGATCGCGCGCACCATGCTCTCATCGAGATCAATGCGCTTGATCTCGACGTTGGAGACCTTGATGCCCCAGGCATCGGTCTGCTGATCGAGCACCTCGCGCACATCCGTGTTGAGCTTGTCGCGTTCGGCGAGCATCTCGTCGAGATCATGCTTGCCAAGGACGGAGCGGAGTGTCGTCTGCGAAAGCTGGCTGGTCGCCTCGATGAAATCCTTGACCTGGATCACCGCGCGCTCGGCATCGACGACACGGAAATAGATGACGGCGCTCACCCGGACCGAGACATTGTCGTGCGAGATCACGTCCTGCGGCGGCACTTCGGTCACGATGATGCGCAGATCGACCCGCACGATCTGCTGCACCAGAGGAATCATCAGCACGAAGCCGGGCCCCTTGGTGCCGGTATAGCGGCCGAAGGTGAACATGATGCCGCGCTCATATTCGCGAAACACACGCACCGCCGCGCTGAAGAAGAAGACGGCAATCACGACGAGAATGATGATCGTGACGGAGGCGGAAATCATGGCGTCCTTCCCCTTCCTGGTTCCCCTTTTTCTGGCACCCCTCTCTTTTGTTCCGCGGCCGGTCGCGCCGGTGCGACGATGAGCACAAGTCCCTCGCGGGCGCGGATCGTCACCCGGCTCGCAGGCTGAAGGGCTTCCTCGCTCCTTGCCTGCCAGATCTCGCCCATCACGCGCACTGTGCCCGCCGTTCCCTGCCAGGAAAGAACGGCGGCCTCGGCGCCGATCAACGCCTCGCCGCCCGTGGCGATCGGACGTTGTCGGGCGCGCAGGAGGAGCGTGAGGGCGGCGAGAAAGAAGGCTGCGGTGGCAAGCGTGGCAGCGAGCACGACGGCGAGCGGCAGGCCGAACGTGGGGGCGGTGGTGTGAAACATGACCACCGATCCGATCGCGAAGGCCACGATGCCGGCGAGGCCGATCACGCCGAAGGCGCCGATGAAGATCTCTGCCAGCATCAGAGCGACGCCGAGCAGCACGAGCCCTGCGCCGGCATAATCGATCGGCAGCAGGCCAAGGCCGAGAGAGGCGAGCAGGAGGCTGATCGCGCCGATCAGCCCGGGCAGCACTCCGCCGGGGTTCAGGATCTCGAAGACGAGCCCCCAGATGCCGAGCAGCATCAAGAGATAAGCGAGGCTCGGGTCGGTGATCACGGAGAGAAAGCGCGTTCGCCAGTCGGGCGCGCGCGGGAAGGGCACGAGCCTGGCGCTCGCAAGCCGCACCGGCCGGCCGGCGAGCATGAGCGTCATGCCGTCGATCTGCCGAAGAAGCGCGGGCAGGCTTGGGGCGATGACATTGATCACATGCTGCTGCAGTGCCTCGGTGGCGGAAAGGCTTGCGGCCCCACGCACCGCCTCTTCCGCCCAGTCTGCATTGCGCCCGCTCAGCTCGGCGAGACCGCGGATATAGGCGATCGCGTCATTGACAGTCTTCTGCGTCTCGGCATCCGGCTTGTTCGTCTGCCCGAGAGCCCCGAGCGTGACTGGCGTCGCGGCGCCGAGATTGGTGCCAGGCGCCATAGCGGCGATGGCGGCGGCATAGGCGATATAGGTGCCAGCGCTGGCGGCGCGCGCCCCGCTCGGCGCGACATAGGCAACGACAGGCACGGGCGAGGCGAGAATAGCGCGGATGATTGCGCGCATCGCCCTCTCGAGGCCGCCCGGCGTGTCCATTCGCAGCACGATCAGCCCATCTTCGGCTGGATTCGCCGCCGCGATCCCGCGCACCACGTAATCGGCCATTGCCGGGCCGATCGCGCCGTCAATCGTAAGGATCTCGGCGCGCTTGGGTATTGCCGCGCCGGTTGGCGGCATCCCGCCGAGCATGACAGCCACGGCGAGAAAAGCGGGGGCGAGAAGAGCGGGCGCGCGCATCCCCGCTCACAGCGCCCGCCACCCGCATGCGCCGGCGGGAGAGTTCAGGCCAGGCTGATGGAACCGACCTCCGGGCCTTTGGCGCCCTGAACCACATTCATCCGCACCGCCTGGCCTTCCTGCAAAGGCGGCAAACCCGCCTCCTCGAGGGCGGAGGCATGGACAAACACATCCTTTCCGCCACCCGGCGGGGTGATGAAGCCGAATCCTTTCTCGGGATTGTACCACTTCACCACGCCGGTCATCTCGACCGCCGAGCTGAGATCGACCGGCCGGCGCGGGGCGCGGGCAGGCCGTGGTCCGCGTGGCCCCCCCGGCGGGCCGCTGCGCCCCGGCTGCGCCGTGCTCTCGTCCACCGAGAGAACCTGGCTGACCTGCCGTCCCTTCTGCCCCTGGGTGACGCGCACGCGCAGCGTCGCGCCCGGGCTTACGCTCTGGTACCCGGCGGCCTGCAATGCGTTGGCGTGCAGAAACGCATCGCCTGAGCCATCGGCGAGGGCGACGAACCCGAACCCCTTTTCGGGGTTGAACCACTTCACGGTTGCTTCGGCTTCCGGTCCGGACGCGGCGGGGCTTTCGAAGCGCGGAAAAGGCGGCATAGACGGCGTATTGCCGAAGAAATTGTCATCGTCGAAACCGCGGCGGCGCGGCTGCCGCTGCC
>DASZQO010000230.1:0-2500 GCA_035549615.1 Acetobacteraceae bacterium
ATATCTTCCGGGGCGAATACCGGCTGACCAACTTCCTGAGCTTCAGCGCCCATCCGCGCCGCACCGCGCGGCTTTGGAACGCGACCTTCGTCTTTCTTTTGCTGATCGGCTTTCTCGGCAAGATCAGCGTCGTCTATTCACGCGGCTGGCTGGTGCTGTTCTATCTGTCCGGCCTGGTGATCCTGTTGCTCCTCCGCTACGGCGCCGTGGAGGCCGTGCGGCGCGCGAGCGGCGCGGGCCTGATCGCCACCAAGCGGGTGTTCCTGCTTGGCACAGCGCGCGAGATCGAGCAGTTCGTGGCCCATTACGATCCGGCGCGGCTCGGCATCGACATTGTCGGCTGCCGCTTCTTCAGCGCCGCGGCCTATGTCGGCTCTGGCGAAGCGCGGCACGCGGCGCGGGAGCGCGACCTCAGCGCGGCGCTCAGGAGCGCGAGGCATCTGGAGCCCGACGCGATCTTTATCGTCACCCCCTGGTCCGATACCGAGGCGATCGACGGCAGCGTCGAGGCGATGCTGTCGCTGCCGGCCGAAATTCATCTCGGCCCCGACCACGCCCTCTACAAATATCACAACGTCCAGCTCGCCCATCTCGGCCCGATCGCGAGCCTGCAGCTGACGCGCCTGCCGCTGTCGCGGCTCGAGCTGATCGAGAAGCGGAGCTTCGACCTGTTCTTCGCCACCCTCGGCTTGATCCTGCTTGCCCCGCTGCTCGTCATCGTGGCGCTCTTGATCAAGCTCGACAGCAAAGGCCCGGTGTTCTTCCTGCAGCAGCGCTACGGCTTCAACCAGCAGCCGTTCCAGATCATCAAGTTCCGCACGATGCATACGCAGGACGACGGCGCGCACGTCCCGCAAGCCAGGCGCAACGACCCCCGCATCACCCGCGTCGGCTATTGGCTGCGCCGCTTCAACATCGACGAGATCCCGCAGTTCTTCAACGTACTGCGAGGCGAGATGTCGCTGGTCGGTCCGCGCCCGCACGCGCTCGCCCACAACCGCGAGTTCGAGCAGGTGATCGCCCGCTATGCGCGCCGGCACAATGTGAAGCCCGGCATCACCGGCTGGGCGCAGATTCACGGGCTCCGCGGCGAGACCGATACCAAGGAGAAAATGCAGAAGCGCGTCGAGTACGATTTGTTCTATATCGACAATTGGTCGATCGGCCGCGACTTCATGATCCTGCTGAAGACGATTGTTTCCCGCTCGGCCTATCGCAACGCGTATTGATGATCGGCGCTGCCGCCCGCCCGCGACAAGGCTTTGCGGCCGCGCAGCTTGATGACGCAGTCGAAGGCAAGCTTGGCAACCGAAGAGAGCGGCTCCGGCCCGACCCATAGCGTCAGCATCGGCACCTCGGTCGTGCCGAAATCGGTCTTGTAGGCCTCGTCGCCGATGGTGAGGTCGCAGACCTCGTCGCCGCGCGCGATCAGATCCTCGATCACGCTCTCGAGCATCAGCAGGCCGAGCGAATAGTTGCGGAAGCCCTTGAAATCGAAGCCGAGCCCGAGCACGAGGAAGCGTTGGCGATGCGCCAGCCCGAAGATCACGCCGGACGGCCGATCGCCGCAGCGGAACAGATAGGTACGCGTGAGCCCGATCGGCTGGCCGCTCGCTGCAATTTCCGCGTAGAAGCGGAGATAGGTGTCGTCCCGCAACAGATCGCGCTTCCAGCGCTGCGCGCGGAAGGCCTTCAGCAAAGCGAACGCCTCTTCGATCGCGCGCGTATCGGTGACTTCCTCGAACTTGAGCTCGGTCTTCTTCAGCAGCGCGCGGCGCTTGCGGTCGAGGAAGCGGCGGAAGCTTTGCGTCAAGCTTCGCGCGCGCCATTCGGCAAACGATCGAGCGAGCCCGACCTCGTGGGCATGAAAGCCCATATAGGCGCAATGACCGCCGCCGAGGACGGAGAGCTGGTGCACGCTGTCGGCGCGGATCTTCTGCAGCCTCGAGACGAGGAAGGGCCGCAAGGCGCGCGAAAGCTTGCGCCGGAGCGTCCGATCGCTCGAGATTGCGCCGGCCAAGCCCGGCTCGATCACGGGGACGTTGTAATCGCTGACGCCCATGTCCGGGCATTCGATCACCGCGGCGGGCCCGTAATAGCGCCGCACCAAGGGCAGCACGAAAACGAGCCGTCCATCGCGCTCGGCACGGCCGGTGAGAATGGCGGGCTCGGCGCCCTTCTCCCGCACGAGCCGCGCATAGACCCGGTCGAGCCAGAGCGGATGCTGGAACCCAGTCGCATCGGATCGCGCGAAGAGCTGCCGGTACTCAGTATCGAGAAAATCAAACTCGGGAACCTGGCTGAACTCGATCACCGGGTCCGCCCTCCTGTTTTTATTGCCCCCGTCCCCGTGCAATCAGAAGACCAAGCTTGCGGGCCTGTCGCTTGCTACTTCTCATCAACGTTAACCGCGCCGCCCCGGGCTTCGCATGTGCCGGAATAAGGCTGTCGGGGAGCAGCCATGCGCCCTATAGTCCGTGCGTCTCCCATGCCCGTTAAG
>DASZQO010000231.1:0-15796 GCA_035549615.1 Acetobacteraceae bacterium
GTCCCGCGACGGCACGCGCCGCCTCGCCAGGCGTGGAAAGATCGGCCGCGCGCGTCTCCACTTTGCCCGTGAAGCCCGCGGGCTTTTCCGGCGGCACGACATCGAGGAGCGTGAGCGCGTTGACCGGGCGGCCGCCGAGCGCGCCCTCGGCCGCGAGCCGCGCAGTCAGCTTCCGGCCGACCATACCCGCGGCACCGATGACCAGGACATGCATGCTCCACCCCTCCCCCTTTGGCTCCTGCTCATCACCAGTGCTGCGCGGCACACCCCGGTTCGTCAACCAGGGGCCTATCCGCGCGGCGCGGCGCAAGATAGAGAATGGCCGCGGACAAGGGGCGGTCGGGCTCGATGTTGCACAGGGAATATGCGCTTTTCCGGCGCCTCGGCCGGCGCGCGCCAGCACGGCCGGCAAACATTTTCAGACAGGACCGGGCGTGATCCTTTGCCCAGGCGACGCAGTGGCGATTCTGCTGCCCGCGGCGCAATTGCCGGACGCGGAGGCCGGGCTGCTCGAGGAAGCCCAGCGCTTGCTCGAAAGCTGGGGGCTCCGCGTGAGGATGTCCGCGGAACGGACGAATCATTTCTATCTTGCCGGCACGGACGCGGCGCGCGCGGCGCATCTTCATGCAGCGCTTGCCGATCCTGCCATCCGCGCAATCTTCGGCGCCCGGGGCGGCTATGGCAGCATGCGGCTTTTGCCTCATCTCGATCCCGATCTCGATCCCGCGGAAAAATTTCTCGTTGGATTCAGCGATATCACCGCGCTGCATCTCGTGGCGGCGAAGTTCTGGCCGCGGGTGCGGGCGCTGCATGGCCCCAACATCGCCTCGCGTCACTTCCTCGGAGATGAACCGGAATCAGAACGGAATCGCGCGCTTCTCCGCCGCGCACTCTTCGATCCCGATTACCGCGTCGAAGCGCCGGCCGCGTTCCTGCGCGCGGGCAAAGCCTCGGGCCCGCTCATCGGTGGCTGCCTCTCGCTCGTCGCGGCGATGCTCGGCTCGGAATTTGTTCCTGATACGAAAGACTCTATCCTCTTTCTCGAAGATGTCCGGGAGGCGCCCTACCGCATCGACCGGATGCTCGTGCAGCTCCGCAATGCCGGACTTTTCTCCGCCGCAGCCGGCGTGGTCTTCGGCGAGATGCATGAATGCGAAGACGGGATCAACGATCTTCGCGAGATCATCGGCGATGTTCTGGCCGGATTCTCGTTCCCGATCGCCTTCGGCCTGCCGGCGGGCCATGGACCGACGAACATCGCCTTGCCGCTCGGCGCGCATGCCGTGCTTGATTCCACCAAGGGCTGCTTTCTTCTCAAGACGCGCTGACGGGTTCGAAGCCGGCGTCATGTCGTGAAACCGGGCCCCCGCCGCAAAGCGCGAATGGATTGCGAGAGCGCCGCTTTTGCCGGGGGCCGGGGGGTCAAAGCCCTCCTCGACTTCAATAAATAAACTTTGTCTTCTCGAAGCTTGAAAGGGCCAGAGTCACTCCGCCGCGCCTTTGCGGTGCTCCATCAGCCGCGGCATCAGCTCGACGAGGTTGCAGGGGCCGTGCCGTGAATCGAGCTGGAAGAGCAGGATATCGTCCCAGGCGTCCTTGACCGCGCCGGTGCTGCCGGGCAGCGCGAAAAGATAGGTGCCCGAGGCGACGCCACCGAGCGCGCGTGACTGCATCGTGGAGGTGCCGATCTTGGCATAGCTCAGCATGCGGAAGAGCTCGCCGAATCCCTCGATCTTCTTGTCCAGCACGCGCTCGAAGGCTTCGGGGGTGACATCGCGGCCGGTGACGCCGGTGCCGCCCGAGGTAATGATGACGTCGATCGCCGGATCGGCGATCCAGGCGCGGAGCCGCGCCTCGATGCGCGCGGCGTCATCCCGTTCGATCGCCCGCGCAACCAGCCGGTGCCCCGCCGCGACGATCCGTTCGGCGAGCGCATCGCCCGAGGTATCGTTCTTCTCGGTGCGCGTGTCCGAAATCGTCATCACCGCGATGTTCACAGGGAGGAACACCCGGCTCTCGTCGATGCCCGCCATGGCCCGCTTCTCCTCAGCCGGGAGCGGGATGCGCTGGCTTCCGCTCATGCATTCCGCCCTCGATATTTGTTTTCCCGCGTGATTGAGACCGCCGGCTGCTCCACCTCCGGTCATCACGCTCCGAACGGGGTCGCATGTGGGGAAGGACGCCGGTCAATGCAACGCGAGGGAGGCCTCCGCCATGCCGCCGGTATTCGCCTCAGCGGCGAAGCGCGGGAAGTTCCCTTGCGCCAGCGAATCTAGGCTCGGCGAAGGCAGGCCGAGCCGCATCGCATAGATCCAGGTATAGGCGAGCGTGCATTCGACGAAATGCCGTATCCCGCCGTTCGGGATCGCCTCGATGAAGAGAAGCGGGTCGCCGCCGTCCCGGATCGTCCGCGACAGTCCGGCGAAGGCGTTCGGGCCGACATTGTAGCTGCCGATCACGCGCAGAAGACCATCCGCGATATCCGGCTGCCCGGCGAGATACTGCATATAGCGCTGCCCGAGTGCCAGATTGGTGCCCGGATCTTCGAGATCATTGCCCCAATGGCCGGAAGCGGCGGCAGCGGCCACCGGCTCAAGCTGCATCAGGCCGGTCGCCCCGGAGCCGGAGACGGCGCCGGAATCGAAGTTCGATTCGAGGCGGGTCAGCGCATAGACGAGCGCGGGATCGACCGTGAAGCCGCCCGCGGGCGAGAGCGCGGGCATCGGCACCGCCGGCACACCGGCCTGCTGGTCCGCCGTGCCGGCGGAAAGCAGTGAAGCGAGCCGCGCGGCAAGCCCGGGCAGCCCGGCCCGGGCGGCGACGAGCATGACGGAGCGGCCGAACTGATGATCCTTCTTGATCCGCGGCCAGAGCGTCGCAAGCTCCGCGTCCGCGAGGGAAAGCTGCCCGACCTGGATGAGGGCGAAGGCGCGCCAGCCGGCGCCGGTTGCGGCCACGGCGTCGATATCCGCCTCCCCGAGCGTCGCGGTTCCGTCTGTTCCATCGCCGGCCGGATAGGGCCCGAGCCCGAGCACGCGCCCGGCGAGCAGCCCGTAGAAGGTGCCCCGTTCCGCAGCCGCGCGCTCCATCCAGGGGAGCCACTGCCTGGGCTCGCGCAGATAGAGCGCCGCCCGCGCCGCCCAGAAGGACGCGGCGGAGATCAGCGGCGGCGCCGCGTCCCCGGCCTGGGCCGCGGCGCGGAAGAAATTGCCCGCGGCCTCGAAGCTGCCGAGCCGCCAGGACGCGAGGCCGGCGATATAGGCCGAGGCGCCATCCTCCCCGCCGGCCTCGTCATAGGCCGCGGAAGCGACCGACAATGCCTGGTCGTCGTGGTTGGCGACGAAGAGGGCGCGCGCCACGATCGCCTTCAGAGCCCCGGTGTGGGCGCGGGTGAGGCCGCTGATCCCGTTCACCATCGAGAGGGCCGAGCCGGTCGCGCCGTTGCCGGCACGGTCGGCCACGGCGACGGCGAAGGACGAAACGCCATCGGTTTCCGCCTCCACCGGGTCGGAGAGCGCATCGGCCGATTCCGGCACCACCGGCAAAGGAGGCAAGCCGGGAGCGACCGAAGGTGCCGGCGGCATCGAGGCACCCGGCGGCAGCTTGCGCGCGAGCAGCGCATAGATCGCCGGCGCCGGCGCCTGATCACCGAAGCGGCTCAGCCAATCCTTGAGCTCCGCGGCCGAGGTGACCGTGTAGGGGCCGAGATAGCGGTCGGCGAGGATGCTGCCGAGAAGGGTCTGGTCTGAAAGCTCGGACGTCGCCTGCTCGGCTTCGGCGATGCGGCCGTGATCCTGGAGAGCGAAGATCCGGCGCACGAGCGCCTCCTGGCTCGGCGCCAGCGGCTCGGGCAGGACCACCTCCGCCCCGTTGGGAGGAGCGGTGCGCGGAACCGCCATCGCGGTTTCCGGCGCCGGTTGCGCCTGTGCGGCAGGGATCGCGGCCCCCGCGAGCAGCGCGGCCCCGGCGATCATGGCCCGGGCGGCGTTCAGGCGGGAGAGCGTTCGACCGATCCCTCGCATACCGCCGCCCTACACGGCGAGGGGGCCTCGGGCAACCCTTGCCGGTGAGACGAATCTCAAAATTGTTAATTTTGCAGCGCAAAACCGAGCATTAGCGGCCGATTTCACGCTCACAATTTCGTGAGCGTTTGAGATTTCTCAAGGTCGGCATCCAACGCACGCCGCAGCATTAGCAGATCTGCCCAGGCCTCCCGCTTGGCGGCCTGGGTGCGCAGCAGATAGGCCGGATGATAGGTAGGCAGGGCCGGAACCGGCTTCTCCAGCCCCGGCACGCTCACTTCCATCCAGCGTCCGCGCAGCCGGCGGATCCCTTCGCTCCGGCCCGTCAGCGCCCGAGTCGAGAGTGCGCCCAGCAGCACCAGGCGAAGCGGCCTGACCAGCGCCAGGTGTCTGAGCAGGAACGGCAGGCAGATCGTGATCTCCTCGTCGCTCGGCGTCCGGTTGCCCGGCGGGCGCCAGGGCAGAACGTTGAGAATCAAGGTTTTTTCACGATCAAGCCCGATGCTTACCAGCATCGCGTCGAGAAGCTGGCCGGCCGCGCCGACGAAGGGCAGGCCGGTGCGGTCCTCCTCGGCGCCCGGCGCCTCGCCGATCAGGACGAGGCCGGCATCCGGGTTGCCGTCCGAGAAGACGAGGTTGGTTGCGGTCGCGGCAAGGGCGCAACCATCGAAGCCCGCCAGCGCGGCGCGCAACTCCTCGCGGCTGGCGGCCTGGCCGGCAAGCTCCCATGCCCGCGCCGCCGCCTCTCCGCCCCCGCGGCGGAACGCCTGGGGTGGTGGGAGGGCTGCTCCCGTCGGAGGCGGCAACGAGGTTGCCGCGGGGGTTGGCACGGGGATTGGCGGGCGCAGCCGGTCCGGGGGGGTCTCAGCCAGCGCCTCGTCGGCCCCCCAGGCCAGCTGCAGGCGAAGCGCCGCCAGCATCTCGCGCGTCGCCGCCCGGTCGTCGGTTACGCTGATGGCGGTCCGCCTATGACGCGCCGGCCTGCTGCATCGCAAGGTCGGTGTAATGGGCGGCGCTGACGAGATCATTGCTGCCGAGCGCGTTGAGCGCCGCGCTGATGTTCTTGACCAGCGGCGAATTGTCGGGCTGGTTGCCAGCGTTGTATTGAACCGAACGGGTCAGCGCCAGCGTCTCCGCGTTCTCAAGCGCTTCCTGGGCCCGTCCGGTCTGGCCAGCGCTGAGCGAGGAGCGCGCGACCGAGAGATATTGCCCGATGGTCGCGTTCGGGCCGAGGCCGGTGCTCGGCAGCTGGGGCGCAACCGTCGAGGCCGGATTGCTGGAGGGCAGGTTGCTCGCCTTCGTCGAGTACGGATTGGCCCCGTAGGGCGGGCCGCCCGGCTGGGTCAGGGCCTGCGCTCGTGCCGGAGGGGCGAAGGCCGGGGCGGCCAGGGCCAGCCCCGCGATTGCCGAGCAGCACAGCAGGATCCGTCGCTTCGTCATGTCGCTTCTCTCCTTTCCTGAGGCAGCGCCGCGGCCCCTGCCGCGGCCTCCGGTTCCGGGTGAATATAGGAATATAGGCGCTGAACAGGGGCGTGTCGGGGCCTTGCCGCCCTTCCGGCTGGAGGATAACTGCGGCGGAGGGGATTCTCTCCCCCCGGCCGGCACACGGGAAGGTGGCAGCCTGCATGGATGCGGACGACCGCGAATCGATGGGCTTCGATGTCGTGGTGGTGGGCGCCGGCCCGGCCGGGCTCGCCGCTTCCATCCGGCTCAAGCAGCTTGCGCCGGATGCCACGGTATGCGTGGTCGAAAAAGGGGCCGAGGTCGGGGCGCATATCCTTTCCGGCGCGGTGATCGAGCCGCGGGCGCTCGATGAGCTGCTGCCCGATTGGCGCCAGGAGGACGCGCCGCCGCTCGCCACCGAAGCGCGGGAAGACCGCTTCCTTCTGCTCACCGAAGCCAGGGCGATCCGCCTGCCGACCCCGCCGCAGATGCGCAACCACGGGAATTTCATCGGCTCGCTCGGCAATCTCTGCCGCTGGCTCGGAAAAAAGGCGGAGGCGCTGGGCGTCGAAATCTATCCCGGCTTTGCCGCCGCCGCGCCGATCGAGGAGGATGGGCGCATCGTCGGCGTGATCACCGGCGATTTGGGCGTGGAGAAGTCGGGCGCGCGCGGCCCGAACTTCCAGCCGGGCATGGCGCTTCGCGCCCGCTTCACCCTTTTTGCCGAAGGCTGCCGCGGCTCGCTTGCCAAGCGCCTCACCGCCCGCTTCGGCCTCGGCGAAGGAAGGGAGCCCCAGACCTACGGAATCGGCATCAAGGAGCTCTGGGAGATCCCGGCGGCGAGGCATCGCCCCGGCCTCGTCATGCATTCCGTCGGCTGGCCGCTCGATCGCGCCACCTATGGCGGCTCTTTCCTCTATCACTGGGGGGAGAATCTCGTCTCCACGGGCTTCGTCGTCGGGCTCGACTACCGCAATCCCTGGCTCTCGCCCTTCCAGGAGATGCAGCGCTTCAAGACTCACCCGGCGATCCGCGATCATTTCGCGGGCGGGCGGCGGATCGGCTACGGCGCGCGCGCCCTCAACGAGGGCGGGCTGCAATCGGTTCCCCGCCTCGTCTTTCCCGGCGGCGCCCTGATCGGCTGCGCCGCGGGCTTTCTCAATGTGCCGAAGATCAAGGGGACGCACACGGCGATGAAATCCGGCATGCTCGCCGCCGAGGCGGTGGCGGAAGCGCTCGGCAAGCCGGATGAGGCGATCCTCACCGCCTATGAGGAAAGGCTGCGGCAAAGCTGGATCTGGGAAGAGCTTGCAGAGGCCCGCAATCTTCGCCCTGCCTTTGCCCGCGCGGGGCTCTGGGGCGGGCTCGCCTACGCCGCGCTCGATACGTATCTCCTGCGCGGCCGCGCGCCATGGACATTCCGCCATCGGCATCGGGACTGGGAGACGCTCCTGCCGGCGGAGACCGCGCCGCGGATCGAGTACCCAAAGCCGGATGGCGTGCTGACATTCGACCGGCTCTCCTCGGTTTTCATCAGCAACACGAATCACGAGGAGGACCAGCCATCGCACCTTCGGCTCGCCGAGCCCGCCCGGGCGATCAGCGTGAATTGGGCACGCTACCGAAGCCCCGAGACGCGCTACTGCCCGGCGGGGGTGTATGAGATCGTCGGGGCGGAGGAGGGGGCGCCGCAACTCGTCGTCAACGCCCAGAACTGCATCCACTGCAAGAGCTGCGATATCAAGGACCCGACCCAGAATATCGAGTGGGTCGCGCCGGAGGGCGGCGGAGGCCCGAACTATCCGCCCGGGATGTAGGAAAACGTCAGGAAAATGGCCGGCCCCCTCTTGTTTGCAGTTGGCGGGCGACAAACGAAAAAAGGGGATCCGGCGGCGAGTCCCGAGAGCCTTGATGGCGCTGCTGCCCGACCCCTGCTATAGGATCAATCCGATGCCGAATTTGCGCCTGCTGCGCCGTCCTTTCCTTCTTGTGCTCAGTCTTCTCTCGGCCTGCGCAGCCGGAGGAGCGCCCAGCGCAAACATCGGCAGCAGCGGCCGCGCCTACGGCGCCTTTCTCGATGCAAGATACGCCGACAGCCAGTTCGCGCTCGGCGAGGCCGCCCGATATTATCGCCTTGCTTCGGCCGCCGATCCGTCCGACCCGGTGCTTCGCCAGCAGGCCTTTATCGCCAGCCTGATGGCCGGTGATGCGGATGCGGCGGCTCTCGCGCGGACGGTGCCCGGCAACCAGGTGGCGATGCTCACCCTGATCGACCAGGCGGCGCTCGAGAAGAACTGGTCCGGCGCGATCCACCTGATCCGCAATCTGCCACAGGAGGGCCTGACCCAGATCCTCTCCCCCCTCCTGCTCGCCTGGGCCGAGCAGGGCGCGGGGCGGACCGATGCCGCGCTGGCAACGCTGCAGCCCTATCTGAGCGGGCCCGAGGCCCGCGGCATCGACGTACTGCACGCCGCCATGATCGCCGATCTCGCTGGCCGCACGGCGCTCGCCGATCGTTATTACAGTCTTGCCGCGCAAGGCTTCGCGGTGCCCAACCTGCAGGTTGCCCGCGCCGTGGCGAGCTGGCAGGCGCGCCAGGGCCATCTCACCGAGGCACGGGCAACCATCGCGGCTCTTGGCGGGGGTGGAGACGATCTTTCCATGGCGCTTCCGGCGCTTGAGCGCAACGTGGCCACCCCGCCCGTGACCTCGCCGACCGACGGGATGGCCGAGGCCTATCTCGCCATTGCCGCGAGCCTCCGCGAAGAGGATTCGCCCGATTTCACGGTGATCCTCCTTCGCCTGGCCCTCACGCTCCATCCCGACCTGACCCCGGCGCGGCTTCTTCTCGCCGATGTTCTGGACAGCCAGAATCAGTCACAGGCAGCGCTCGACGTGCTTGAGCCGATCTCCCCGAACGATCCGCTCGCGCCCATCGTCGAGCTTCGGCAGGCGGTCCTGCTCGACCATGTCGGCAGGGTTTCCGATGCGCTCGCGATCCTCAACCGTGTCGCCGCCCTCCATCCCGATCAGCCCGGGCCGTACGAGGTGGAAGGAGACATCCTGCGCGAGCACGAGCACTGGAAGGAGGCGATTACCGCCTACGACAACGCGATCGCGCGCCTCGGCCCGTCCGCGCCGGCCGATTGGACCCTCTATTACGATCGCGGCATCGCCTATGATCAGGTGAATGATTGGGCGCGGGCCGAACCGGACTTCCAGAAGGCGCTGCAGCTTCAGCCCAACCAGCCCTATGTGCTGAATTATCTCGGCTATTCCTGGGCGGTGCAGGGCAGGCACCTGGCGCAGGCCCACGACATGATCGCCAAGGCCGCCCAGCTCCGGCCGAACGACGGGGCGATTCTCGACAGCCTCGGCTATGTCCTGCTCCGCCAGGGGGATACGGCGGGCGCGCTCCGCTGGCTGCTGCGCGCGGTCACGCTGGAGCCGGACGACCCCACCATCAACGGCCATCTCGGCGATGCCTATTGGGCGGCCGGAAACAGGCTCGCCGCGCGCTATCAATGGCAACTGGCCCTTTCGATGCACCCGAGCCCGGATGAAGCCGCCAAGCTGCAATCGCGGCTCGGCGGGGATTACGGCGATCTCGGCGTGGCCCCCGGTGCGGGCGCCTCGACGGCGGAGAGCCACAAGCCATAACGCGCCCTCCGCTTGAAGAGCTCGCGCCGGCCAAGGTCAATCTCTTCCTCCACGTGACCGGAAGACGGCCGGACGGCTATCACGTGCTGGACAGCCTGGTTGTCTTCGCGGGCATTGCCGACCTTCTGACGGCAACCGAAGCCCCCGACCTCTCGCTCGAAATTGACGGGCCCTGCGCGGCCGGGCTTTCGCCGGGGGAGGACAATCTCATCTGCCGGGCCGCGCGCGCGCTGGCCAAGGAGGCGGGATGCGCCCCGCGCGCCGCGCTGCGGCTGACGAAGACCTTGCCGCAGGCCGCGGGGCTGGGCGGTGGCTCGGCCGATGCGGCGGCGACCCTGCGGCTGCTCGGACGGCTCTGGGGGATGGGCGCAACGGATGCGCGGGCCGCGTCCCTCGCCGTCAAGCTGGGCGCGGACGTGCCGGTCTGCCTTGCCGGAGTGCCGGCAAGGATGAGCGGCATTGGCGAGACTTTGGCGCCCGCTCCGGCCCTGCCGCCCTTCGGCCTCTGCCTTGCCAATCCCGGCATGCCGGTGCCCACCGCGCCGGTGTTCGCCGCGCGGCGCGGGCCTTTCTCGCCGCCCGCATGCCTGCCTCAGAGCTGGCCCGATGCCGCCTCGCTCGCCGCCGATCTCCGGCGCCTCGGCAACGATCTCGAGGCGCCCGCGATCGCGCTCTGCCCCGCCATCGGGCCGGTTCTCGCCGCGCTCGCGGGCCAGCCCGGCTGCCTGCTCGCGCGCATGAGCGGCTCGGGCGCCACCTGCTTCGGCCTCTTCCCCGATCCGCCCGCCGCCGTCGAGGCGGCCAGGGCGCTCGCCCGGCCCGGCTGGTGGTGCTGGGGCGGGGGGCTTGCCGCTCAGACCTGGGTGGTGTCGTCGTCGAAGCTGCCTGGATCGAAGTTTCCCGGATCGAATCCACCCTGAGTGGGATCGAAATCGGCCTGGCTCGGGTCGAAGCCTCCTTGCGAGGGATCGAATCCCGCCTGGCTCGGATCGAATCCCGCCTGGGCCGGGTCGAAATTGCCCTGGTTCGGGTCCGTTCCCGCATTCGGGTCGGCCCAGGGGTTCATGTCAGGATTCAAATTCGGATCCGCGTTCTCGTTGATGATGGTGACGTTCTCCGGCGCGCCGGCGAAGGGGCTCCCGAAGGCACCGCCGCCGAACCCGGCATGAGGAGAAAAAAGGCTCATCAGCGCATTGCCGGCAACGACCCCGCCAGCCACGCCGGCTGCGGTCGCCAGGGCCGAGCCGAGGAAGCCCGAGCCGCCGCGCGGAAAGAGACCGGGCTGAGAGAGACCGGGCTGAGAGCCGGGCGGAGGATAAGGCGGTGGCATCGGCTGGGCATATTGCGGCGGTGGGGGCGGGGGCGGCGCGGCCCCGGCGCCGAAGAGGCCGGAGAAGAAGCCGCTCCGGGACGGCCCGGGCGGCGCGGCCTGCCGTGCCGCGAGCTGGGCCTGAAGCTCGGCAATCCGGCTCTGCGCAGCGGCGAGCGCATGCTCCTGCACGAAAGCCATCTGGGCGAGGCGATAGCGCGCCCCGGGATGGCGGGCGAGAAGGTCCGCGATCAGCGCGTCCGCCTCCGGGTCCACCGGGGGCAAGGGCGCGTTCGTGGCGGGCACCGAGCCGCCACCCACGCCGGCGACCCGCTCGATGAAGCGGGTGATGATGTCGCGTTCCTCGTTGGTCATGACACGGATCCGCCTTTCTCCCAGGTGCCGGATGTGGCGCGCGGCGGAACCGCAATCAAGCGGGCGCGATCGAGGGCGTGATGGCCGGAGGGGAAGACCCCGCGGCTCTCGCTCAGGCGGGAAAGGAACGGCCGAGCCGGCTTCGGGAGCGGAAGCGACCGCCTCCGGCTCGCGCGGGCGAGCGGCCTTCCGTTTCTTGCCCGCGCCCGGCTGCGTCCGTAAGCTGCGCCGCACCATACCGCCACGGCGGACAATCCATGAGCGCGACCAAACCACGCAGCTTTCAGGAACTGATCCTGCGAATCAGCGCCTTCTGGGCGGAGCAGGGCTGCGTTCTGCTGCAGCCCTATGATGTCGAGATGGGCGCCGGCACCTTCCACCCCGCGACGACGCTGCGCGCACTCGGCGAAAAACCGTGGCGGGCGGCCTATGTCCAGCCCTCGCGCCGACCGACCGACGGGCGTTACGGCGAGAATCCGAACCGGCTCGGGCACTACTACCAGTTCCAGGCCCTGCTGAAGCCGGTGCCGGCGGACCCGCAGGAGCTTCTGCTGGCGAGCTACCGGGCGCTCGGGATCGATCCGCTCGCGCACGATATCCGCTTCGTCGAGGATGATTGGGAGAGCCCGACCCTCGGCGCCTGGGGCCTCGGCTGGGAGGTCTGGTGCGATGGGATGGAGGTGACCCAGTTCACCTATTTCCAGCAGGTGGGCGGCATCCCCTGCGCCCTCCCCTCGGTCGAATACACCTACGGGCTCGAACGGCTGGCGATGTACGTGCAGGGTGTGGAGAACATCTTCGATCTCGAATTCAACGGGGCGGGGGTGACCTACGGCGATGTGTTCCGACGCGCTGAGCGGGAGATGAGCGTCTATAGCTTCGAGCGGGCGGACCCCGAGCTGCTCGCGCGCCATTTTGCCGATGCCGAGCGCGAATGCGCCGCGCTGCTGGAAGCGGGGCTTGCCGTACCGGCCTATGACCAGTGCATCAAGGCGAGCCATCTTTTCAACCTGCTCGACGCGCGCGGGGTGATCAGCGTTGCCGAGCGGGCGGCGATGATCGGCCGGGTGCGCGCGCTGGCCAAAGGAAGCTGCGAGGCCTGGCTCGCCGGCGAGACCGGCTGAGCCATGCCAGAACTGCTGCTGGAGCTTCTGAGCGAAGAGATCCCGGCGCGGATGCAGGCGCGCGCCGCCGAGGATCTGGCACGGCTCGTCCGGGAGGCGCTGGCGCCGCTGGATCTCGCGGCGGTGCGGAGCTTCCACGGGCCGCGGCGGATCGCGCTTGCCGCCGAGCTGGCATCCGCCCTGCCCGCGCGCCGCGTCCGCGAGCGCGGCCCGCGCCAAGGCGCGCCCGAGGCCGCGGTGGCCGGATTCCTCCGCAAGCACGGCGCGGCGCGGGCAGAGCTGGCCGAAGAGGCCGGCTACTGGGTGCTGGAGCGCGAGGAGAAGGCGGTGCCGACCGCTTCCCGGATCGCCCAGGTGCTGCCGCCCCTGCTGCGGCGCTTCCCCTGGCCCAAATCCATGCGCTGGGGCACCAGCAATTTCACCTGGGTGCGGCCGCTCCGGCGCATCCTCTGCCTGTTCGATGGCGCGGTGGTGCCATTCGCGCTCGCCGAGAATGGCGATGACGGGCACGGGCTCGTCTCCGGCGGCCTGACCGAGGGCCATCGATTCCACGCCCCCGGCGCCTTCGCGGTCCGCTCGGCGAAGGAATGGGCCCACGCGCTCAAGGAACGCCGCGTTCTTGTTTCTGCAGAGGAACGAAAGGAACGGATCGGGGCGGAGATCGCGCGGCTTGCGAGGGAGGCGCGGCTCCGGCTCGCGGAGGCCGATCCGGCGCTGCTCGAGGAAGTGGCGGGACTGGTGGAATGGCCGGTGCCGCTGCTCGGCACGATCGATGCGGCTTTCATGGATCTGCCCCCCGAGGTGATGCAGGTGACGATGCGGCTCAATCAGCGCTATTTCGCGCTGGCCGAGCCGGACGGAAGATTTGCGCAAAAATTCGCCTTCGTCGCCAATATCGCGGCGGACGATGGCGGGGCGGCGATCATCGCCGGCAATGAGCGCGTGCTGCGCGCGCGGCTCGCGGATGCGCGGCATTTCTGGGATCTCGACCGGCATATGCGGCTTGAGGCGCGGGTGCCGAAGCTTGAGCATGTGACCTTCCATGCGCGGCTCGGCAGCCAGGGCGCACGGGTGCGGCGAATCATCAATCTCGTGCGGGCGATCGCTCCGCTCGTGAAGGCGCCGCCGGCGCTGGCGGAGCGCGCATGCCTGCTCGCCAAGGCCGATCTCGTGAGCGGGATGGTCGGCGAGTTCCCCGAGCTGCAAGGCGTGATGGGAAGCTATTACGCGCTGAATGACGGCGAGCCCGAGAGTGTGGCGGCGGCGATCCGCGAGCATTATGCGCCGAAGGGACCGGAGGATGAGGTGCCGAGGGCACCCGTTTCCATCGCCGCCGCGCTCGCCGAGAAGCTTGATCTGCTCTGTGGTTTTTTCGCCATCGGCGAGCGGCCGACAGGCTCCGCCGATCCTTATGGGCTGCGCCGCGCGGCCCTCGGCATCGTGCGCATCGTACGCGAGAACGGGCTTCGCCTGAAGCTCCTGCCGCTGATCGCGCGCTGGCGCGATTTCGTGCAGCTGGAGCATGCCGAGGAGCGTGCGGTCCGCCCCGAGCCGCGGGCGCTCGAGACCTTGCCCGAGCAGATCCTGCAATTCATCGTCGAGCGGCTGCGTGTGCAGCTTCGCGCCGAAGGGGCGCGGCATGATGTTCTCGCCGCCGTGTTCGCCGCCAAAGGAGATGCGGGCGAGGACGATGATCTCACGCGGCTGCTCGCGCGCACGGGTGCGGTCGCCGCTTTGCTCGGGACCGAGACGGGCGCGGACCTGCTCACCGCCTATCGGCGCGCGGCCAACATCTTGAGGATCGAAGAGAAGAAGGACGGGCCCTTCCACGCGCGGCCGGACGAGGCGCTGCTGCGCGAGGCGGAGGAGAAGGCGCTGGCCGCGGCGCTCGACGCGGCGCGGCGGAACGCCGAGGCAATGCTCAAGGACGAGCATTTCGAGCGGGCGCTCGAAGTGCTTTCCCCGCTGCGCGCCCCGCTGGATGCGTTTTTCGACCGCGTCACGGTGAACGCAAAAGAGCCGGAATTGCGCCGCAATCGGCTGCGACTGCTGCAGGGCATGCGAAGCACTATCGACCGGATCGCCGATCTTTCGAAAATTGAAGCCAGAGACGAATAGGAATTGGGCATGACGAAGTGGGTCTATAGCTTCGGTGCCGGCCTTTCCGAGGGACGGGCCGATATGCGCAACCTTCTTGGCGGCAAGGGCGCGAACCTCGCCGAGATGGCCTCGATCGGCCTGCCGGTTCCGCCCGGCTTCACCATCACGACCGAGGTCTGCAGCGTTTATTACCGCAATGACCGGCAATATCCGGACGAACTGCAGGCGGACGTGGCGGCCGCCATGCGCCGGATGGAGGAAGCGACCGGACGGCGCTTCGGCGACCGGCGCCAGCCGCTGCTCGTCTCGGTGCGCTCGGGCGCGCGCGCCTCAATGCCGGGAATGATGGATACGGTGCTCAATCTCGGCCTCAATGACGCGACCGTGGAAGGGCTCGGCGCGAGCGCGAATGACGCCCGCTTCGCCTGGGACAGCTATCGCCGCTTCATCCAGATGTACGGCAATGTCGTGCTCGATGTCGATCATCACCGCTTCGAGGAAATTCTCGAGCATGTGCGCGAGGACGTGGGCGCCAGCGCCGATCCCGAGCTGACCGCGCAGGACTGGCACCGCGTGGTTGCCGCCTACAAGGACCTCGTCGAGGCGGAGACGGGACGGCCTTTCCCGCAGGACCCGGAGGAGCAGCTTTGGGGCGCGATCGGGGCGGTGTTCGGCAGCTGGATGAACCCGCGCGCCATCACCTACCGCCGCCTGCACGAGATCCCGGCCGACTGGGGCACGGCGGTCAATGTGCAGGCGATGGTGTTCGGCAATATGGGCGAGGATTGCGCCACGGGTGTGTGCTTCACGCGCGACCCTTCGACCGGAGAGAATGTCTTCTTCGGCGAGTATCTCGTCAATGCGCAGGGCGAGGACGTGGTCGCCGGCATCCGCACGCCCGCACCGCTTTCCAAGGCGCGCGCCAAGGAGAACGAGCGCAGCATGGAGGAGGCGCTGCCGGCCGCCTATCGCGAGCTCTGCGCGGTGCGCGAAACGCTCGAGCGGCATTATCGCGACATGCAGGATATCGAGTTCACGATCGAGCGCGGCCGGCTCTATCTGTTGCAAACACGCAATGGAAAGCGGACCGCGGCGGCAAGCCTCCGCATCGCGGTCGAGATGGCAAAGGAGGGACTGATCGAGAAGAGCGAGGCGGTCTTGCGGGTTGATCCGGCGAATCTCGACCAGCTTCTCCATCCGACCCTCGATCCGAATGCGCCGCGCACGCTGCTTTCGCGCGGCCTGCCCGCGAGCCCCGGGGCGGCTTCGGGCGCGGTGGTGTTCAGCGCCGATGAGGCGGAGATGCGCGCCGCGCGCGGCGAGGCGGTGGTGCTGGTGCGGATCGAGACCAGCCCCGAGGATATTCACGGCATGCACGCCGCCAAGGGCGTTCTGACGACGCGCGGCGGAATGACCAGCCATGCCGCGGTGGTGGCGCGCGGCATGGGCCGGCCCTGTGTCGCGGGCGCGGGCGGCATCACCGTCGATTACGGCGCGCAAACGCTTTCGGCCGGCGGGATCACCGTGCGCGAAGGCGAGACGATCACGCTCGACGGTGCGACCGGAGAGGTGTTCGTGGGCACGGTCGCCATGGTCGAGCCGGCGCTTTCGAGCGATTTCGTAACGCTTATGGAATGGGCGGACCGTTTCCGCAGGCTCGGCGTGCGGGCCAATGCGGAGACCCCGCTCGATGCCGAGACCGCGCGGCGATTCGGCGCGGAGGGGATCGGGCTCTGCCGCACCGAGCACATGTTCTTCGAGCC
>DASZQO010000232.1:0-7232 GCA_035549615.1 Acetobacteraceae bacterium
GTCGGAGAGAGCCTTGGCGATCTCCACGAGCTGAGCCTGCGCCAGCGGCAGCTCACCGACAGGCGCCTCGATATCGATATCCGCCGCGCCCAGGCTTTCGAGCAGCGCCGCCGCCGCGCGGCGCGCGGCGCGCGGGTCGAGCCAGAGGCCGCCCCGTCGCGGCTCGCGGCCGATCAGGATGTTTTCCGCCACGCCGAGATTGGGGAAAAGCGAGAGCTCCTGATGGACGGTTGCGATGCCGGCGGCGAGCGCGGCGCGGGGCGTGGCGAAGGTGACTTGCCGCTCGCCAATCCGGAGCTCGCCTTCATCGGGCCGCTCGACACCGGCAAGGATTTTGACCAGCGTGCTCTTGCCGGCACCGTTGGCGCCGAGCAGCGCATGAACCTCTCCCGGGAAAAGGGAGAGGTCCGCGCTTTTGAGTGCAACCACGCCACCGAAGCGCTTGGTGAGCCCAGTGGCTGTGAGGAGCGGCCTTTCGGAAGCGGCCGGAGATGTCTGTCGATCCTCCATCACCCCATCATGTCGTGTCCGGCATGTCGTGTCCGGTTCGGCGAATGCGGCTCACTTCACGACGGCGTCCACCGGGATCGAGACATTGCATTGCGGGATGCTGATGTTGGTGACAAAGCTATTGGGCAGGTTCGGGAAGTAATTGACCCCCGGCTTCATCTCATCCGTCGTCACCGGATTGAGCGGGATATTGGCATCCCGCGGCACGGCCTGGCCGGCGAGCACGGCGATCGCGGCGCGGATCGCGGTGGCCACGAGCGCCGGGGACTGGCCGATCACCAGCGCCGGAATCTTGTGCTGCACCGCCAGCATCATGAAGCCATTGTCAGATTCGCTCGTCATCGGCACGAGCGGCGCGTTCACCTGCAGGAAGGCCTGCAACGCGCCCGTGGCGCCCTCCGTGGCCCAGACACCCGCGATGTCATGGTTGGTGGCGAGCGCGTCCGCGGTGACCTTCTGATTCACGCCGACATCCCAGTTTCCGTACACCTGCACGGTCGAAATGCCGGGATAGGTCTTGAACACGGCAAGCCCGCCATCACCCTGATCATTGTCGACAGTCGTGCCGGCGAGACCCCGCACCATCAGGATCTTGCCCTTGCCGCCTGTCTGCTTGGCAAGGAACTCTGCCCAAAGGTGGCCCATCTCGTACTGGTTCTCATTGATGTTGATGGCCGCGTGCGTCGTCACCGTATTGTCGAACGCGACGACCAGGATGCCCTGGCGAACCGCCTGGTTGATCACGCTGTCGAGCCCCGAGGGGGATGCGCCGTCAACGACGATCGCGTCATAGCCGCCAAGGATCATCTGGCGGATCTGCGCGACCTCCTGCGCGACATCATTGCCGGAATTCTGAATCTCGAACTTGGCGATATATTTCGCGACCGCGGGCTGCGCGACATAGGCCCGCGCGATGTTCAGCATCTCCGTCCGCCAATTGTTGCCGTAATAGGAGTTGCTGAACGCGATCTTGTACGGCCCCGGCTTGGCCTTGTGCTGAACCATCGGCGTATCCGCCGCCTGCTTGAGAAAGCATTGCGAGAGGCTTGCCGGGTCCACCAGCCCTTGCGCCGAGGCAGCGGAGCACCAGGCGATCGACATCGCGAGCGCCGCGCCCGCGACAATGCTGCTTTTCATTCCGACCTCCTTCCATTGGCAGCCAGGCAGACGCTGCGTGGGGCCATGGTTTGCACGCCGCTTGCGGGGGCGCAAGCCGGACCCCGCGTGATTTGCTACAAAAACGCAATGAATTCCGCCGCTGCGGCGCCGAGCAGGACGACGAGCCAGGGCGGGGCACGCCAGAAGACGAGGAGGAGGAAGGCGGCGATCACGATGGCGAAATCGCCCCGCGTGCCGATCGCGCTCGTCCAGACCGGATTGTAGAGCGCGGCGAGCAGCAGGCCAACCACGGCAGCGTTGACGCCGCGCAACGCTGCCTGCACTTCGGTGGCGCGCCGGAGCCTGTCCCAGTAGGGCAGGACCCCGACGAGCAGCAGCAAGGAGGGAAGATAGATCGAGACCAGGCAGATCAGGCCGCCGAGCCAGCCGTTCGGGCGCGGATGCATCGCCGCGCCGAGATAGGCGGCGAAGGTGAAGAGCGGGCCGGGCACCGCCTGCGCCGCGCCATAGCCCGCAAGAAAGCCGCTATTGCCAATCCAGCCGGGTGGCACGACCGCCTGCTGAAGAAGCGGCAGCACGACATGCCCGCCGCCGAACACCAGCGCCCCGGCGCGATAGAAGCGCGAGACCAGCGCCACCACGTGATTGCCGCTCGCCCCGGCCGCGAGCGGCAGCAGGGCGAGCAGGGCGGCGAAGGCGATCAGCGCGGCCAGCGCGAGCGGGCGGGGAAGCGAGAAGGAGAGCGTGCCGACAACGGGCTTTGGCGGCTCGCGGATCCACAGCCAGCCGATGAGCGCGCCAAGGGCGATCGCCGCGATCTGGCCGGGCGCCGCCGGGGCCGCGAGCGAGAGCACGGCCATCGTGATCGCGATCGTCACCCGCAGCCGGTCCGGGCAGAGCGAACGCGCCATGCCCCAGAGCGCCTGGGCGACGACCGCCACGGCGACGATCTTGAGCCCATGCAGCCAGGGCGAGCTCGCGAGGGATCCGATCCGCCCGGCGCCATAGGCGAAGAGGATGAGCGCTGCTGCCGAGGGCAGAGTGAAACCGAGCCAGGCCGCGAACAGGCCGGGCAGGCCGGCCGCCATCAGGCCGATGCTCGCCGCGACCTGGCTGCTCGCCGGTCCGGGCAAAGACTGGCAGAGCGCCACGATGTCTGCAAATTCGGTCTCGCCAAGCCAGCGCCTTTTGGCGACAAACTCTCCGCGGAAGAAGCCGAGATGGGCAATCGGGCCACCGAAGCTCGTGCAGCCGAGCCGAAGGAAGATGCCGAACACACTGGCCGCCCGCGCCGCCTTCATCGTGCCTTGCCGCTGGGCGATGCCTTGCATCCGTCGGCGGGAGAGGCCAGAGCCTCTCTCACCTCCGCCCGCAAGCGAAAAGGATGCCCGGAAGCGAGATGCTGGATCGGAACGCCCCTCTCTCTTCGCCGAATCGTGCTCCGCCGCGCCTCGCCCGCGCGCGGCACCGGCCGCGTCCGATAACGGAAGCTGCGCCTTCCTGCTACCGTCCCGCCCGAGAACAGTTTCGCTGAATGCACGCTTTCGTCGATCGTCTCGTCGCCATAGCGTCTGATCACGCCCTGATCGCCTATGGCCTGGGGCTGGTGCTGGCGGGCGCCGAAGCCCTGCCCGTGATCGGGGCGCTGGTGCCGGGCACGGCCGTTATCGTCACGCTCGCCGCCCTGATCGCCGCCGGGGCGCTTGAGTTCTGGCCGCTGACCGGGGCCGTGGTGCTCGGCGCCGTGCTGGGGGACGGGTTCGGCTACTGGCTCGGCCGGCGCTACAAGGATGCCGTCTTCCGCCTCTGGCCGCTCGGCAATCATCCCGAGCTCGCGGAGCGTGGAGCGGCCCTTTTCCAGCGCAGCAGCGAGACGAGCGTCTTCATCGGGCGTTTCACGCCTGGCGTGCGCGCCGTGGTCCCGCTGTTTGCCGGGATCCTGGCGATGACGCCGGCACGATTTTTCCTGACCGACATTGCGGCGGCCGTCCTCTGGGCGGTCTCGCACATTCTCTTCGGGCTCTTTCTCGGCGCCTCGCTCGAGCTGCTCGGCGCCGTGGCCGGCCGGCTCGCCGCGCTCGCCCTCCTTCTGATCCTGCTCGCTTACGCCGTGATCTGGGTTTCGCGGTGGGCGATGCATAGCCTGCCGCAGGCGCTTGGCCGCCTCGCCGAGCCGCTGGCCGCCTGGGCCGCGCGCCGGCCGGGCGGTCCGCAGCGTCTGCTCGCCCGTGTGCTCGCCACCGACCGGGCCGAGGCGTTCGGCCTCGCCGCCATGGCCGGGCTGATCGTGGGCGGTGTCTGGCTTCTGCTCGTGGCGGTCGAGAGCGTGCTGGCCGGCCGGCCCATAGCCCGGCTCGATGGGGTCGTGATGATCGGGCTCAGCTCCCTGCATGCCGACTGGGCCGATGCGGCGATGCGCGTCTTCGCCGCCACCGGCAGCGCCACGGCGCTCGGCCTGCTCGGCGCCGGTGTGCTCCTTGTCCTCGCGATCGAGCGCCAGTGGATGTTCGCGCTCTCCTGGATCGTCGGCCTTGCCGCTGCCCTCGCGCTCGGCTTTCTGCTCAGCCTGCTGCCCCACCCGACATTGCCGCCGGAGACCGACCTTGCCGGCCTGCCGGGCCATTGGGACGCGATGGCCGCGGCTCTCGCCTATGGGCTGGTGGGCCTTTTCATCATCAGGGCCGCCGCGCCCGGGCTCGGCCCAGCAATCGCGAGCGGGCTCAGCCTCGTCGTGGTGTTTGGCGCCGCCGCGCGGCTCTATCTCGGCTTTTCGGTATTTTCGACCGAGATCATCGCGATCGCCTTCGCACTGGCCTGGCTTGGCCTGGTGGGGTTTGCCGCCCAGCTCCGCCGCCCGCCTCCAGGCCGGGCGCTGCCGATCGCCCTGGTGACGTTGGCCGTGCTGATCGCCACCATCGGCGCCCAGGCGGGGGGCTATGATCTCGTGCCAGCGCCTGTCCCGCCGCCGCCCGCGCCCGTGCTGGAAATGGCGCTCTCGGAATGGCGGGACACCGGCTGGGCAAGCCTGCCGGGCAATCGCATCGGGCTGCTCGGCAATCTCGCACAACATTTTGTGCTGCAGTGGGCCGGACCACTGCCCGCGCTCGAGCAGGCGCTGGCGGGGCAAGGCTGGCAGCCCCCGCCAGCCTGGGGACTCCGGAGCGGGCTCGCCTGGCTTGCGCCCGCCATCGACCCGGGCGCTCTGCCGGTTCTGCCGCGCTTCGCGGACGGCAGAGCCGAGGCGCTCGTCCTCACGCGCCCGCTGCAAGCCAGTCACGCCCCGCCGAGGCGGCTCGTGCTCCGTCTCTGGCCGAGCGATGCCGTGCTTCGCGCCGGCGACCGGCGGCTGCCGCTCTGGCTCGGCGTGATGTCCGAGGAGCGGTTCGTCCGCATCGCCGGCATGCTCACCATCATCCGCTCCGGGCGTGCCGCCGAGGCACAGCTCGCGGCACTCGCGACCCTTCTTCCGCACGCCAAGGAGGTGCGCGAGAACATGGTCCCCGCGGGGCCGGGGCGGCCGGCGGCGGGCGTGGTTGTGCTGCTGGGCTGGGCCGGGGTGCCGGCCGGAAAATCGCCCTGACTTGGCGCGGGCCGCCCGATCACGACCGATTCACCGCCCTTGATAAAGAGCTTGTCGCCACGGCGAACCCGCCGGACTGCCATCGCCGGCGCGCGCTTCGCGTGGAGACGCGAGCGTGACCGATGGCTCCGGCTGTCAACAGGCTCTCGCACGGGGTTCGCTCAGCCCGGCTCGGGTGTCTTGGTGCGGAAAAGCAGCGACCAGCCCTGCACGTCTTGCAGCATCGCAAGCGCCAGATCGTGCAGGGCCGCGCCGAGGGACGAAGCGGCGAGCGGGCGGGCGGGATCGATCGCCTCGATCTCCTGCTTCGTCTCGGCGAGCACCCGCAGCATTCGCGCCGATTGCAGGTGAAGAAGATCGAATTCGGCATAGGCGCGCAGGCTGACAAAGCCGGCGGAGAGGGCGGCGAGCGCGGTGCAGGCGAAGCCGACCCAGCGCGCCATGCCCGAGTGTTCGGCGGTGGCGAGCGCGCCTTGCAGCAGGGCATGCACCATCACCCCGAGCTTGAGGCTGACGAGCGCGAGAGTGGCGCCGAAGGCGAGCTCGCCGAGATCGACGAGCCTGCGTGCGGCGATGCGGCTGCGCCGCGCCCGGCGTTTGTGATAGTCGGTCTGGGTCGCGATCACGATCTCGCCGATATGGCGGGCGCGGAGGGCATGTTCGGCAATGGCGCCGTGCGGCACCGCCGCCCCGCGCATCATCGCCGTGACGTACCAGCCGACCCATGCATCCCTTGGTGGTCCGTTCTGCTCGGGGTCGCGGGCGAGTTCGGCCACCTGAGCGATCGGCAGCGGCCAGCCGAGGCGGGCGAGCATCCGCTGCTTGCGACAGAGTTCGGCGAGGAGCCGATAAGCGATCCACCGCTCGTGCCAGCGCCTGAGCTCGCTTGCGACGACGATGCCGAAGATGGCGAGCAGGGCGATGAGTTCGACCGATCCCGCCGGCAGGCCGAAGAAGCGGGGCGAGGCGAGCGCGAGGCCCATCGCCGAGACCGTGAGCGCGGCCAGCGCGATGACCAGGACATAGGAGGAGCGGTAGCGGTCCGTGTATTTGCCGCCGTACCGGTCGGCTGCTTCGTACATCTCCCGCCAGGGACGCTCGACATCGTCGTCGGGCTCGGGCGGGCTCGTCGGAAGCGCAAGCGGCGCGGTGTCACGCTCGGGGGCGATGCGGTCGAGAACCCACGAGTACAGGCGCCAGGGGCGCGGACGGACGCTTTCCTCGGCTTCGGCGAAATAGGCGGAAAGCGGGGCGCGGGACGGCAGGAGGCGGGCAGAGAGCCAGTGCGCGGCCGCGCCGATCCTCGTGTGATGATAGGATCGGCCCGGCACCGGCGGCACGATCGCGGCACGGAGCAGATCATCGAGCGCCGCCTCCGCCGCGGCGCCGGAGGGCGCCGCCGCCGGGTGCTCCAAATCCATCGGGTCGAGCAGGAGGCGAGGGGCGGTCGTGGCCGCCGGATCGATCCACCACACCGGCACGTGGCTGCGCACGGCATAGCGGACAATCTCCCCCGTGCCGCCGGGCTTGCCGTGATCGCCGTCCCAGATCGCGATCAGAAGGTCCGCATTGCGGGTGACGAAACGGCCGACCGCCCGATACCCGGCCTCGGCGTCTCCATCACGCCTGCCGTCCAGGGCCAGCACCGCGGGACGGCCATCTTCGGCCCTGGCGGCCGCAAGCAAGGCATGGAAGGCCTCTCTGTCCCCCGAGAAGGTCTTTTCGTACTCGTCGGCGGGGAAGGGGAGCGGCACCTCAAGCCGAAACCCTTCGGCAAGGGCCGCCTCGGCGGCGATCCGGTCGGAGCCTTCGGCGAGCGGAGAAAAGAGACGGATGAGCGGCTCGCCGGGCGCATAGGTCGCCTGCACGGTCCGCTCTTCGGCCATGGCCGCGATCCGCTCTCGCACGTGCCGCATCACGCGCGTGACCGATTCCCTGAGCGCCGGAAGCACGGCCGGATCGAGCTTGTCCGGGCGTGCGCCGGTGATGCCGAGGCGAAAGGCGAGCCGGGGACGGGGTGGGG
>DASZQO010000233.1:0-14120 GCA_035549615.1 Acetobacteraceae bacterium
GCCCACCAGTGGATGAAGTTGGAGCTGCCACCGCCAGCGATGACCGGCGGCTTGTTCGAATAGGGGCCGCCGAACTGCTCGAAGGCTTGGGCGATGCCGTAATCATCGCCGCCGCCCTGCCCGAGGACCGCATCGACCCGCGGCAGGCTGGGCAGCACATTCGCCACCGCGGCCTGCGCAACCGATCCGGTTGCCTGGCCATAGACGGTGGCAACCACCTTCACATCCGGAAATTTCTTGAGCGCTTCCGTCTGTGCCGCATACATATCATTGTCTGGTGCCGAACCCTTGACCCCGCGGACGATGATGATATTGCCCTTGCCGCCGATCATTTTCATAATGTCGTTGGTAAGCGTCGTCATATAGCCCTTGAAGTCGAAATTGAGTTTGTAAGAGCAGGGTGCGCTGACGATCGAATCAAACGCGAGCACCTTGATCCCCGCGGCGCAGGCCTTCGCGATGATGCCGTTGAGCGCGGTCTCCGAAGCTGCATCGATGACGATGGCATCGACATGCTTGAGGATGAGATCGCTCATCTGCGACATCTGCTGATTGACGGAGCCGTCCCCGTTGAGGATGACATAGTCGGAGATCAGCCCCTCCTTCTTCGCTTCATCCGCGGCCGCCTGGAATGCCTCCACCATCTGGTGGCGCCAGGTATTGCCGTAATAGGCGTTGGAGAGCGCAATCACCGGGCCCGCTGCACGGGCGGCGGGCGCAAGCATGGCGAGCAGGACGGCGCAAGCCATGCAGAGCAGGAAATGCTGCATTTTTGGTTTCATGTCCGTTTTCTCCCTCTGCACCGAAGATCAGGGTCTTATGCCCTATCTTTCATCGTGAGACCGCTTCTTCGTCAGCCGCGCGCATTCTCCCGCAGGTAGAAACGTTCGATCGCCGAGGAGAGCACCATCGCCTTGGTGGCGGCGCGAAAGGCGGCGAAGTGCGGG
This sequence comes from Acetobacteraceae bacterium, assembly GCA_035549615.1. Taxonomy (GTDB): domain Bacteria; phylum Pseudomonadota; class Alphaproteobacteria; order Acetobacterales; family Acetobacteraceae; genus JAKAWQ01. The sequence continues at coordinate 948 of DASZQO010000233.1, forward strand.
GTTCCGAGATGGGCGGCGAAGGCGGCCGGGCTGTCATAGATCTCGTAGAGGACCACCTCATCATCCTCATCACCGCCGGCGCCCCGTCCGCCCGTTTCTTGCCCGTCCGTTTCCGCTTCACTCGTCAGCACATCGAAACGGCGGCATCCCGGCTCGTCGGCCACGGAAGCCGCGGCGTTGCGCCCGATATGCTCAAGGAATTCATGCCGCCTGCCGGGAGCGATGCGGAACCGTGCCAGGATCACGTAACCGTCCACTGGGCCGCCCACCGGCACCCTCCCTTGCCTTCGGCTTGACGTCCTATAGAATCATGCCATAAACCTTTCATACCATCAAGCAGGGTGAGACGAAGCCGTGGCCTTTCAGCCGGTCCTCAGGCGCCGGCTCTATCAGCAAGTGGCCGAGCGCATCGAGCACATGATCCGCGATGGCGAGCTTTCAGAGGGCGAAGCGTTGCCGGCGGAGCGTGAGCTGATGGAGCGCTTCGCCGTCGGGCGGCCCGCGATCCGCGAAGCGTTACTTTCGCTTCGGCAGAAGGGGCTCATCGTGCTCGGCAATGGAGAGCGCGCCCGCGTCTCCCACCCCGATGCTGATCAGTTGATCGATGCGCTCTCTGGCGCGGCGGGAGTCTATCTCGCCAAGGAAGAAGGGGTTCGCCAGTTCCAGGCCGCTCGGCAATTGTTCGAGGCGGCGAGCGCGCGGCAGGCCGCACGGATCGCGACCGGGGAGGATATCGCCCGGATGGAAAAGGCGCTCGAGGCCAATCGTGCCGCGCGTGGCCATACCAGCCGCTTCGAGATGACGGATGTCGCCTTTCACCTCGAGATTGTGCGCACCGTGCGCAATCCCCTGCTCATCGGTGTGCATCAGGCCCTGACCGGCTGGCTCACCGAGCAGCGCAGTGTCTCACTCACCGCGCGTGGTGCCGAAGCGTCGGCCTTCGGGGCGCATGAGCGCATCTTCGCGGCGATCGCCGCGCACGATCCAGACAAGGCGGAGTCCGAAATGCAGAAGCATCTCGACTCTGTCTCTGCCTATTATTGGCGCCGGGCCAGGCTTTCCCGCGCGTCTTGACAGCCAAACCGGAGAGGAGAACGCGATGCCCCGCCCGCCGCTCAAGGAGATCCTCAAGCGTGAGGGACATGCGTTCGGGCCCATGGTCTTCGAGTTTTTCAGCGCCGGAATGCCGGCGATCATCGCCACCACCGGCGCCGATTTCGCGCTGTTCGACATGGAACATACGGGCCTTGAATTCGAAACGTTCAAGCATCTTGTCGCCGGCTGCCGCGGCATGGGCGTGGCCCCGCTCGCCCGTGTGCCGGCGAATGAATATGATTTCATCGCCCGCGCGCTCGACATGGGCGCCGAAGGCGTCATGCTGCCGATGGTCGAGAGTCGCGCCGAGGCTGAGCGCATCGTCGCCTCCGCGCATTATCCGCCGCGCGGACGCCGTGGCGCCGCCTTCGGCATGGCGCATGATGCCTACCTGCCCGGCACGCCAGCCGAGAAGATGCGCGCGGCCGGTATGCGGACGCTCGTCATCGCCCAGATCGAGACCGACAAGGGTCTTGCGAATGTCGAGGAGATCGCCGCGACCCCGGGTGTCGATGTCGTCTGGGTCGGGCATTTCGATCTCACCAATTTTCTGGGCATTCCTGGCGAATTCCAGCATCCCGACTATCTTGCGGCGATCCGCCGCGTGGTCGCCGCGGCCAAGGCGAACGGCAAGCTGGCCGGCTTTCTCGCGACCGACGAGACCTGGGCGCGGGACTATTGGGGATTTGGCTTCCGAATGATCGCCTACGGGATCGATCATGCGATCTATCAGGCCGCGCTCAAGTCCGGCATAGAGACTCTGAAGTCACTTGCTTGAGGCATCCCATGGAATCCACCTTCCGCGTCGGCCTCACCCGCGATCTGCTGACGGGCAGCGGCGCCCCCGCTTTCGGGGACGCCGCGCTCGGGGCTCTCGGCGCGTTTGCCCGGGAGTGGGTCGCGGAGGATGTAAGCGAGATTACACCCGAGATCGCCGCGCGCTACGATGCGCTCTGCGTCAATATGCCGCGTGTCACGGCCGCGAGTGTCGGGCGACAGGATTGCCGCTTGCGTATCGTCGCGCGTCACGGCGTCGGCTACGATTCCGTTGATGTGCCGGCCCTGACGCAGGCAGGAATCGTGCTCACCAATACCCCGGTGGCCGTGCGCCGGCCGGTTGCCACGATCGCCATAACCTATGTCCTGGCCCTTGCTCAGAAGCTTCTTGTGAAGGATCGGCTCACACGCAGCGGCGGCTGGAACCGGCGCACCGACCATATGGGGCGGGGGCTCACGAAAAAATGCCTCGGTATCGTCGGCGCTGGCAGCATCGGCCGCGAGACGATCCGCCTCGCCCGCGCCTTCGATATGCGGATCCTCGCCGCCGACCCTTATGTTGAGGCCGCCGCAGTCGAGGCGCTCGGCGCTGAGAAAGTGCTGCTCGAGCTGCTGATGGCGGAAGCGGATTTCGTTCTCATCACCTGCATTCTCAATGAAGAGACGAGGCACCTGATCGGTGCGAAAGAGATCGCGCTGATGAAGCCGACCGCCTATCTGATTAATGTCGCGCGCGGGCCGATCGTTGACGAGGCCGCGCTGATCGCCGCCCTGTCCGCAGGCCGCATCGCCGGGGCCGGGCTCGACGTGTTCGAGCGGGAGCCCGTCGATCCGGCCAACCCGTTGCTGGCGATGGAAAACACCTTGGTGACGCCGCACGCGCTCTGCTGGACCGATGAATGTTTCGATGCCATCGCGACAAGCGCGCTCTCAGATATCGAAGCAGCGCTTTCGGGGCGGCGGCCGCGCTTCGTCGTCAACCCCGAGGTGCTGAGCCACCCGCGTGTGCGCGCCTGGCTCAATGAGCCGAGCCTCAGGGTGGGATAGCACTGCTGATATGGCGAAAGTGCCGGGGTGGGGCGAGGGTGCAGAGCACAGCGGCGAACCGCTCAACGGCCTCAAAGGGCGTGGTCGCGTGCGGGGAAAGGCGCACATGGTCTTCGCGGACGGAGACGGTGAGGCCGGCATCGCGCAGCGCTGATCCGACGCTCTTCGGATCACGGCCTGGCAGAACGAGCGGAATGATGCCCGCGCGCTCGCGTGGGGAGAGTGGCAGAAGCGTGCGCGCGCCGTAGTCGGAGATCACATCGAGTAGCGCATCGACGCGGGCTTTAACGGCGCGCTCGATGCGCGCGGGTCCGGCAGAAGCGAAAAGCTGCAATGCCGTTTCGAGCGCCGCGACGGCCACGAGATCGGGATTCGTCATGCGAAATCTGGCGGCGGAGCTTGCAGGCTCGTGCAGAAGGCTGTCGAAACGATCCGCGGCGACGGTGCCGCTCCAGCCAGAGAGGGATCCTCCCAAACGATCGAGAGCGCGTGAGGAGAGGGAGAGAAACCCGCTGCCCCAGCCCGCACGGAGCCATTTCTGGCCGCCCGTGACCACCGCGTCAGCGAGGTGCCAGGGCAGATCGACGACCCCGAAAGCCTGGATTGCGTCCACGAGAAGCAAGCGCTCGCCCAATATGTCGCGCAGTGCCGCGAGGTCAGCGCGATAGCCGGTGCGGAAATCGACCGCGCTGACGGCGAGCGCTGTGATTTCGGGTCGCAGCGCGGCGGCCACGGCTTCCGGTGTCACGCGGCCATCGGGTGGAACGAGCCAACAGACAGCGGGCCCGCCACGGCGCGCAGCCTGCACCCAGGGATAGACATTCGCGGGAAATTCCTGTGGCGAGACCAGGATCGCACCACCCTGCAGCGCGAAGGCAAGCTGGAAAAGGCCGCTGCTGGTATTCGGAACGAGAACGACCTGATCGGCGCTGCTCCGCCCGGTTAGAGCGGCGGCGAGTGCCTCCGTACGCACTGCCACGGGGTTCAGAGCATCGACGGCTGAGGGGGTGGAGGCCAGGTTCCTGAGGGAGTTCGCATGGCATTCCGCGACGTTGAGCGAGGGCGGGCCGAAGCGCGCAAAGTCGAGATAGAAAGGAAGCGATTGGAAGCAGGGCGCGTAACCTGGAGGAAGACCAGTCTCGTCCGGCTCTGCGCTGAGGGGACCCATCATAGAACCTTGGCGAGAAATTGACGGGTGCGATCATGGCGCGGGCGGCTGAAAACTTCCTGCGGCGGTCCGGCCTCGACGATCCGGCCATCGAACATGAAGACGGCTTGATCGCCAACCTCGCGGGCAAAGCCGACCTCATGGGTGACGACGATCATGGTCATTCCCTCCCGAGCGAGCGCGCGCATCACATCGAGAACGTCGCCAACCAGCTCGGGATCGAGGGCGCTGGTCGGCTCGTCGAAAAGGATGAGCCGAGGTTCCATGGCGAGCGCACGGGCGATGGCAACACGCTGCTGCTGGCCGCCGGAAAGCTGGGCCGGATAATAGTCTGCGCGGTTGCTGAGTCCGACCCGGGAGAGCAGGGCACGGGCCTGCTTTTCTGCCGCAGCGCGGGGGATGCCGAGCACATTCACAGGCCCTTCGAGGATATTTTCGAGCGCGGTACGATGTGCGAAAAGATTGAAGCGCTGGAACACCATGCCGACGCTGCGCCGCTGCCGGGCAACATCGTGTTCGTGCAGTTCGTGCAGTGCGCCGCCATGCAGCCGATAGCCGATCGGCTCGCCGGCGACCCAGATCTCGCCACGATCGATGCGTTCGAGATGATTGATGCAGCGCAAAAGCGTGCTCTTTCCGCCGCCGGAAGGGCCAAGCAGGCAGACGACCTCGCCCTGATAGACCGCAAGGTCGATGCCGCGCAGAACCTCGTGCAGGCCATAACGTTTGTGAACGCCGACGATTCGTACCAGCGGTTCCCCTGCCGCTCTCATCACCCCTAACGTCCTACGAAGGGCATGGTGGCGAGCGCGCGGAGTGCTGCCTGCAACGGTCGGACGTCTCCACGCCGACGAGGCTCCGTTGCCAGCAATCGTTCCACATAATGCTGGCCGATGCTGGCGATCGTAACCAGGAGCATGTACCAGATCGCCGCTGCGAGCAGTGTTTCCATGACTTCGAGATTGTGGGAAGAGATGTTGTTTGCGGCCTGGATCAGCTCAGTATACGAGATCACCGAGACCAGCGACGTCTCTTTCAGCATATTGATAAAATCGTTGCCGGTGGGCGGGATAATGACACGCATGGCCTGAGGCAGGATGACCCGGCGAAGGGTTTTGCCCGGAGTCATGCCGATGGCATGTGCGGCCTCAACCTGGCCCTTGTCGACGCTGTTGAAGCCGGCCCGGATGATTTCCGCCATGTAGGCGCTTTCGTTCAGGCCGAGACCAAGCAGGCCGGCAACAAAGGGGGTCATGACGGCATTGGTGGAAATGCTGAACAGGCCGAGAACGCCAACGGCCTTGAAGGCGAGCGCGAGATTGTACCAAATCAGGAGTTGGAGAAGCACTGGCACGCCACGGAAGATCCAGATGTAGAGGCCGGCGGTGCACCAGGCAACGGGGTTTTCGGATTGCCGCATGATGGCGATGACGAGCCCGATCGCAATGCCGGCGGACTGTGCCGCAATCGCGAGGATGATCGTGTGCCAGAGGCCCACCAGCATGATCGGAAAGAGGAAGAATTTCGGGACATCCGCATATGCGATGTCCGCCTTTGCGAGCACGTAGAGTATGAATGCAACAAAGAGAAAAATAATGACGGCCGCAATCCACCGTCCCCAGTGGCGGAGCGGAACGATTGGCAAGGGTTCGGTTCGGGTTTCGGCTCCAGCCATGCGGGGATCGGACATTGGAGGCGTGCTTTCCGTCCTCTCTAACCCGCGTTGACGGTCGCCTTCGGTATGGCGCCCGCAGTCATGCCCCAGGCCGCAAGGATCTTTCCATAGACACCCGTGTCCATCAACTTCTGCATGGCTTTTTGGATCACGGACAGGAGCGCTGGATTTTCTTTCGCAACCCCGATTCCGTAGGGGCCGCCGTTGATCGGAGGATAATCAATAGCTTGGAAGAACCTTCCGTTTCCTGCCACCTGGGCGGTATAGATTGCGGTCGGCGTATCATCCAGGATAACGGCGAAGCGGCCGGTCCTAAGCGATTCCTCCTGTTGTTCGGTCGAACTGCTGATGACGATGGCGACGGGGGCCTTGCCGGCGGCCTTGCAGACGGCGTTTTGCGATTCAGCGAAAGCTTGCTGGGTTGTGCCTGCCTGCACGCTGACAGCCTGGCCGCAGAGGCTTTCCGGACCGGTGATGTGGTCTGGATTGCCCTTCTGGGCCAGCATGGTGATGCCGGCATTGAAATAGTCAACGAACGAGATGGTCTTTTCTCGCGGCCTGGTGTCGTTCATTGCGGACATTGTCACATCGACCCGTCCTGAGCGAAGGGCGGGGATCAGGGCGTCGAATGCCATGGTCTGATATTCGACCCTGAGGCCGAGAACCTGGGCAAGGGCGTGGGCGAGGTCCACTTCGAAACCGATCGGCGTGCGGCCATCTTCGGCATAGAAATCCTCCGGCTGCTGCTGCATCTGCGCGCCGATGATCAGTGTGCCCCGGTGCCGGATGGCGGCGGGGACGGAAGCAGCAAGCTCCGAATCCGCCTGGACCGCGGAGGCGACCGCCTCACCCGCTTCGTTGTCATGCGCTGCCGGGGGTGAGGCGGCCAAGGCAACAACGCTGAGAGGGGTCACTGAGGCGGCGAGAGCTCCAATAATGAGGATCCGGGCAAAATATTGCGCTGTCATCGCTTCCTCCCTTGCAATCGCTTATTGATATTGTGGCGCTTGATCTCGGGAATGTCCATGACCGGGGGGGCATGAGGGCGGATCGAAACGAGTGCCGGCGGCGTCGATCGAGACTCCCGGTCGCGCAGGGTCAGCACGTAATGATATCAGCCCAGACGACCGCCCTCTATCACGCGCCCGTCTCTGATATCTGGACTGGCAGCGGAGAATGTATCGGAAAAATGCATGGCTTTCGGTATTTTTATTTCGATGTCAGGAATCTGTTGGGAGGGCAGACAATGGAAGGGGTATCCACCGAGTGCGCCTTTCAAGACCTGCCCTGAAGTGCCTTCAAGGAGATGAGCGAACAGGCGAGAGCGGTGAGAGCGTGACGAATATCGAGCCTCTGTTCGTCGCGGGTGGTGAGGCGGCGGACGCAGGCGATCCGCGCGAAGATGCGCCCGATCACCCAGCGATGAAGGCCGCGTTGCTGTATAGGTTCGATACAGCAACAATAGGCGATGAGGTGTCACTTGGTTCCGGGCTTCCCATGGGCAGCGGTTCCTGGTGCAGGCGATCCCATGCACCGGCCTGTTGGCATTTGCGCATTCGCCGCCAGCAAGTCACGCCCGAGCCGAACCGGAGGCCTGCCACCCTTTGGCTTCGCAGGTGCCGTCGTCAGCGGCGGTTCAATGATTTGCCAAAGTTCATCAAAAAACCGCGCGCGATGCCATCGCTCCTCATCAATCCGTCCCGACGGGAGTACAAGGGGCTTCGAGAGGTGCTCCAAGCGAAATCCTTCCCGGAAAGGGTGAACCTTGCCGGTGAGAAGCGTTGCGGATCCGGATCGCGATCGGTATCTCTCGACCGGCCATGGGGAGACGCGTTCGATGTTTCGGATATGCCGGATCCTGCTCCTGCCTTTGATTGCTTTCGCGAGCGCGCCACAGGGATCCGCCTGGAGCCAGGAACTCGACCTGCCAGGCGTGAGCGCCGATGCGGCTTCCTATGCCGCGAGCCTGCAGAAGCTCGCGCCCGCCGGGATGAGTGCGGCGGCGCGCGAGGCGGCGGAGGCGGATGCCGAGAAAGCGATTGCCGCCGGCGACCGAGCGAAGGCGCTGGCTGCGCTGCAGCAGAGGCTGGGGGCAGGGCACACGACGCCGGATTTGTGGCTCTCCCTTGCCAAGCTGCTGATTGAGCCGCCCGCGCCCGATGATGCGCATGCGCTGGCCGCCGCCTGGCAGGCCTATGTGGCGACCGAACCCGGCCCCGCCCAGCTTCCGGCCCTCGCGATCATGCGTGTTTCCCTGGCCGGGCTCGGCCTCAAGCTGCCCGAAATCGAGGTGCTGGCGGAGGAGACGCGGCTCGCGCCGGATGACGCGGATCTCCGGCGGCAGCTCATCGCGCGCCGGCAGGAATTCGGCCTTCTCGTGCGCGAGGTCACGACAGAGCCGGAGAGTTTCCCGGCGCGCGCCTGCATCGCCTTCACCGGCCAGCCTGGCGGAACGGCCAGCTTTCATGCCGGAGACTGGGTGCGGCTCGAGCCGCCGGTCCGCGATGCGGCGGTGACTCTGGAATCGGGCAATATCTGCATCGCCGGGTTCGATCCCGGCTCAACGACGAAGGTCACGCTGCTCGCCGGCATGCCGGGCACCGACGGTCTCAGCCTCAAGCAGGCGACGACGCTTTCCATCGCGATGCCGGATCGTATGCCGCGTCTCGTCTTTGATAGTGCGCGCTTCCTGCAGCCGAGCAGCATGCCCGCGCTGGTTTCGCTGGCAAGCGTCAATCTCTCCGCGGTCAAGCTCGATCTCGTGCAGATCTCCGAGCGTGGCTTGCAAGACTTCTTTGCCGATCATCCCGTCGGCAGCGCGCTCAATTCCTACGATGTGGATTCGCTTCTTACCGAGGCTGGGCGCCCGGTATGGCATGGCAGCGCGGCCATTCCGGATTTCGCTCGCAACGCGCTCCTCCACACAGAGGTGCCACTGCCGGATGTCATGACGCGGCCGGGCCTTTATGTTCTGCTGGCGCGCCCCGGCGACGGCACGCCGGCCGGCGACAATCCGCCGGTCGCCATGCAGATGGTGCTGCGCACCGATCTCGCGCCGACGATCTGGCGCGGCAGCGACGGGCTTACGGTGCAGGTTCGCGCTTATTCCGATGCCGCTCCCAAGGAGAATGTCAGCATCGCGCTAATCTCCTCCAACAACGATGTGCTGGCCACCGCTACGAGCGATGATGACGGCATTGCCCATTTCGCCGCCCCGCTGCTGATGGGCTCGGGCGGGCTCGCGCCATCCGCCCTGCATCTCAGCGCACCGAATGGCGATTTCACCCTGCTCGACCTGACCGAGCCCGTTTTCGATCTGTCCGATCGCGGAGTTTCCGGCCGGCCGGAGCCCGGTCCTCTCGATGCGTTCGTCTGGCTCGATCGCGGGATCTATCGGCCGGGCGAAACCGTGCACATGATGGCGCTTGTGCGTGACAGCGCCGCCCGTCCGGCGGATGTGCCCCTGCATGTCATCGTGAGCCGCCCGGGGGGCCAAGTCTTTACCGATCTTGTGCCGAAACGTGTTGACGACGATGCGCTCAATGTGCCGATCACGCTTCCTGGGGGCGCCCAGGCGGGCGAATGGCAGATCGCGCTTCGCACGGCGCCGGATGCACCGGATATCGCCAGCGCACGCTTCCAGGTCGAAGCCTTCGTGCCGGCGCGGCTCGCGGTGGAATTCGCGGCGGTGCCGGCGCCGCTGCCGCCTGGCCGCAGCAGCTTGCTGCCGGTCTCGGCGCGGTTCCTTTACGGGGCGCCGGGCTCGGCTCTCACGGGTGAAGGATCGGTGAGCCTCCTCGCCAACCCGACGCCATTTCCCGCCTTTTCCCAGTACCGCTTCGGCCTTGCTGACGAGATGATCCCCGATAACGCCGCGACATTCGCTCTCGCCGAGACCGATCAAGAGGGCAAGACGGCGGTGCCAGTGGACCTTTCGCACCTGCCCGACGTGACAGAGGCCCTGGCGGCGCAGGTGACGGCAACGATCGACGATCCGGCGGGCCGATCGGTCACGGCAACCGAAACCGTTCCGATCCGCCCGGCGGCGCCGTTGATCGGCCTCAAGCCAAAATTTTCCGGCGGCGCGGTGAATCCGGGGACGCCCGCAAGCTTCGATGTCGTCGCGGTCGATCCCGGCGGCGGGTCCATCGCCATGCCAGCTCAGGTCTCGCTGGTGCGGCTGGTGCCGGACTGGCGCCTTTCCGTGCAACAGGGTGTAGCAAGCTACGAGATGGTCTGGCGCGAGGACCCGGTGGACAGCCGAATGGTGCAGATTCCACCCGATCATCCGCTGCTTCTCAGCTGGCGGCTGGATTATGGGCGCTACAAGCTGACCGTCGCCGAAAGCGGGCAGGGGCTTGCCGCCGCCTCCACCGTGTTCGACTCGGGCTGGAGCGTCTCGGGCAGTCCCGACATACCGGCGCGGGTGCGCCTGGCTGCCGATCATGCGAGCTATCGCGCGGGCGAGGTCGCGCATGTGCACATCACGCCGCCCTTCGCCGGGCCCGCGACGCTGCTTGTGCTTACCGATCGTGTGCAGTTGATCCGCAACATCACTGTGCCGGCGGCAGGAGAGGATATCGATGTGAAGGTGAACGCGGATTGGGGCGCCGGCGCCTATGTGGCGGTGCATGTGTTTCGTCCCATCCTTGGGGCGCCGGGAGCCAAGCCGCAGTTATCGGACCGTGCCATCGGCGTGACTTGGCTGCAGATCGATCCAGCGGCGCGCACATTGCCGGTGAGCTTTACAGTTCTTCCCGTGCTTCGGCCGCGCGGCATGGCGGTGGTCACGCTGCACACCAACCCGGGCACCTGGGTCACGCTTGCCGCCGTCGATGAGGGCATCTTGCAACTGACCGGGTTCGCATCGCCCGATCCGGTCGGGTATTTCTTCGGGCGGCGCGCGCTCGGCGTCGATATCCATGATGAATGGGCGCGGCTCCTCCGCCCCGCCGAGGGCCAATTGACAGCGTTGCATCAGGGCGGCGGCGGAGAGGAAGAAGGTCCCGCGCTGCCGCCAATCCCGCAGCAGGTCGTGGCGCTCTTCGCGCCGCCCGTGCAGGCAGACAAAGACGGCATCGCGCGCATCACGCTGGCGCTGCCGGATTTCGACGGAGAGCTTCGGCTGATGGCTGTCGCATGGTCGGCAGACAAGGTCGGCGCGGCACATAACGACGTGAGGGTGCGCGATCCCCTGGTTGCCGAGGCGCTGCTGCCACGCTTCCTGGCACCGGGAGATTCTGCCCGCCTGGCCGTGCTTTTGCAGAATGTCGAACTGCCGGCGGGCGCGGTCTCGGTGCATTTGGCCACGAGCGGCGCGATATCGCTGAAAGGCACCGATACATTGCAGACAACGCTCGCTGTCGGCGCGCGTGAAGTGCTGGCGACGACGCTCTCCGCAAACGCGGTGGGGACGGGCCATCTCACTCTGGACGTGACCGGGCCGGGCGGGTTCGCGTCCCATCACGAGACGGACATCTCCGTCCATCCGGCGCGGGGATCGATCGTCACGGCGGAAGGCGGCGAGATCGCGCCCGGTGCGACGATGACGCTGGCGCCCGACACGGCGAGCTTCCTGCCCGGCACCTGGAAGGCCACGCTCAGCCTGGGCGGCTTGGTGCGCTACGATGTCGCGGCGCTGGTCCGTGCCCTGGCGATCTATCCGCTCGATTGTCTTGAGCAGGCGGCAAGCCGTGGCCTGCCCCTGGCCATGCTGCCCAATAGCGCCGCCGCCGGCCCGGACCGGGCAGGGCGGCTGCAACAGGCCATTGAATCGGTGCTCGACCGGCAACGCTATGACGGCGCCTTCGGTCTCTGGTCGTCCGACGATGAAGCGGAACCGTGGCTTACCGCTTATGCGACGGAATTCCTCCTGCGCGCGCGCAAGGCGGGAGCCCCGGTGCCGGAGACGGCGCTCAACGCGGCGTTGAGCTGGCTCGCGGGTGAGGCCTCGCAGTCCGATAGCGACGATATGAAAGGGGCGGCGAAGGTCTATGCGGCATATGTGCTGGCGCTCGCCGGCCGGGCGCCGGCCGGCGCGATCCGGGTGATGCAGCAGAGCGACGCAACACTTCCGACACCGCTCGCCCGTGCCCAGCTTGCGGCCGCGCTTGTGCGCATCGATGAGCCGGATGCGGCCAAGGCGATCTTTCAAGATGTTCTCGACAATCCGGGCCGAGAATTCTGGGCTGCCGATTACGGGAGCGCGCTCCGCGATCAGGCGGCCATTTCGGTGCTGGTGCGCGAAAGCGGGCTTGATGTAACGAGTCCCGAACGTCTGGCCGATGCGCTGCCGGGCGCCAATCTCGACCCGGCCACGCTGGATACACAGGAACAGGCTTGGGCCGCTGCCGCGGCAGCTTCGATCGGTGCTTCAGCGCCGCCGCTCATGGCCAGCATCGATGGCAAGGCGCTGGCGCCGGCATCCTCCGCCTCTCTTTCGGTGAGCGGGCCGATCCAAATTGACAATACCGGCACGGCACCATTGCGGCAGAGCATCACCGTCATCGGCATCCCGCGCGTTCCGGCGCCGGCCGCGGAGCACCTGATGCACGTGCGCCGGCTTTTCTTCACGCCGGACGGCAGAGCGATCGATCCGGACAAGCTGCATCAGAACACGGTGTTCGTGATGCTGATGGAAGGCAGCGCCGAGGATGGCGAGGTACACCAGGCGATGGTGCTTGCCGGGCTGCCGGCGGGCTGGGAGATCGCTGGGCGGTTTTCGGCGGGCAAGGTGCCCGGCATGGACTGGCTCGGCGAACTTTCGGACACCGCGGCGCAAATGGCCGCGGATGACCGGTTTGCTGCGGCGCTAAATCTCACCCCGCAGCAGCCGAAATTTCGGATCGCCGTGATGCTGCGCGCGGTGACGCCGGGGAATTACGAATTGCCAGGCCTTCAGCTCAGCGACATGTACCGCCCGGCGATCTTTGCCCGCCAGGCAAGCACGCGGATCAACCTGCTGCCGCCATGAAGCGGCTCGTGGCCGCGCTGGCCGCGCTCGCGCTGCTGGCGGGCGGCATCGCGGTGCTTGATCGCGCTTTCCCGCCGGATCTTTCTCGTCTCGCTCATCCCGGTGGGATGGTGCGCGACCGGGAGGGGCGGATGCTCGCATTCCGCGCCGCGCCCGGCGGTGTGTGGCGCTTCGCGACACGGGCGGAGGATGTCTCGCCCTTCATGCTGCGGCTGCTGGTGGCGGTGGAGGATCATCGCTTCTATGCCCATCCCGGCGTGGATCCACTGGCGCTGGTCAGGGCGGTCGTGCAAGCAGCGCGCGCCGGGCATGTCGTCTCCGGCGGCTCGACGCTCACCATGCAGGTCGCGCGCCTGCTTTCGCCGAAACCTCGCACCATCGGCGCCAAGCTGATCGAATGCCTGCGCGCGCTTCAGCTCAGCGAACGTTTTGACAAGC
>DASZQO010000234.1:0-7291 GCA_035549615.1 Acetobacteraceae bacterium
CTTCCGCATGGCCGCCGCGGTACCGTTTGGCGACGGCACCCTCGTCAACACGCGAACCGTGGTCGTGGTGATCTATGCCGCCTTCAACATCGCTTTCGCCGTGTGGATGCTCTCCGCCTATTTCGCATCCATCCCGCGCGATCTGGAAGAGGCTGCCTGGATCGATGGCTGCACCAAACCGCACGCGGTCCTCCGCATCTTCCTGCCCGTTGCCATACCGGCGATCGCGGTCACGGCGATCGTCACCTTCGTCAGTGGATGGAACGAGTTCACCGTCGCGCTCACCATGCTGCGCTCACCCGAGAAGCAGACGATCACGCTCACCGTGGTGAACCTGGTGGCCGGGCGCTATTCGGTGGAATGGAACCAGGTCATGGCCGCGGCGCTTTTGGCGACGGTGCCGGTCGCGGTGCTGTTCGCCTGGGTACAGCGCTATCTCGTCCAGGGGCTGACGCTCGGTGCGGTGAAGTAGTAACCATCCGCCCAGGATGGCAACTTCATTCCGGACGATCTTCGCCCGCAGATGGTCTCTCTACCGCACCTGGTATCGCCGGTTGCGGATGGATCTCTGGTTCCCGCACGTCCCGCTCGCCCTCGCGGTCGGCGGCGCCGGCCTTTTCGCGCTGCTGCCGACGATCCGCCTCGATGCCGCCGAGTATCTGCATCTCGACCTCGGCAAGCTCCTCGCGGTGCTCCATCCGATCTCCGGAGAGTTCCCCCAACTGATCCTTGCCGGCGTGCCAGCGACCATGGTGGGCGTGCTCCAGATTCTGGTGGCGCTCGGCCTGCTTCTTCGTTCCCGGCTGTCTTGGCTGCTCGCGCTCGGGTTGACGGTCGTCCAGCTTGTTCTCGCCGTGCATGGCAGCGCCGGCCGGCTGGTAAGCAGCCAGGCCATCTATGTCGTGGTCCTGTTTGCCGCCCTCGTCGCGGCAGGGCGGTGGTTCAACTGGTCCTCGCTGGCCGCGAACGTGGTCTTCGCGCTGGCCTCAATCCTGTGGCTCATCGTCTATGGCGTGCTCGGAGCCTTTCTGCTCGGTTCCGGATTCACCCCGGCGATCACCAACCTGCCGATGGCGTTCTATTTCACGATCGTTACCATGTCCACGGTCGGCTATGGTGATATCGTGCCAAGGACGACCGAGGCACGGCTGTTCGTCGTCTCGCTGATCGTTCTTGGCCTCAGCCTCTTCGCGACTGCGTTCACCGCCATCATTGGACCGGCGGTGAGAAGACATCTTGACGAAGCGATGGGCCGGCGGAGAAAAACCATGGACAGAATCAACCATTTCATCATTACCGGCCATGGCGTTCTTGCGCACAATACGGCGCGGGAGCTCCGCCGGCGGGGTGAAAAAGTGCTGGTTATTGTCGAAAACGAGGACACGAGCTTCGGCGATGCCGAGGTGATGGCAGGCGATCCAACCGAGCTCGACACGCTGCGCGCGGCCGGCGGGGAACATGCGCGCGCAGTGCTCGCTCTTTCCGAGGACGATTCGGAGAATGCGTTCGTGATCCTTGCGATGCACGAGCTTGTCTCAGGAGCGAAAAAGGTCGCGGCGGTGAGCTCGCGAAAGAATCTCGAGCGCGTTCGCCGCGTGCATCCGGACATGATCATGGCCGCGCCCGTTTTCGCCGGTGAGGTGCTGGCAATGGCACTGACCGAGGAAAAGATCGACGGGGAGTGGCTCCTCAACCGCGTCCTTGATGTCAGGCCGGCGGGTGGCTGAACACCCCGGGGAAACGGGGCAGAGGCCGAATGGCCACCGCAGAGCGGGGGCTACCGCAGATGTTATGAAGGCGATACAGTCTGAAAAGGACGAACATGGCACCGATCCCCTTCCTCAGCTGCATGATGGCGGTTGCGCATCTTTATTCGCTGCCGCCGAGCGCACTCCCGGCCATCCAGGTCGTTGAGGGCGGCGCGCCGGGCGTCGTCCACCACAATACGAACGGTACCGACGATCTCGGCGTCATGCAGGTGAATACGTTCTGGGTGATCCCGCTCTCCAAGGCGAGCGGCCTGCCGCCGGTCGCAGTCTGGTCCCGCCTGGTCGGCGATCCCTGCTTCAACATCACCGCCGCCGGCGCCATCCTGCGCGTCTATCTCAACGAGACGCACAATGATGTCATGCGTGCCATCGGCGACTATCACTCGCATACACCCGTTCTCAACCGGAAATACCAGCTCGATGTTCTCGCCGCGGCCCGGCGCCTGTTCGCGAGTGCTGCGCGATAATCTCGGTGCCATCTCGCAGGAAGCCAGAGCAGAGGAACGGAGATTATTCCATCACCGCAGCGTGCTCGGCAGGCACCGTTGCATGCGAGGCGCGGCGCATGAGGAAAATGAGGAACAGAATCGGCAGCGAGGTGAAGACCATCAGCTTGAAATCGGCGAGATAGGCAACCACCTGCGCCTGATAGTTGACCATCTGATTCAGCATCGCCATTCCCGCCGGCGACGCCGGGTCGAGATAGCGGTGAATTTCTGGATTGTCCGTGAAGAGCCGCCGGAAAGGTGTGATGTATCCGGCCAGGCTGGCGTGCTCCACCTGTGTCATCCGGTCGAGGAGCGCGGAGGTGATGGAAACACCGATTGCGCTGCCGAAATTGCGGAAGAGGCTTAAGAGCGCCGTCCCATCGGTGCGAAGCAGCAATGGCAAGGTGGCGAACGCCATCACCTGCAGTGGCGTGAACACGAAGCCGAGCCCCGCGCCCTGCAAGACGATCGCCCACGCCACCGCCCGCGGCGCGACATCCGGAGTCCAGCCGAGCATCAGCCAGAGCGAGTATTCGAGCAGCGCGATCCCGATCACCATCAGGATACGCGGATCCATCCGGTCGCTGAGCCGGCCCGAGATCATCATGGCGATCAGCGTGCCGATGCCGCGCGGCGCGAGCACGATCCCCGCCGTTTGCACGGGATAGTTGGCGAGATCCTGCAGGTAGGGGGCGAGCAGCGCCGAGCTGGCCACCAGCACGAGCCCGGCCGAGAACATCACCAGCATGCACGCCGTAAAATTGATATCGCGGAAGACTGCCAACGGGATGAAGGGTTTCTCGGCGGTAAAGAGATGGACGATAAAAAGATAGAAGCCGATGCCAGCAAGCAACGCCTCGATGACGATCTCGCGCGAGCTGAACCAGTCCTTGAGCTCGCCGCGGTCGAGCATCATTTGCAGCGCCCCGATACCGAGCGCCAGCACGCCGAAACCGAGCCAATCAAACCTGAGATTCACGTTGCCGCGCAGCCGGCGCATGAAGAACAACAGCCCGAACATGGCGATGAGGCCGAACGGCAGGTTGACATAGAATACCCAGCGCCAGCTGTAGAACTCGGTCAGGTATCCGCCCAGCGTCGGACCCATGATCGGCCCGACCATCACGCCCATGCCCCAGATCGCCATCGCCTGGCCGCGCTGCCTCACGGGATAGATATCGAGCATGATCGACTGGGAGAGAGGGACCAGCGCCGCCCCGAAGCAGCCCTGCGCAAGCCGGAAGAGCACGATCTCCCCGAGCGACTGCGCCGCCCCGCAGAGCATCGAGGTCACGGTGAAGCCGGCGAGTGAGACGATGAAAAGATTGCGCCGCCCGAACCGCGCCGCGAGCCATCCCACCGGCGCAGTCATGATCGCCGCGGCGATGATGTAGGATGTCAGAACCCAGGTGATCTGGTCATAGGTTGCCGAGAGGCTGCCTTGCATATATGGCAGCGCGACATTGGCGATGGTCGAGTCGAGCGCCTGCATCAGCGTGCCGACCATGCAGCAGAGCGTAATGATGCCGCGATGCGGCACCGCCCCGCCTTCTGCCGGGGAGGAGCCAAGCGCAGTCATAACGACAAGCTTACCAGAGATCGGCGAGCGTGCGCCGATGGCCGGTGTCGATCGAAACCTCGACGCTCATTCCCGCGCGCAGAGGTGGATCGCCCGGCTGACGATCAATCCGGATCCGAACCGGAATGCGCTGCACCACCTTCACCCAGTTGCCCGAGGAATTCTCTGCCGGCAGTAGCGAAAAGGCCGAGCCAACGGCAGGGCTGATGCTTTCCACGCTGCCGTGCCAGACGCGTCCGGGATAAGTGTCCACGGTGAGCGTCACTGGATTGCCGGGCCGAACCCAGGTGAGCTCGGTCTCCTTCGGATTGGCAGTGACCCAGAAATGCTGGTTGGAGACGAGGCCGAACGCCGCTGTGCCGGCAGGAAGATACATACCCGGCTGCAGCTTGCTCACTTGCGTAACGATCCCGTCAAAGGGCGCGCGCACCACCGAGTGGTCGAGTTCACGTTGCGCTTCCGCCACTTTCGCCTCGGCCGCCTGATATTGCGGCAGCGATTCCACCGGCGCATTGGGCAAGCCATTGAGCTTGGCGAGCTGCACGGCGGCATTGCCCTTAAGGGCATCGACAGTCGCCTGGTCGGCCTGAACCTTGAACCGCGCATCGTCATATTGCACCCGCGGCACGCCCCCGCTCGCCACCAGCTTCCCATAGCGCGCCAGATCGGCCTGGTCGGAAGCGAGCCGCGCCTCGGCGCTTTCCACCTCGCTCAGCATCCGTTGATAGTCCTCCTGGGCGGCGCGCAGCGTCAGCGCCGTCTGGGCGAGATCGGCCTTGGCGCCCGCCAGGGCGATCTCGAACTTGCGCGGGTCGAGCCGGTAAAGCACCTGGCCCTTGGTGACGGTCTCACCCTCCCGCACCGCCACGTCCGCGACGATGCCCGGCACATCGGTCGAAACCGAGAGCTGGTCAGCCTCGACATAGGAATCATCATTGCTGACATAGGTTCCACCCTGCAGCCAGAAGCTCGCCGAAGCCACAATCACGGCGAGCACCCCACCGATCATCAGGACCGGGCGGATCAGGCCCCGCCGCCGTCGCCGCGCCTGCGCCGCCGCCGCTTCGCCGGCAACACGCGCGCTGCCGCCGGCCGTCGTCGCCTGTGACATCAGGCAACCTCCTTGGCAGCCTCTCGCGGTCTGGGGCGCACCTCAGCACAGATCGTCGCCTTCATCCGCGCCAGCGCATCGGTCATTTGAGCGATGGCCGCCTCGTCGAAGCCGGAGGTGATCATGCTCACCATCTCGGCACGATGCCGCTCAATCTCGCTCAGCACGGAAAGCGCCGCCGGGCGAAGATGCAGCCGCCATATCCGCCGGTCCGTCGGGTCGGCGCGGCGTTCGACCATGCCCCGAGTCTCCAGCCGGTCAACCAGACGGGCCACTGTGATCGGCTCAACCTCAAGCAGTTCGGAAAGCTCCTTCTGGGAGAGCCCCGGCCGGCGATCGAGCCAGATCAGCATTACCCACTGGGCACGGGTCATGCCGTTTCCACGGGCGCGCTTGTCCGACTCGATGCGGAGCAGGCGGGCAACATCATGGAGCAGGAAGAGAAGGTCGTTTGTGGGGATGGTCATGTCTATCAGCCAAAGCAACACAAGCGATAATAAGCGAGCTTATGGTCATCCTCCATTATGAAAGCTATGCGTTCCACGCCGATCCGCTCCGCGCAGGGCCTAGATCACTATGGCTTCCGGTGGAATCGTGGAGCGATCCGCCAAAGCCATGAAATTAATCGGGAAAACAAAGCCCGAGCGTGATGATGAAAAATCATCGCGCCGGTGGGGGGAAAGCGTGCGATGGCGCCCATGCCCGCATCTGCCTATTTTACAAGCGTCTTGAGCTCTTCTTCCTCCTACGCGCGCTCTTCGCGCGCCCTTCCCATGCCCGAGGCGCCGGTCCGCCATGGGGGCCGTCCCTCACGCTCCGAGTCGGAAAAGATTGAAGGGCGGATTCTCGAAATCGCGACGGCTCTCTTTTTCCGTCATGGCTTCGCTGCTACCAGCATGGAGCAGGTTGCCGCGGCCGCGCACGTCTCGAAGCGGACGCTCTATGCCCGCTTTCACGACAAGGCGGCTCTCTTTCGCGGCGTCGTCGATTGCCGGATTGATCTTTGGCGTGCCGCTTTCTCAGCCCGGATCGGACGGTCCCAAACACTCGCCGCTTCCCTCAAGGAGGCCGCTGAAGGGATCCTCCAGGTTGCGCTCGCGCCGGACGCGCTTGCCCTGCACCGCATGGTGATTGCGGAAGCTGAACGCTTCCCCGAGCTTGCCCATGCCCTTTCAGCGGCCGGTGGCTACGGGATCGAATGGCTCGTCGATCTGCTGCGCCGCTCTCCCGAGCTTGGCGCGCTCCCGCCGGACACCCTCGCTTTCGCTGCCGAGCAGTTCCTGATGCTGGTGGTAAGCGCGCCCCGCCGGCGGGCGCTCGGCCTTGGCCAGCCGCTCGACGAAGCCGGCCTTGCGGCCTGGGCGGAGCAGTCCGTGGCTCTCTTCCTCGACGGCGCGCGCCGCTTGGGCGCCCAACCCGAATAGAGAACCGAGCTATTTTGGCGGAAAAATCTCGCGTGGCGCTGGCTCGGTCCGGCTATAGCCGATCGTGCAAAAAAGCCCGCCCTGATAGCGCTCCTCGATTGGATTCCCACTCACATTCCCGGCCTGTTCGGGGATGAATGGGTCGGCCGAGTCCTCGGGTTTCCAGCCGATCACGTCGCGCCCGTCACGCCCCCAGAAGCCGCGGGAATTGTTCGAGGCGCCCCAGATCACGAGCGTGCCGACCCGTGGCGCGACGCTCGCGCGGATCACCAGGCGAGTGAGGTCGGCGTAGGAGAGCCAGATCGCCAGGGTGCGTGCATCGTTCACCTTGGGCCGCGAACCGCCGATGCGGAGATTGACGTTCTCCACCCCGTGCTTGTCCCAGTACATCCGCCCCAGCAGCTCGCCATAGGCCTTCGAAACCCCGTAATAGCCGTCGGGACGAAACTGGACGTCATGATCGAGCCTGACATCCCGTTCATAGAAGCCGATCGTGTGGTTGGAGGAGGCGAAAACGACTCGGGCGCGCTCGCGCCGGGCTGCCTCATAAATGTGATAAAGGCCGAGGAAATTCGGCCCGAGCACTTCGGCGAAGGGCCGCTCCACCGAAACGCCGCCGAAATGCAGGATCGTCCCACATCCCTCGGCGAGCCTCAGGATCGCGACCCCGTCAGCCAGATCGGCTTCAGTGAAGCTGGCCCCCGGGGGCAGCGGATCCGGGAAGGGGGCGATGTCGGTCAGGCGCAATGTCCAGCCTTCGGCTGCCAGGCCTTTGGCCAGCACACGCCCGAGCGCGCCCGAGGCGCCAGTCAGCAGGACGGGTCGCGCCGGCAGGTCCGCCATCGTCGTTCTCTCCTTACTTGCGAACGGGCAGGTTCGCTCGCGCCCCGCCGGCCGGTCAACCTGGCCTCTGCCCGATC
>DASZQO010000235.1:0-14613 GCA_035549615.1 Acetobacteraceae bacterium
GTCGATCATCTGCACCGTGCGCATGCCGCCCTTGACCAGCATGCCGGCGAGATCGGTGGCGCCCGTGAAATCGTCGGCGATGGCTCCGAGGAGTGGCATGAGATCAATATGGCTTTGCCGGATTCGCAGGGCAATCCGTCAAAGCCCACAGGAAAGCCGCGAAACTGATCGAGAAAGAAACGAGAGCGGGATGATCTGATATCATCGCGCTCCTCTGTCCTGTCGTCTCCGTTCGGCGCATTTCACACTGAACGGAGAGCATGGGTAGACCACGGAAAACAAAGAGCAAATGCTCCGACTCCCCCCGCATTGCACGGCCGCGGACTGGCAATCAGGAGATTAGCCAAGGGCGGCGGCCAGCCGCTCAGCCGCCGCTTCCTTTTGCGGCAAGCTCGCGCCCACCTGCCAGGCAGCCTCGGCCATCGCGCGACGGAGTGCGCCGTCGAAGATGAGCCGCCGGAGCGATTTTGCAAGCTGCCCATGATCTCCGGGCGGAACCACGACACCGGCTTCGGGAGGGATCTCGGGCACGGTCGCGGGATCGCCACAGATCGCCACCGGCAGGCCGCGCTTGAGTGCCATAGCGGCTTTCATGCGGTAGCCCGGCCCGGCAGCGGCGAGGGCGAAGATGTCCGCCGTTTGCCACAGCGCCTCCGCCTCTTCAGGCGACGCGAAGCGCACCCGTGTGATGATGCCGAGTTCGCCCGCAAGTCGCGCGAGAGAGGCAGCGTAGTCCGGGTCGGGCGCGGCGCCGGCGATACAGAGTCTCCAATTGAGATCGATGAGTCCGGCCAGAGCATTGAGCAGAACCTCGTGTGCACTGCCCGGCAGGAGCACGCCCGGGGCAAGAATGAGCACACTCGGTCCGCCTGATCCACGCGCGCGGGGAAGCTCCGGTGTCGGCGGCGCGATCACCGTGATGCGCCCGCGTGGCACCGCCGCTTCCCGGACGATCGCTTCGGCCGCAGCTTCGCTGCTGGCGATGAGATCGGGGGAGAGTGTCAGCACCTGCCGCTCGGCAACCGCCAGCCATTCCCGTTCCGCCTCGGGCAGGCCCGAGGCCTCGGCGAGCGGTTGATGAGCGAGTACCACAGCGCGCCGCGCGCCGAGCTGCGGTGCGAAAGGCGCGAATGCGGGCAGCACCGAAAGGGCGATCAGCGGCCGCCTCTCCGCATCGAGCCCCTCCCAGGCCGCGCGCGCAGCCGCATACGCGGCTTCGTCGGCAAGCGGTGCCCGGCCGGCAAGCGTGCGCACAGGCACATCAAGCGTTGCGGTGAGCCGCAGTGCGTAGAGATCCAGGCATGCCTCGGTCAATCCGGATGCCAAGAGGACGAGATTCGGTGTGCCTGGCACGTCCGCTGCCCTCAAACCATGCCTTTGGCCTCGCGCCGATAGCGATGCAGGATCCACTCCGTATAGCCGTTCGGCTGCTCGCGGCCCTTGAAGACGAGATCACAGGCAGCGTGGAAGGCCGGTCCATCGAACCCCGGCGCCATCGGCCGATATTCCGGATCACCCCTGTTCTGCCGGTCCACCACGGCGGCCATGCGCTGCATCGTCGCCAGCACCTGCTCGCGCGAGACGATCCCCTGATGCAGCCAGTTGGCGATATGCTGGCTTGAGATACGCAGCGTCGCGCGGTCCTCCATCAGCCCGACATCATGGATGTCCGGCACTTTTGAGCAGCCGATCCCCTGGTCGATCCAGCGCACGACATAGCCGAGGATGCCCTGGGCATTGTTGTCGAGCTCTTCCTGCACCGCCTCGGCCGACCAGTTGGCTCCATCTGCGGTCGGAATGGTGAGAATGTCGACGAGTTTTGCGCGCTTCTTGCCGGTGAGCTCCGCCTGGCGCCCAGCAACGTCCACGGCATGATAGTGAAGCGCGTGCAGCGTTGCCGCGGTGGGCGAGGGCACCCAGGCCGTGCTTGCGCCCGCTTCTGGATGGGCGATCTTCTGGGCGAGCATGTCCGCCATCCGGTCCGGTATCGCCCACATGCCCTTGCCGATCTCGGCCTTGCCGGCAAGGCCGCACGCGAGCCCGATATCGACGTTCCAGTCCTCGTAGGCGAGCATCCAGGGCGCGCGCCGCATATCGTTCTTGCGGATCATCGGCCCGGCTTCCATCGACGTATGAATCTCATCCCCGGTGCGGTCGAGGAAGCCGGTATTGATGAACACCACCCGCTCCGATGCGGCCCGAATGCAAGCTTTGAGGTTCACCGTGGTGCGCCGCTCCTCGTCCATGATGCCCATCTTCACCGTGTTGCGCGGCAGCGCCAGCATTTCCTCGACCCGGCCGAGC
Source organism: Acetobacteraceae bacterium (assembly GCA_035549615.1). Taxonomy (GTDB): domain Bacteria; phylum Pseudomonadota; class Alphaproteobacteria; order Acetobacterales; family Acetobacteraceae; genus JAKAWQ01. The sequence continues at coordinate 2,305 of DASZQO010000235.1, forward strand.
AGCGCATTGGTGAAGGCAACTTCGTCAGGCCCGTGCATCTTCGGCTTGACGACATAGATTGCGTTGGCGCGGCTGTTGCGAAGCGGTCCGCTCCGGCGGAGATCGTGCATTCCGATCAGGACACTTATCGCAGCGTCCAGGATGCCTTCCGGGATCTCCCGGCCCGCCCCATCCAGCACCGCATCCGTCATCATATGGTGACCGACATTGCGCACGAGCATGAGGCTACGCCCGGGCAGGGCGAAGGGAGTGCCGTCAGGGGCCGAGTATGTGCGGTCCGGCGCCAGCGTGCGATCGACCGCCCGGCCATCCTTCTCGAAGCGCGCGGTGAGCGTGCCGCGCATCAACCCGAGCCAGTTGCGATAGGCGGCAACCTTGTCTTCGGCATCGACCGCGGCAATCGAATCCTCGAGATCAATGATGGTGGTGATCGCCGCTTCGAGAACGATATCGGAAATGTGAGCGCGGTCGGTCCGGCCGATGGGGTGGGCGGGATCGATGCGGATCTCGACATGGAGCTTATGGTTGCTGAGCAGCACGCAATCGGGGTGAAGCGGGTTGCCGCGATAGCCCACGAACTGCTCCGGCCTGGCGAGCGCAACCTTCTGCCCGTCCTCGCGAACACCGACGAGCGCCCCGTGCACGACCTGGTATGCTGCAAGATCGGCATGGCTGGCGGAGGCAAGCGGAGCCACCTGGTCGAGAATCTGTCGACCGCGGGAGATCACGCGTGCGCCGCGCACCGGATTGTAGCCTGGGCCGCGCGTCGCGCCATCATCTTCGGGCAGTGCATCCGTGCCATAGAGCGCATCATAGAGGCTGCCCCACCGTGCATTGGCGGCATTGAGCGCATAACGCGCGTTCATCACCGGCACGACGAGCTGCGGGCCTGCCATCTCCGCGATCTCGGGATCGACCCCCTGAGTGGTGATGACGAAATCTGCCGGTTCCGGCAGCAGATAGCCGATCTCCCGCAGGAACGCAGTGTAGGAAGCCGCATCGAAGGGCTTGCCGCGCCGCTCACGATGCCACTCGTCGATCCGCTGCTGCAACGCATCGCGGCGCTCGAGCAGGGCGCGGTTGGGCCCGGCGAACTCACCAACAAGGCGGCCCAGCCCGTCCCAGAACGCAGACGCGGCGATACCGGTTTCCGGCAAAGCCTCCGCATTCACGAAATCGAAGAGTGGGCGGGCCACGGCGAGCCCGCCGGCGCTGATCCGTTCCATTGTCGTTCTCCGTCAGCCGTGTGCGCGTGTTTTCTGCCAGGCAGCATAGGCTGCGCGTGTCTCCTCGCTCGGGGGATAGGTACCCGGCAGCGGCGCGCCGCCAGCGACGCGCTTCAGGATGAACTCTTCCATCGCCTCCTGCGCGGCGGCATCGGCGGCGACCTCTTCGGCGATCGCCGCCGGAATCGCCACCACCCCATCGGCATCGCCCACGATGATGTCGCCAGGAAAGACGGCGACGCCGCCGCAGCCGATACCCACGCCGAACTCTGCCGCATGATGCGCGATCAGGCCGAGCGGCGCTGACGGACCGGCGCAGAAGACCGGGAAATCCATCGCCGTGATCGGAGCGGAGTCACGCACCCCCCCATCGGAGACGAGGCCGGCCGCGCCGCGCACGGCAAGCCGGGTGACCAGGATATGCCCGATGGAAGCCGCGCGCGCATCACCGCGGCAATCGATCACCAGGACATGTCCCTCGGGCACGGTCTCGATCGCTTTGCGCTGCGGATGCTCGGGATCGGCATAGGCCTCGATCACGTCGAGATCCTCGCGCGCGGGAATGTAGCGCAGCGTGAAGGCCGGGCCGACGAGGTTGCGCCGCAATGGCGCGAGAGGGCGGATGCCCTGCATGAAAAGATTGCGGAAACCGCGACGGAAGAGCTGGGTGGTAAGAGTGGCCGTGCTCGCCTGGCAGAGCTGGTGCAGAGTTTCAGGCTTCAGCATCGCGATCGCGCACCTCCTGGTCATCGGCCCCAGACTTAGGCCCGATGATTTGGTTCTAGCCTTCGGTTCACGATCTGGCGAGGGAGGTTGCGGGAGAGGCCCGCTGCCCGGATCTGCTCCGTGATCAGCCAGTCTGCTTCGCTCTTGTGCAGGAGCATCCCGAAATCGCCGCCGGATTCGCTCCAAAGAAATCACTTCTTCCGCCAAGATGGGGGCCTCGCCTGGTCTTTTGGGAGGCCTTGGAAATTGCCCCGATCCGATGGCGCATGGATGGCTTGGCAACGCGGCGGGAAGACTATCCCAGGCCCAGGATACCACTCACTATATAGGGAGAATACGGTTTCATGGACCAATCATGGCTGGGCCGGGCATGCCCCGGGGCGGAGAGCGGGCATCGGCGCCCGCCGCCGTTTTGCTATGCAAGGAGCGCAAAACAGATTAGTGACAGGTTGGCCCCTGTCTTGCTTAAACAGGGGGGCAGAAGTTTCACCGAAGGGGGTTACCCATGCTGACACGGCGTTCCGCCGGCAAGCTGATTGCCGGCGCAGCGGCCTCGACCACGCTGATCGGAGCGGGCTTCCGACCGGCGTTGGCGGCCGACAAGGTGATCAAGATCGGTATCGACCTACCGCTGACAGGCGCTGATGCCCAGTCTGCGGCCCGCATCAAGTACGGCGCGCTGCTCGCCATTCAGCAGGCGAACGATGCCGGAACACTCAAGGGCTACAAGCTCGTTCCCGTGGTGCTGAACGACGCCACCGCCACCGCCGGCCAGTACGACCCCGCTCAGGCGGCGACCAATGCGCGCGCCTTCGTCGCCGATCCTCAGGTGATGGCGGCGATCGGGCCACAGATGAGCGGCGCGGGAAAGGCGATGGCGCCGATCCTGAGCGAGGGCGATCTTGCCACCATCACGCCTTCCTCCACCAATCCGGACATCACCGATCCGAAATTCGCTGCCGAGTTCGATCCTTCAGGCAAGGCGGTTTATTTCCGTACCGTCACGACCGATGCCTATCAGGGTCCGGCGATGGCGAATTATTTCTCCGACATCCTCAAGGTGAAGTCGGTTTACGTGCTTGACGATTCCGGCGCCTATGGCGTGGGTATCGCCGATACCTTCCAGGCGCGGGCGAAAGAGAAGGGCATGCAGGTGCTGGGCCGCGACCGGCTTGATCCCAAGGAGGCCGACTACACGGTCATCCTTACCAAGATCAAGGCGCTCAATCCCGGTGGGCTCTATTACGGCGGCGTCATGCTCGCCGGTACCAAGCTGGTGAAGCAGGCCTACAATGTCCTGCCCGCCGCCATGCCGAAGGCAGGCGGGGACGGCCTTTACGACCCCGAGATGCTGACGGCCGTTGGCTTCCCTGCCGCCGAAGGCTGGTACTGCTCGATCGCCGCGCCGCATCTGAACGAGGATCCGAAAGTACAGCCGTTTGTCCAGCTTTACGAATCGACCTTCAAAACCCAGCCCGACGACTATGCGATCACCGCCTATGATGCCGGGCTCGTGATCGTCAATGCGATCAAGGGGTTGATCGATGCCGGCAAGCCGGTGACACGGGGCGCTGTGCGCGACGCGATTCAGAATTCGAGCACCAACACGCTGCAAGGCACGGTGCAGTTCGACAAGTACGGCGATATCGTCAACCGCACTGTCAGCATCTTCCAGGTCGTCAAGAACACCGCCTACAAGCTCGACGATATCGTGCACCAGTTCAAATATATCGGTGTGGCGCCGACGAGCTGAACAACCCACGCTGACGAAATCGTAGGCGACACGTCTGGGAGACGGCCGAACATGTCCGAAACCACCCTGGTCATCCAGCAGGTGATCAATGGGCTCAGCCTGGGCGGGATGTACGCGCTGCTGGCGCTCGGCTTCACGCTCGTCTACGGCATCATGGAACTGATCAATTTCGCGCACTTCAATGTGTTCATGATCGGCTCCTTCGTCGGTATGTGGGTGCTGCAGGCTTTCGGGCTGTCCGGTCAGAACGTGATTCTGACCGGACTGCCCCTCGTCGGAGTCCTGCTCGCGGCCCTCATCATCAGCATGCTTGCCAGTGGCGTGCTCGGCGTGGCCATCGAGCGCTATTCGCTGCGGCCGCTCCGCAATATCAAGGGCACGACGGCGATGATCACCACCATCGGCGTCTCCTATATCCTCTTCAACGCGATCCTGCTTGGCGCCGGCGCGGACACCAAGAACTTTCCCAACCCGCTGCCCGAAGTTCGTTTTCATATTGATGGCGCGGTGATGGATCTCCGCGTCCTTCTGATCTGGATCGTCTCCGCTGTGCTCATGGTTGGTCTCTGGCTCTTCGTGCAGAAGAGCAAGCTCGGCAAGGCGATGCGGGCGACTGCACAGGACCCCGAGGCGGCACGGATGATGGGGGTCGACGTCGATCGGGTGATCGTCGTCGCCTTCTTCGCCGGCTCGGCGCTCGCCGGGGCGGCCGGGCTCGCTTTCGGTCTCTACTACAATTTCACGAGCTTTCTGATTGGCTACACTGCCGGGCTGCGCGCCTTCACCGCGGCGGTGCTTGGCGGAATCGGCAATGTTCCGGGCGCGATGCTGGGCGGCCTCGTCATCGGCCTCACTGAATCGCTCGGCGGGCAGTTCATCGCCGTCGCCTGGACGGACGTCATCATCTTCTCGATCTTGGTGCTCGTGCTGGTGTTCCGTCCCACCGGGCTTCTCGGCACCATGGCGCCCAACAAATCCTAGGGGAGGCGCGTTCAATGGCCTCGGGAACCACGGCTGACGCCTCCGTCGCAGCGGCGGGCGGGCGCGCCCGCTTCCTCACCGTACCACGCCGGCGTGCGCTGACCGCGCTCCTCCTGGTGGCGGCACTGCTCTTCCCGATCATCAACGGCAACGACGCCAACATCGACGCGATGGCGAACGCGCTCGCTTTTGCGACCCTCGCGCTCGGTCTCAATATCGTTGTCGGTTTCGCCGGGCTCCTCGATCTCGGTTACGCGGCCTTCTTTGCGATTGGAGCCTATACGTACGGCATTCTTTCGTCCTGGCAGCTTCATCCGGCCTGGAGCAATTTCTGGACACCCTTCGCCTGGCTCGATCTCGTTCAGAAGGCAAGCCTCGGCAATGCGACGGTGGTGCATTTCACCGTCTCCTTCTGGCTGGCATTGGGGCTTTCCGCCATCGTCGCCGCCTTCTTCGGCGTCCTTTTTGGCGCGCCGACGCTCCGGCTCCGCGGCGATTACCTCGCGATCGTGACGCTCGGCTTCGGTGAGATCGTGCCGATTGTCGCCCGCAACTGGGTCTCGCTCACCAATGGCGCAGCCGGGCTCAACGGTGCCGCCCCTCCGCGTCTTTTCGGCTGGAGCTTCGGCATCTGGGCGGAACCCTATTATTATGTCGTGCTCGGGCTTGTGGTGCTGCTGATGTTCGTCAGCATCAGTCTGCGCGATTCACGCATCGGCAGGGCCTGGATGGCTTTGCGCGATGATGAGGTCGCGGCCTCGGTAATGGGTATCGACCTCGTGCGCTACAAGCTGCTCGCCTTCGCCATCGGCGCCGGATTCGCCGGCATGACCGGCTGCTTTTTCATCGCCAAGCTGCAGAGCGCCACTCCGGACATGTTCATGTTCCCGGTCTCGGTGATGATCCTTGTCATGGTCGTGCTTGGCGGCATGGGCAGTGTCTGGGGTGTCGTGGTCGGCGCCATGATCCTCCAGCTTCTGCAATCCTGGTTCCTGCCGGACCTCTCGGGCTGGGTCAACGCTGTCGGTCAATGGACCAACGTGGCCTTCCTCCAGAATGTCCATCTGGAGCAGGCGACCGAGCTGATCTTCGGCATCATTCTTGTTGTTATGATGCTGTTTCGGCGCGAAGGGCTCATCCCGGCAACCCGCAAGCAGGCAGCGCTCAGCTTCGATCAGCAGAGTGCCCAGGTCGGCCAATCGAGCGGTTTCATGTTGAGTGGAATGGGCGGTGGAGAGGGCGGTTCGGTGGGCAGTCCACTGCCGGCGCTCCAGATCAAGGGAGTGACGGTCCGGTTCGGAGGCCTTGTCGCGCTGCGATCCGTGGACATCAGCGTGCCGGCGGGCGGCGTGCTCGCCGTGATCGGCCCGAACGGTTCCGGAAAATCGACCCTCTTCAACGTCATCACCGGCCTTACCCATGCCGAATCGGGAAGCATCCGGCTCTATGGCGAGGAAATCCTCGGCCTCAAGCCGCACGCCATCGCCCGCAAGGGCATCGCCCGAACCTTCCAGAATCTCCGTCTCTTCACCAATCTCACGGTAATGGAGAATGTGCTGATCGGCCAGCATTCCCGGCTGCGCGCCGGGCCGCTCGGCGCGGTCCTGCACCTGCCGGGCACGAAAACCGAGGAAAAGCGGGCGCGTGAGCGGGTGCTTGAGATCATCGCCAATTTCGGCAACCGCCTCGTCCCGCGCATCACCCAGAACGTGAGCGCGCTTTCCTATGCCAACCGCCGCCGGGTGGAAGTTTCGCGTGCGCTCGCCTCCAACCCGCGCATCCTCCTCCTTGATGAGCCGACGGCTGGTATGAACCCGGCGGAGACGCTGGAGCTCGCGGAGCAGATCAAGGCGCTGCACAAGCTTGGCCTCACCATCATCGTGATCGAGCACAAGCTCGACGTGGTGGTACGACTTGCCGACACGGTCATTGTGCTTGATCATGGCGAGAAGATCGCCGAGGGCAGGCCCGAGGAGGTCCGCCAAAACGAGGAGGTGCTGCGCGCCTATCTCGGGCGCAACGCGCAGGCGGGGAGTGCGGGCATTGCTGCTTGAGTTTCGCGATATCGACACCCACTACGGCGACCTGCATGTGCTGAAGCAGGTCAATTACGCGATCGACGAGGGCGAGATCGTCTGCCTGCTTGGAGGGAACGCCTCTGGCAAATCGACGACGATGAAGACCATCATGGGCGTAGTACGGCCCACGCGCGGCAATGTCATTTTCGATGGTGAGCCGATCGAGAAGCTTCCGACCTCCGAGCGCGTGCGCCGTGGAATCGCGCCGGTGCTCGAGGCAAGGCGCCTCTTCCCACGGATGACCGTGTTCGAGAATCTCGAGATGGGCGCTTACCTCCGCCCGCGCGGCAGCGAGTTCGATGCAGATCTCGAACGGGTCTATGCGCTCTTCCCTCGCGTCAAGGAGCGCCGTAATCAGCTCGCCGGCACGCTCTCGGGCGGCGAGCAGCAGATGGTGGCGATCGGCAGGGCACTGATGGCGCGGCCGCGGCTGATTTGCATGGACGAGCCTTCGATGGGCCTCGCCCCCATCTTCGTCGAGCAGACTTTTGAGATCATTCAAGAGATCAACCGTCAGGGCACCACGATCTTCATGGTCGAGCAGAACGCCTCCATGGCGCTCTCGGTCGCCAACCGCGCCTATGTGTTGCAGACGGGCCAGGTGGTGCTTTCGGGCACGGCCAAGGAACTGCGCGAGAACCCCCTGATCCGCGAAGCCTATCTCGGGGAAATGCAGGTCGCCGCCTGAGACGCTGCTGGCTGGTCACAATTTCCGGGGAGGGCCGATCGCATGGATGCGCCCATGGATGCCAAGCTGCGGCCTTTGCCGCTCTTTGATATCAAGTCAGAGCAGGCACGCTTTGCCACCGAGCTTCGCCGTCGGCTCGATGCCGTGCTTGCCCATTGCCAATTCATCCTTGGCCCTGAAGTCGCCGAGCTGGAGCAGCGCCTTGCTTCCTATTGCGGCGCGCGACATTGCGTGGGCGTGAGCTCGGGCACCGATGCGCTCGTGATCGCGCTGATGGCAGAGGGAATCGGAGCAGGGGATGCCATCTTCCTGCCTGCCTTCACCTATACCGCGACCGCCGAGGTGCCGCTGCTGCTCGGGGCGAAGCCTGTCTTCGTCGATATCGATCCCCACACCTTCCAGATCGACCCGGTGGATCTCGAGCGCCGTATCGCCTCCGTGAAGGCGGGGGGGAAATTCCGCCCGCGCGCGCTCATCGGCGTCGATCTCTTCGGTCAACCGGCCGACTGGCCAGCGCTCGATACGATCGCCAAAAGGACAGGACTCTTCACGCTCGACGATTGCGCGCAGAGCTTTGGCGCGTCGCTGCAAGGCCGCCGGCTTGGCACACTCGCGGACGCGACCGCGGTGAGCTTCTTCCCGACCAAGCCGCTCGGCGGCTTTGGCGATGGCGGCGCGCTCTTCACCGAGAGCGATGCGCGGGCGGCCCTCTACCGAAGCCTCCGCTCTCACGGCGAAGGGGATACGCGTTACGAAGTGCTGCGCATCGGCATCAATGGCAGGCTCGATACGTTGCAGGCCGCCGTTCTGTTGGCACGACTGACGGCTTTCGAAGAGACGCTCGCGGCGCGGGAGCGCATCGCGCGTGCCTATGACCGCCATCTTGCCGGTATCGTCGAAACCCCCACGCGCGTGCCTGAAAGTACGAGTGTCTGGGCGATCTATTCGGTCCTGCTAGAGAGCCCGGAGGCGCGCGCCAACGCGCAGGCAGCCCTCAAGGAGGCCGGCATCGGCAGCAATATCTACTACCCGCGCCCATTGCATCTCCAGCCCGCTTACCAGCCGCAGCATGACGGCGCGCCGCTTCCGGTCTCGGAGGAAATCGCCACACGCATCCTCGCGCTGCCGATGCATCCAGGTCTCGAAGAGGCGGATGTCGCCCGCATCGCGGAGGTGCTGCGTGCCGCTTTGTGAGGCAATACCTACGGTCCCGGGGCGGGTCGCTCGTTGCGGTAATCTTCCCAGACCTCGGTGAAGGGGCGCCTGCGGAAGGTCGCCCAGAGGAAATTCACGGTGTAGGTGAGGCCGACTTTTATCACACCTTCACCGGCGAAACGGCGGCCGGAAGAGAGCGCATAGAGCCGGAAGGAGAATTTGACCGCCCCGACTTTGCTCAGTCGCCGCGCAAGATCTGTATCCTCCCCATAGAAGCGGAACTCGGAATCGAAACCGCCAGCGCGGGCAACCGCATCCCGCCGCACGATGAAGTTTCCGCCCTGCATCATCGATCCGGCATGCATGATGAACCGCACGACGATGTATGCGACGAAGGCTGCGCGATAGAAACAGGCCACGGCCGCCCGCACCGAACGCGGCGAATCATAATAGATATAAGGGCCGCTGAGCCCGACCAGGTCCGGATTGCGGGTGAACTCGGCTTGCGCGCGTTCGAGCCAGCCTTCCGGAATGATGGTATCGGCGTCGATATTGGCGACCAGCCGGCCGCGCGCGGCGTTATAGCCGGCACGCCGGGCCGGCACGAGTCCGCGCTCCGTCTCCTCGACCAGGCGCACGCCCGGCACGGCGCGCGCGACCTCCTGCGTGCGGTCCGTGCTCGCATTGTCGACGACGATGATTTCCGCGGGAATGGAACTGCGCGCGATCTCGGCGGCGATGGCGTCGAGGCAGCGCGGCAACAACGCCTCCTCGTTATACGCAGGCACGACGAAACTGATCTCGGGCTCTTGCGTCACAGCTTTTCCACTCGGTGGTTGGCATCACCGGCTCGCCTTTCGCACAGGCGGCGAGGTCTGTCACCCGACGGGTGCCCGACATTATTTCAGCACAGTGTCTCGGAGTCGCGAAACGTGGCCGCGCGCCTTCACCGGATGACGTCACTAATGTGACAATAGCGTGATGCCGTCCAATGGTGGCGATTTCCATGCCTCACACAATCCGGGCTGGCGCGGGATGCGTGCGCTCCCGCTTCCGCATCCGGCGCCAGCCATTTGTTTCCCCGCGTGATTCACGCCTCCGGTGATTCCACCTCCGGCGATCACGCTTTATACCTCTCGCGAGCGCAAGGGAGCCTCCGATGCCTGACGATCCCGCGAATGCCGCCCTCGCCGCGCCCCCCTCGCCGCGGGAGACGCGTCTTTCCGATTATCGTCCGCCCCCGTTCCTCGTCGACCACGTCGAACTGACCTTTGAGCTCGATCCGGCGGTGACGCGGGTCCGCTCCCGCCTGGCCCTGCGCCGCAACCCCGAAGCCGTGGCAAGCGCCGCGCCGCTTCGCCTCGACGGCAATGGGCAGCCCGTGCTTGCGATTGCGGTCAACGGGGAGAGGATTCGCGCGAACCGCTGGCGGATCGAGGAGGGAGATCTCATTATCGCCGAGCCACCGGAGTCCTTCATCCTCGAAATCGAGACGGAGATCGCACCGGCCGAGAACACCGCGCTCTCCGGCCTTTATGTCTCGAACGGCGGCTTCTTCACCCAATGCGAGGCCGAAGGCTTCCGCCGCATCACCTATTTTCCCGACCGGCCGGACGTGATGGCGCGCTTCACCACCACGATCATTGCCGACGCGGCCCGCTATCCCGTTATGCTCTCGAACGGCAATCCTTCGGATGTCGAGCCAATCAGCGGCGGGCGGCATCGGATCACCTGGACCGATCCGTATCCGAAACCGAGTTATCTCTTTGCTCTGGTGGCGGGCGAGCTGGTCGCGGTGAAGGATCGTTTCACCACGCGCTCCGGCCGGACGGTGGAGCTTGGGATCTGGGTGCGTTCGGGTGACGAGCATCGCTGTGGCCACGCCATGCGCTCTCTTAAGAAGGCGATGGCCTGGGACGAGGCGGTGTTCGGTCTCGAGTATGATCTCGACATCTTCAATATCGCCGCCGTCTCCGATTTCAATATGGGAGCGATGGAGAACAAGGGCCTCAATATCTTCAACACGCGCTATGTCCTCGCCGAACCGGCGACTGCGACCGATACCGATTATCAGCGCATCGAGGGCGTGATCGCGCATGAATATTTCCACAATTGGACCGGCAATCGCGTGACCTGCCGTGACTGGTTTCAGCTTTCGCTGAAGGAGGGGCTGACGGTTTACCGCGACCAGGAATTCTCAATGGATCAGGGCAGCCCGGCGGTGAAGCGGATCAGCGATGTGCGCGAGCTGCGCGCCGGCCAATTCCGCGAGGATGCCGGCCCGCTCGCTCATCCGGTGCAGCCCGACCATTATATCGCGATCGATAATTTCTATACGGCAACCGTCTACAACAAGGGCGCCGAAGTCATTCGCATGATGGCAACCATTATCGGGCGTGTCGCGTTCCGCCGCGGCATGGATCTCTATTTTGCCCGCCACGACAATCAGGCCGTCACGATCGAGGATTTCGTCGCGGCGATGGAGGATGCCTCGGGCACCGATCTCCGTCGCTTCCGGCGCTGGTATCATCAAGCCGGAACACCAGAACTCACCATCACCGGCGAGTACGATTCCGAAACGCGGCGCTATCGGCTGCGCGTGGCCCAGCATACGAAGCCGACGCCGGGTCAGCCGGAGAAGGAGCCGTTGGTGATCCCGCTCGCCATGGGGCTGCTCAGCCCGGACGGGGCGGAATTGCCGACGCAGCTTGCAGGCGAGCCGGCGGCCCGGATGGGCACGCGCGTGCTGCTCGCCGATCAAGCCGAGTGTGAATTCATCTTTCTCGATGTCCCGGCAAAGCCGGTGCCCTCCGTACTGCGCGGGTTTTCAGCGCCGGTGAAGCTTGCGGGCCTTTCGCGCGCCGAGCTTCTGCTGCTTGCCGAGCGTGATCCGGATCCTTTCACCCGCTGGGACGCCGCTCAGCAGCACGCAACGAGCCTCCTGCTCGAGATGGTCGAGGCGCGAGGGCGTGGAGAAGCGCCATCCGTACCCGTTTCGCTGATCGATCCGGTGGCGGCTTCGCTCGCCCGCGCCGACGAAGACCCTGCCCTCGCTGCCGAGGCGGTCGCACTGCCGGGCGAAATGTTCCTCGCCGATCAGATGGAGATCGCCGATACGGATGGGATCCACGAGGTGCGCGAGGCGGCGCGCGTCGCGATCGGCCGGACGTTACAGAAGGATTTCCTCGCAGCCTATGAGCGCCTGACCGATCCGGGACCGTACAAGATCGATGGGGTCGCGATTGGCAGGCGCGCGCTGCGCAATGCCTCGCTCGCCTACCTTGCCGCCGCGGATGCGAAGCTCGGGGTGACGCTCGCGACGCGGCAGTTCGCGGCCAGGCAGAACATGACGGATGTGTTGGCCGCGCTCGCGGTGATTGCCGCGATCGACACACCGGAACGCGACACCGCCCTTGCCGAGTTTTACGAGGCTTGGCACGGCGATGCGCTGGTGCTCGACAAATGGTTCGCGATCCAGGCGACCTCGCCCCTTCCGGGTACCGTCGCGGCAGTCGAGACACTCACCCGCCACCCGGACTTCGACCTCAAGAATCCCAATCGAGTCCGCGCGCTCGTCGGCAGTTTTTCGCAAGCAAACCAAGTGCGTTTCCACGATAAATCCGGCGCGGGCTACCGCCTGCTTGCCAACACCATCATCCAACTTGATCCGATCAACCCCCAGGTGGCGGCGCGGCTCGTCTC
>DASZQO010000236.1:0-2701 GCA_035549615.1 Acetobacteraceae bacterium
CAGCCGCCTGGCCATTTCACGGCTATGGCTGGCCATAGCAGATCCGGATCAAAAGACAGTCACATGCAATTGCCCTGGGCGTTTCATCCGCGAGCTCGGGGAACTGTTCGAGGATGATCTCGCCCGCCTCGCGGCACCACCAACCTGGTTGCGTGTCCAGAATCCGCTGGCGATCCGTCCGGGATTGGATCGCGGTGAAGCGGCAGCCATCGCACTTGCTTTGGAAGTCCAGGCCGATCGCCTGCTGATCGATGAACGCGACGGACGTGAGGCCGCGCAACTGGGGATCAAGACTGTCGGGACCCTGGCCATCCTGCGTGACGCGGCACTGGCTGGCCATTTGAATTTGCCGATCGCTCTCGACAGACTCAAGCAAACCAGCTTTCGCGCTCACCCGGCTCTTTATGTCCGCATGTTGCGCGACTTCATCGAGCGGCAGCGTCCTTAACGCGCGGCGGCTTCCCACGGCGCGGTTACGAGAGCAGCACCTGCAGATCGTCGGCCGTCAGGTTCGACAAGAGCGCGTTGTCTTCCGAGAGGATCGCATCGGCGAGGTCGCGCTTGGTCTGCTGCAACTGCAACACCTTTTCCTCGACGGTCCCCCTGGCGATGAGGCGATAGGCAAACACGTGGCGGGTCTGGCCGATGCGGTGCGCCCGGTCGATCGCCTGGGCCTCGACGGCGGGGTTCCACCAGGGGTCCAGCAGGAAGACGTAATCCGCGCCGGTCAGGTTGAGCCCCAGTCCGCCGGCCTTGAGGGAGATCAAAAACAGTTTCGTATCGGGATCGTTCTGGAACTGCTCGACGGGGCTTTTGCGGTCGCGCGTTTTGCCGTCGAGGTATGCATAGCGCACGGTCCCCTTGGGATTTTCATCGAGCCGCCTGCGCACGATGGCCAGGAGGCTGGTGAACTGTGAGAAGACGAGGGCCTTGTGGCCTTCGTCGATGATGGCTTCGATCTGCGTGAGGAGCATTTCGAGCTTGGCGGAAGGTTCGCCGGCGCGGGTTTTGTCGATCAGTCCGGGGTGGCACGCCGCCTGCCGCAAGCGCAGGAGCGCTTCGAGCACCTGCATTTTGTTGGCGGTGGCCGGGCCGGGGGTCTTTCCATTGGCTCCCGGGGGCGTGCCCAGGAGCGACTGGCGGTAATGGTCGCGCAGCTCGTCATACAGGGCGCGCTGGGCATCATCGAGTTCGCAGTAAATTGTCTGCTCGGTGCAGGGGGGCAGGTCCTGCGCCACCTGTTCTTTGGTCCGGCGCAGAATGAACGGTCGCAGCGCCCGGGCCAGCAACTGCCGGGGCGATTCCTCGGGCGATTCCTCGTCCGGCGCCGCGCCTTCCGGCCTGGCCTCCTCGGGCGCTTCAGCGGCGGGGTCGGCCTTTTTCGCGGGCTGGAAGCGCGTATCGAACACCGCGGCCGCGCCGAGCATTCCGGGATTCAGAAACTCAAAGAGGCTCCACAACTCGCCCAGGTGGTTCTGCACCGGCGTGCCCGAGAGCGCGAGACGGTGGTCGGCCTGCAACAGCCGGACCGCCTTGGCCGATTCCGTCTGGGCGTTCTTGATCGCCTGGGCCTCATCGAGAATCGCGTAATCGAAGCGATAATCCTTCAGGAACGCGACATCGGAGCGCAGCGTCCCATAGGTCGTCAAAATGATGTCGGCATCCGCGAACCGCTCGGTCGAGCGCACCCGGCCGGGCCCGGTGTGATCCAGAATTCGCAGGCCCGGGGCAAAGCGTCCGGCCTCTTCGCGCCAGTTGAACACGAGCGATCGGGGCGCCACCACCAGCGAAGGCCTGGTTTCCCCCGCCTTGCGATTTCGCGAGGCGAGCAGCGCGAGGACCTGAATCGTTTTACCCAAGCCCATGTCGTCGGCGAGGCAGCCGCCGAAGGAGAATTGGCGGAGGAAGGAGAACCACCCGAGCCCCTCCTGCTGGTAGGGTCGCAACGTTCCTGAAAAGGTGGGCGGCGCCTGCAGCGGCATCACCCCCACGAATTGCCGAAGCTGCGACCGCAGCGCCGCGAAGGGGGCATCGACCGAGGCGTGCGGCTGCGATTCGAGCAGGACATCGAGCATTCCCGCCTGCGCCTTGGAAAAGCGCAGGGCCTCCTCACCGGCGTCGGTTTTCACGGCTGTCGCCGACTGCACGAACACGCCATACTTCGCCAGCCATTCCTCGGGCAGCACGCCGAAGGTGCCGTCCGCAAGCTTGATGAGATGCTCGCCCTTGCGCGCGGCCGCCAGCAACCGGGGCAACGGCACCACCTGGTCGCCGAACTGCACCGATCCCGAGAGATCGAACCAGTCGATCCCCGAGGAGACGTTCACCCGGAAGTCGGTCGCCGCGCGATACAGCTTTCCCTCCGCCTCGACCAGCCAGCCCTCCCGGATCAGCGAGGGCACGACCGAGGGCAACAACCGCGGCGGCAATTCATGATGCGTTTCGCCGGTCTCCGGATCGCTGACCATCCGGAATCCCAGGGCCTTGAGCAGCGCGAGCGCCCGCGCCTCGGCGCGCCTGTCGCGCAAGATCATCTTTCGGCCGGCCGCATCGTAGGCGCCCGCCGAGCTGGCCAGGGCATCGATGGGCCCGCCGTCGTAATCAAACAGCAGCGTCGCGATGACCCGCTCATCAAACTTCGACGCGAAGGCCCCGGCGGCTCCCCGTGCCGGCCGCCGCAGCACGAGCCTGGGGCGCGGGC
>DASZQO010000237.1:0-13141 GCA_035549615.1 Acetobacteraceae bacterium
GCCGTGACCGCGGCAGGGCTCATCGCCGGTGCGTTGGGCGTCACCGGCCAATAGAGGAGCGGATAGAAGCTGAGATCGTCGCGCCCAGGCACGACCGCCTTGGGCGGCCCGAGTGTCGCCGCAGTGCGGGAATTGACAAAATCGGAGAGTCCCTGAAGGCCGGCACGGGAAAGCTGGTCCACCGCCTGATTCCCGGTGACGACATAGGCGAGCCGGGTGATGAGGGCTGGATCATCGGCGGCGATATCCGCCCGCGACGAAGCGGGGACGGCAATGATACCGAGAAGCAGGATGCTCGCAGCCGCACGCACCGCCGGACGGACGAGCAGCCCGCGCAAGCCGAGCGCGATCAAAAGATCGGCGGCAAAGAGGGCGAAGGCAAGCGCGATCAGCGGCGGGCCGAACGGCCGCTCACGGACCATCCCATCGAGCGCCTCAACCCGCGCTCCAGGGATCGGTGGGGCAAGAGTGAGCGGCGGCAGCGCCGGGCCGAGATTGAGGGCAAGCCGTCCGTTCTCCGGCCCGTAGAGCCCAGGCGGATGGAGCGGTGAAGGCATGGTGACGGTAAAGCGGTCGGCAGCGAGCCCGCGCGCCGCCGGCCCCGGCGTCTCGCTCGTGCCGAACCCGTCGAGCACCGAAGCGGGCATGAGGACAGCCTGGCCTGGGCTTTCGGCCACGCCGGCGGAAAGCTCGACCAGTCGGCGCAGCATGGTGACGAAGAGGCCGGAAAGGGGGAGATTCGACCATGCGGCATTGGCGGTCACATGGAAGAGCACGATTCTTCCCGCGCCCAGGCGCGAAGCGGTGACGAGCGGCGTGCCGTCATCGAGACGGGCCCAGCTATGGGTGTCGAGATCGACGCTCGGCTCGGCAAGAACCTGGCGGGTGACCGTGATGTCGGACGGGACGGCAAGACCTGCGAAGGGCGAGGTACGCGGGAAAGGCGCCAGATGTTCCGGCCGGCCCCAGGTGAGCGCGCCGCCGAGCGTGCGCTCCCCGGCGAGCAGGTGGACCGGTAGGAGCGCATCCGGATGGGCGGCGACGAGCGGGCCGGCGAAACGGATGAGCAGCCCGCCATGCGCGACCCACGCGCGCACCGCGTCCGTCTCCGGGCCGGCGGGCAGCACACGATCGGCAAGGATGATCACAGCCAGCCGATCCTCGAGCAGCCGGGAGAGATCGCCCTGGCGGATATCGGCATAGGGGCCGAGAGCCCGAGAGAGATAATAGAGATCGCCCACGAAGGGCAGCTCGGCATCGGCGGTGTCGCCTGAGGCAAGGCCGACCGGCCGACGCCGGAAACGCTCATCGAGCAGGAAGACGCCGGCGGCCGATGGGCTGCCACCCCGGCTGTCGCTGAGGCGCAGCGCATCGAGCCGATTGGCGAGCTCAAGCGGAAGCGGGACCGCCGCCGCGCTTTGAGTCGCGCCGGGCGGAATCGAGACATTGAAGCGGGCGAGGATGCGCCCACCGGGCGCCTCGGCAAGGATGGTGGCAGTCTGCCGCACCGGGGCGGGGAGCACCCCGACTCGTGCGATGACCCGGCCACCGCTTGGTCCCGGCTCGGTCAGCGGGGACAACAGCACCTGGGCGGCAGGATTTGGCCCGGTGATCTCGGTCACCGGGCCAAGGCGGGCAAGAGCCGCGGCGAAAGCCTTGTCGGCGGCCGGATCCGGACTGCCGATCCGGTCGGCGATGTAAACGACACCGCGCCCGTGCCAATGGCGGAGGAGCGAAGCGGCGGCGGCGTGATCTGCGGGCCAGGGCTCGGGCTGGACCACGGCGAGCCGCGCCCGGAGGCGGGAGGGCGGCATGGGCGCCCCGATGACCAGGGGAGCGCCGGACCGGTCCTGTGCGGTTGCCAGCAGCGCGACACGCCGCCCCGCCCGTGCGATCCGGTCGAGCGCAGCATTGGCGGCCAGCATCCGCGCACTCCAGTCTCCGGACGCGCTCCAGCCATTGTCGATGACGAGGAGCACGGGCCCCCGGCCGAGCGGAAGGCCGGCTGCCCGCTCGACCGGCCCGGCGAGCCCGACGATCACCAGAGTCGCAGCAAGGAGACGAAGCGCCAGCAGCCACCAGGGCGTGCGCGCCGTCGTCTGTTCGACGGGCCCGAGCTCCCTCAGCAGGCGGATGGCCGGAAAATGCTCGCGGCGGGGGGCGGGCGGCGTGACCCGCAGCAGCCACCAGAGGAGCGGCAGGGCGAGGAGGGCGAGAAGAAGCCAGGGCGCGGCGAAGGTCATGCCAGCAAGATCATCCGCGGGGAGTGCCGAGCGTTCCGCCCCCAAGAGGCCGGAACAAGGCACCCGGACCCGCGCCCGAACCAGGGACTTCACCCAAGGCTTCGGAGCCAGGCGCGAGCGCCAGATAGAGCGCGAGCAGCGCCTGCTCCGGGGGCTGGTCGGTCATGTGGGTGGAGAAGCGAAAGCCGAGCGCCCGGCAGAGCGCGACAAGGCCCTCCTGGTGGCGGGTGAAGCGCTCGGCATAGGCCTCGCGCACGCCCTCGACACGCGGGATCAAGGCATCCCCTTCCTCCTCGAGATCCACGAAGCGGACACGGCCATGGAAGGGAAGCACCAGCTCGGCAGGATCGAGTACCTGCATCACATAGGCATTCACCGGGACGGCGGCGAGCCGCGCCAGCGATGCCTGCACGGCGGAAAGGGGGTCAAGGAAATCGCCGAAGAGAACGAGGCTCGCATATCGCGGCAAGGGACGCGATGAGGATGGCAGGCTCTCGGCGAAAGCCGGGTCCGTGCGCGCCCGCACGCGGCTCTGCGTAAACTCCTGGGCGAGCCTCTCCAACGCATCGCGACCGCTCAGGCTCTGTGCGACCATTTGTGCCCCCAGGGGCGAATGGGGGGCCATCAGCCGCACCCGCTCCCCCCCGCGCAGCAGGAGCGCTGCAAGCGCGAGGAGCAGCAGAGCCGCCCGCTCCCCTTTTTCAACCGGGGCAAGGCGCGAGCGCCAGCGCATGCTGGCCGAGCTGTCAGCCCAAAGGCAGACGGTCTGCGCGGCTTCCCATTCGGTCTCGCGGACGAAGGTGCGATCCGACTTGGCGGACTGCCGCCAATCGATTCGCGCCACCGCGTCCCCGGGCAGGAAGGGACGGAACTGCCAGAAACTGTCGCCCTGGCCGACGCGCCGCCTTCCATGCACGCCTTGGGCGACCGTCGCGGCGACTCGGCGGGCGGCGACCAGGAGAGGGGGGAGCGCCGCGCCAAGCGCCTCGGCGCGCCTGGCTTCGCGCGCCGAGGAAACTGGGCCGGCTTCGCTCATCCGAGCCGTTCCACCAGGGCGGCGATGACGTCAGCGAGCTGGACGCCCTCGGCGCGGGCCGAGAAGGAGAGCGCCATGCGATGGCGCAGCACCGGCGCGGCGAGCGCGATTACATCATCGAGGCTCGGCGCAAGCCGTCCATCGAGCAAGGCACGCGCGCGGGAGGCGAGCATCAAGGCCTGGGCGGCGCGTGGACCCGGGCCCCAGGCGACATGGCGGCGCACCGCATCGACCGAGGCGGTCTCCGGCCGGCCACCGCGCACGAGATCAAGGATCGCGTTGAGCACACTTTCCCCCACGGGAATGCGGCGGATCAGCGCCTGAGCGGCCATCAGTCCCTCGACCGAGAGAACCGGCACCGGCCGCGCCAGCTCAGCCCCGGTAGTCGCGAGCAGCATGGTACGCTCGGACGCGAGGTCGGGGTACGGTACCTGGACCTCGAGCAGAAAACGATCGAGCTGGGCCTCCGGCAGCGGGTAGGTCCCTTCCTGCTCGATCGGATTCTGGGTGGCGAGGACATGGAAAGGCCTTGGCAGAGCATGCTCGACCCCACCCACCGCCACCTTGAATTCCTGCATCGCCTGAAGCAGGGCGGACTGGGTGCGGGGGCTCGCACGGTTGATCTCGTCCGCCATCAGGAGCTGGCAGAACACGGGGCCAGGGACGAAGCGGAAGCTGCGGCGCCCTGCGGTATCCTCGTCCAGCACCTCGCTGCCAAGGATATCAGCGGGCATGAGATCGGGCGTGAACTGCACACGCTTGGCACTAAGGCCAAGCACCGTGCCGAGCGTCTCGACGAGCTTGGTCTTGCCAAGGCCTGGAACGCCGACAAGAAGGACGTGGCCGCCGCAGAGTATGGTGATAAGCGTCTGCTCCACCACCGCGTCCTGGCCGAAGATGATGCGGGCAATCTCGGCTCGGACGGCGCGCATGCGCACGCCAAGCGCCTCGATCTCTGCGAGGACCTCGGTGGTTTGCTGGGACGGCGGAGAAAGGCTGGCGGACATTCGGAATTCCTTAAGCCTGGCGGCCCGATTGCACCCCTCGACTTGTCCCGTGGGGATGCTGCGACTCGTGCACTTCCCTTGAGGTGGGGTTGCTCCCTATATCATGTCCATAGGGGGAGGGCGCGAAACCGGTGACGGCGTGCGGTGGAGGGCTTCGGGGCTTGAACGACGCAACCTTCCGAGCGTCAGGCCTCAGGGTTGTGGGGTCCGCGAAAGTACGACGGCGCAGCCCGGCCGATTGCGGTAATTTGCCATTCCTGATCCGCCGCGACGGAACGTGGCTTTATCGGGGCAGCCCGATCGGGCGGAAAGAGCTTGTCTGCCTCTTCGCGAGCGTGCTCAAACGCGCGGAGGATGGCTCCTACTGGCTTGAAACGCCGGCCGAGCGCGGGCGGATTGAGGTGGAGGATGTGCCGTTCGTCGCTGTGGAACTCGACTGGTCCGGCAGTGGCCGGGAGCAGCGGCTTTCATTTCGAACAAATATCGATGAGGTCGTGACCGCCGACGCCGAGCACCCGATCCGCGTGGCGCACGACCTGTTGACCTGCCACCCCACACCCTATCTGCTGGTGCGGCCGGGCAGCGACGGGCCAGGGATTGAGGCGCGCATCAGCCGCGCTGTCTATTACGAGCTGGCCGCATTGGCCGAGCCCGGATGGATCGGCTGCCGGCGGGCGCTTGGCGTATGGAGCTGCCGGCGCTTCTTCCCGCTCGGTGATTTGCCGCCCCAAGACGGGACGGGAGAGACGGACGAGAACGACGGCCGCGACGGCCCTGCCTGTTATCAAGACTGATTCCGTGGACGAAGCCGGGAATGAGGCCAGCTTGCGCTCGCGGCTTGCCAGCTTGCCAGCCGCGACCGCGCCCGCTCGCGATCCGGGCGCGCTGGTGGGGGCTGCGGTGCTGGTGCCGATCCTGCTTTCCTGCCCGCCCCAGATCCTGCTCACCAGGCGAAGTGAATCGCTGGCGCAGCATGCCGGGCAGGTAAGCTTTCCGGGCGGGCGGATCGAGGTTGGCGATGCGTCGCCGGCAGCGGCGGCGCTGCGCGAGGCGCAGGAGGAACTGGCGCTCGACCCGGCGCAGGTGATGCTTCTCGGGCGGTTGCCCGAGTGCGCGACGGGCACAGGCTTCCTGATCACACCCGTGGTGGGGCTGCTGCCCGCCAATGTCGCGCTCAGGCCGGCGCCCGAGGAAGTCGCCGCGATCTTTACACTTTCTTTCGCGACCCTTCTTGATCCGGCGGCGCCGCAGCGGCGCCAAAGTCTGCGCAACGGACAGCTTCGGGAATATTGGAGCTGGCCGCATCCCGAGCATGAGATATGGGGGGCGACAGCGGCGATTCTTCTAGAACTGGCGCAGACGCTGCGGGGGGATGCAAGTTGAGGTGATCGTGCCGCTTCAAGGCAAGCCCCGCGCCATCGGGCCAGTGGTGCTCTTCGTGCTGATGCTCTGGGCCTTTCGCCCCGCCTGTGCCGGGACGTGGCAGGTGGCCGCGGCGCAACCCTCCCGGGCCGAATGGGAGGTGATCCGGAAGATTGCGGAGCGGTTCGTCGATCACGAATCACCCCCGGGTGTCTGGCCGTTTCGCAACCCTTCCCCGGCCGTTCTCGCGTCCTCGCCGCGCTGGACCTTGGCGCATTATTTCCCGCCCTATCCGCTCAGCCTGGACAATCTGCCGGCGGGCCGGGATAGGTACAACGATGCTCTTCTCGATCCGGCCGGCGCGCATGGCTGGTTTACCGCCATCGGCGGCTATCTTCGCGACCGGCCGCTGCCCGCCGGGCCCTGGAAATCCCGCGACTGGAGGGAGATCGATGATGCGATCGAGATCCTGCGTGCTGAGCGCATCGGCATTGATGGATTTGCCTGCGATCTTCTGCGCGTGGCGCCAGAACGCGACTTCAATGCGTGGGACGAGATCAATCTGCTGATGCGGACCGCGGAAGCGGTCGCGCCACGATTCCGGATCATCATCGCGCCCGATTCCGTGGCCCTGCGTTCCCTCCCGGCATCGCGGCTTGCGGCGGCGATCGCCGCGCTTGCGCAATATCCTTCCGCCGGGCGGTTGAAAGACGGCAGGCTGATCGTATCGCCCTTCGCGCCCGAGGTCTTGGGCGTCGGCTACTGGCATGCGGTGCTCGACGATCTCGAGACCCGGAATGTGCCCGTGGCCTTCATCCCGGTGCTGCTCGCCTGGCGGCGCGCGGCAGCGGAATTCGCACCCATCAGCGATGCCATGTCGGCCTGGGGCGAGCGCGATGCGGATGCGGTTAAGAACGGGGCATTCGGCGGGTTCGAGACCGCCATGGCGCCATACACCACGCGCGAAATGATGCCTGTCGGGCCGCAGGATGTCCGGCCGAAGTCGGAGAGATTCTGGGAGAGCCGCAATATCGATGCCTATCGTCTTCTATGGATGAGGGCGATCGCGCGCGGCGCGCGCTTCGTTCAGATCGTGACCTGGAACGATTATTCCGAGACATCGGGCATCGCACCCTCGGCCGGAACGCAGTTCCTGTTCTATGATCTCACCGCCTATTTCAATGACTGGCACAAGACCGGCACGCCGCCGGCGATCCTGCGCGATGCGATCGCCTATTGCGAGCGAACCGAAATTATTCCGAATACGACAAGAAGCATTGCCAACGCGCCCATGCAGAGAGTGGAGCGCACGCCGCTCTCCAACCGGATCGAGATGCTCGCTTTCCTGACCGCGCCCGCAATGCTCGAGATCACGCTCGGCAACCATGTCTGGCATGATGACGCACCGGCGGGGTTCACCGTCTTTTCGATCCCAGCGAAGGCCGGGCGCCCGACCTTTGCGCTCGCGCGGAATGGGCGAGTCGTCCTGCGGGTGACGAGCGCCTGGGAGATCCATCAGAGCTTCACGATCGAGAACCCGGCCTACTTCGGAGGTTCGAGCACGCGGCCCTTCATCGCCGTGCCACCTTTTATCGGCGATCCCGACGAATAGCGTGTTATGCACTTCGATAGCGTATCAGAAAGAGGCTTCTTTTTCTGAAGATAAAGCAAAAAGACTTTTCTCCGTTTCCTGGACCAAGCGCCGGCCGGAGACTCCGAATGAAAGGAAAAAAGTTCCTTGGTTCTTTCTTTCAAGAAAGAACAACTTCTCTTCGCTTACCACATTTTGCTGACCGCATTCGGCTTGGTAGAAGGTTCATGGCACCTCCCAGGAAATGAAAAGAGAGATGCGTGTTGCCATCTATTGGGCTCCCTCCGCGAGGGACCCGCTCTGGGCATTGGGTTCTTCCTGGCTCGGTCGCGACGCCGAAACCGGCCGAGCCATGCCGCAGCCTGACGTGCCTGACCTTGCCGCTCTGACCGAGAGCCCGCGGCGCTACGGATTTCACGCGACCCTCAAGGCGCCGATGCGGCTTACCGGCAGCTATGAGGCGTTCCGGGAGGATGCACACGCCCTGGCGCGGACCCTGAAACCGGCATGCTTGCCACCGCTCGCGATTCGTTCGCTTGACGGTTTCGCCGCGCTTTGTCCCTCCAAGGAGGCGCCGGAGCTGGCGGTGCTGGCGGCCGCCGTCGTGACCGAGCTCGACCATCACCGGCTGCCGGAGGCAGCGGAGAAACAGGCAAGCCGCGCCATTGGCCGGACGCCGGCTCAGCTCGCGCATCTCGCACGCTGGGGCTACCCGTTCGTGCTGGATGAATGGCGCTTCCATATGACACTCAGCAACACTGGCGCCGCAGCAGCTTCCCTGCTCGCCGCAGCCGCGCGGCATTTCGGTGCGGTGCTCGAGAAGGAACGGCATATCGGCGAAATCGCAATCTTCGTCGAACCGGAACCAGGCGCCCCGTTCCATCTTGCCGAGCGTCTGGCGCTCGCTTCCTGACAGAATTGCTCACGGCTCGAAGACGATTTGCACCCGCGGTGTCGGATGGCAGGCGAGGCCGAACTCGATGATCGTGCCTTCGCGGTCCACGTTCACGTTTTCGCAGGAAAGCAGCGGCCGGGAGCGCGGCATCTCCAGGAGTGCTGCTTCCGAAGCGGTCGGCATGCGCGCAGTCACGCGGGTGGACTGGCGGAGATAATCCGTGATGCCGACCCGGGCCAATGCCTTGGTAACCGCCTGCTCCACGCGCAGAGCCTCGAGGATTCCGCGCAAGCGCATGGCCGGGAAATAATGGCTGGCAAGGGAGATGGGCCGCCCGTCGGCCAGGCCGAGATGCTCGAACAGCACGACCTTCGCTCCGGTTCGAAGCCCCAGCCCCGCCGCCACGCGGCGATCCGCCTCCAGCTCGCGAAGATCAAGCACGCGGCCCGAGGGCTCGCGATTGTGGCGACGAATCCATTCAGAGAAGCGCGTCCGCGGTCCGACGAGATATTCCAGCACATCCTCGGCGACAAAGGAACCTCGTCCCTGCTCGATGCGGATCAGGCCCGCGAGCGATAATTCCTCGAGCGCGCGGCGCACGGTGTGACGGTTGACGCCGAAGCGCACGGCAAGCTCGCCCTCGGTGGGTAGGCGGTCTCCGGCGGAAAGGCCACCCGCCAGAATCTCACGCCGGAGGGTCTCGGCGATCCGCCGCCAGAGCGCAACGCCGTCGCGCGCCAGCCTCGTGGCACTCGCCGCGTGCTCCGATGTCATCGAAAATTCGTCCATGGCACGACAAGATCGATGATCATGGGGTTGACCGGCTGTTGCATCTCATCTAGTTGTCTAGACGACTTGGTTCGCTTCAAATAGACCGATTCTAGGCGAAAGACAAAGGGCAAAGTGACAGAAGGCATCACAGGGCCCGATCCGAACGCGAAGCGGCGGCACTGGATGGCGGTGCTGGCACGGGCAAGCGCCGCAGAGATCGAGGCGCTGCTTGCCGGCATGGAGCCGCTGCGCCCGCATGTTCGGCTGCGCGGACCCGAA
This sequence comes from Acetobacteraceae bacterium, assembly GCA_035549615.1. GTDB lineage: Bacteria > Pseudomonadota > Alphaproteobacteria > Acetobacterales > Acetobacteraceae > JAKAWQ01. Next base: position 9,185 of record DASZQO010000237.1, read on the forward strand.
ATCGGGCTTGTGATGGCGCGTGGCCGCGCCGGCGGTGGTGGAGCGCCGTTCAATCTGGGTGAGATGACGGTGACGCGCTGCACCGTGCGCGATGCGGAAGGCCGAATCGGCCACGCCTATATCATCGGCCGTGACCCGAGGCATGCCGAGCTTGCCGCGATGCTTGACGCGGCGATGCAGGACGATGCGCAGCATGATCGGCTGGAACGAATGATCATCGCGCCGCTCGCCGCCGCGCAAGCGGAAACGCGCGCCGCCTGGGCGCGCAAGACCGCGGCCACCCGTGTGCAATTCTTCACCATGGCCAACATGCGTTGATGAAGGACCTGCGGTGATGATGGGCCTTGATCTTCCCGGATTCGCCGACCCGGTTGGCGATGCGCAGGCGACGTTTCGCGCGCTGCTCGATGCCATGGCCCGTCCAGGTACGCTGCATGAGGTTGCCGATCTTGGCACACCACCTTCGCTTGGGGCGGCAAGCGCTTCCGTGCTGCTCACGCTCGTCGATGGAGAGACGCCCCTGTGGCTGGACGCTTCGTGCATGGCGGCGCGCGCATGGCTCGCTTTTCATTGCGGCGCGGTTCTCACAGATGATCCAGCCTCAGCCGCCTTTGCCATATCGATAGGCATGCCCCCACTCGGCATTTTCCGTGCCGGCAGCGATGCAGCCCCGGAGGAGTCCGCGACCCTCATCCTCCAGGTAGAGGCATTGGGGGCGGGGCCGGTGTACCGACTCTCGGGCCCCGGTCTTCGTCTGCCTTCGTCGCTTCAGGTTGTGGGCCTGCCAGAAGATTTCCCCGCGCAATGGACGGCGAATCACGCGCTTTATCCGCGCGGGATCGATCTGGTGCTCTGCGCGGGCAGGCGCTTCTGCTGTCTGCCACGCAGCGTCCAAATCGAAATGGGCTGAGCGAAATGGCTTATGTGGCAGTCAAGGGCGGTGAGCGGGCGATTGATGCCGCCCATGCATGGCTTGCCGAGGAACGGCGCGGCAATCCAGATGTGCCGGAGATCACGATCGCGCAGATCGGCGAGCAGCTCGGCCGGGCCGTGGACAGGGTGATGGCGGAAGCATCCTGCTATGATCCCGAGCTTGCGTCTCTCGCCATCAAGCAGGCGCAGGGTGATCTGATCGAGGCGGCCTTCCTGCTCCGCGCCTACCGGACGACGCTGCCTCGCTTCGCTGCGGCGCGGCCGATCGATACCGATGCGATGCAGATTCGCCGCCGTATCTCGGCCATTTACAAGGATCTGCCGGGCGGCCAGGTACTCGGACCGACCTATGACTATACGCATCGGCTGCTCGATTTCCGGCTGGCCGATAAAGCCCCTCCAGCAGAGGATTCACCGGCTGCACCGGTTCTCCAGGACCTGCCCGAAAACGAAGCGAAAGAAGAGGTGACCGCGGGGCGGATGAAACGGGTTTCGGCGATCCTCGCGCATGAGGGCCTGATCGAGGAGGATGGTGCCGCGGACACCCCGCCGGGAGACCTGACACGCGAGCCGCTCACCTTTCCCGCCGGGCGCGATCTCCGGCTTCAGGCGCTTGCCCGCGGCGACGAGGGGTTTCTGCTCTCGCTCGGCTATTCGACGCAACGCGGTTGGGGTGGTACGCATCCCTTCGTCGGCGAAATTCGTGTCGGCGCGGTCGCGATCGAAATCGCCCCCCCGGAGCTCGGCTTCCCGATCGAAATCGGCGATATCACGGTGACCGAATGCCAGATGGTCAACCAGTTCAAGGGCTCAAAGGCCGCGCCGCCGCAATTCACCCGCGGCTACGGGCTCTGTTTCGGTCATGGCGAGCGCAAGGCGATGGCGATGGCGCTCGTCGATCGCGCGATGCGGGCCGAAGAGCTTGGGGAAGAAGTGACCGCGCCGGCGCAGACGATCGAGTTCGTGCTTTCGCATTGCGACAATATCGAGGCGACGGGATTTGTCGAGCATCTCAAGCTCCCCCACTATGTGGATTTTCAGAGTGAACTTGAAACCATCCGCCGCCTGCGGCGCGAGGCGGCGGCTTTCGCCTTGCAAGACCAGCGGAAAGCGGCGGAATGAGCTTCTATAATTATAATTTTGCCTATCTCGATGAGCAAACCAAGCGGATGGTTCGCCGCGCCTTGCTCAAGGCCGTCGCTGTTCCTGGCCACCAAGTGCCGTTCGGCTCGCGCGAGATGCCGCTGCCCTATGGCTGGGGCACCGGCGGCATCCAGGTGACGGCGAGTATTCTCGGCCGCAATGATGTGCTGAAGGTGATCGACCAGGGGGCGGATGATACGACCAATGCGGTCTCCATCCGCCGTTTCTTCGCCCGCACCGCCGGCGTGGCAACGACGACGCGCACCGCCGAAGCGACCGTCATCCAGACACGGCACCGCATCCCGGAGACGACGCTTCGGGAAGGCCAGATCCTTGTCTACCAGGTACCGCTGCCCGAGCCGCTCTCGCGGCTGGAACCAAGCCGCGCCGCGGCAAGCGAGATGCACGCGCTCGGCGATTATGGGCTGATGCATGTGAAGCTCTACGAGGATATCGCGCGGCTTGGCCATGTTTCGATCAGCTATGACTATCCCGTGATGGTGAACCGGCGCTATCTCATGGCGCCCTCCCCGATCCCGGCCTTCGACAATCCCAAGCTCAATCGAAGCCCGGCTCTGCATCTTTTCGGCGCCGGGCGCGAGAAGCGCATCTATGCCGTGCCGCCCTATACCGAAGTCAGCCCGCTCGATTTCGAGGACCATCCTTTCCATCTGACCCGCGCGCCGCAATCTTGCGCGCTCTGTGGCGCGCGCATGAGCTATCTTGACGAGATCGTCACCGACGATATGGGCGGGCGCATGTTCATCTGCTCCGACACCGATTATTGCGCGGAGCGGCGCGAAAAGGGCGTGGCCGAATGAGCGCCGAACCTCTGCTCTCGGCCCGCAACCTCAGTGTCACGCTCGGGCGCGTGGCGGCGCTTGACGGCGTGGATATCGATCTCTGGCCGGGTGAAGTGCTGGGAATCGTCGGCGAGAGCGGCTCTGGTAAGACGACATTGCTCAAAACGCTCTACGGCGCGCAGGCGCCGGATCACGGAATTGTCCATTACCGCGATCCGGACGGAGGGGTGCATGATGTCCACCGGATGCCGCTGCCGGTGCTCCGCACCCTCCATCGTTCCGACTGGGGTTTCATCTTTCAGGAACCGCGGCAGGCGCTAAGGATGGGGGTATCCGCGGGGGGCAATGTCGGCGAACGGCTGATGGCCCGGGGCGCGCGGCATTACGGAAATATCCGGGAGGCCGCGATCACCTGGCTCGGCCAGGTGGAGATCGATACCGCGCGTGTGGATGATCTTCCCCGCACCTTTTCCGGGGGCATGTTGCAGCGATTGCAGATTGCACGGACCTTGGTGACGCATCCGCGCCTCGTTTTCATGGACGAACCGACGGGCGGGCTCGATGTTTCGGTTCAGGCGCGTCTGCTCGACCTCATTCGCGGCCTGGTGGCGCGGCTTCACATCGCTGTCCTGCTCGTCACCCACGATATCGGGGTCGCGCGCCTGCTCGCGGACCGGATTCTGGTGATGCAGGCGGGACGCGTGGTCGAGACGGGACTGACCGATCAGGTGCTCGACGATCCGCAGGAACCCTATACCCAGCTTCTCGTGAGTTCGGTGTTGCAGGCATGAGCGCCACCCTGGCTTTTCCGTCGGAAGAGGAAAGTGAAAGGTTGCTGCGCGTGCGTGGGCTCGGCAAGTCTTTCACCCTTCATCTTCAGGACGGGCTTCGGATCCCGGTGCTGAGGAACGTTGCGCTTGAGCTTCGGCGTGGGGAGTGCGTGATGCTGTCGGGCCCGTCCGGAATCGGCAAATCCACGCTCATGCGAAGCCTCTATGGCAATTACCGCATCGAAGCCGGCGAGATTCTTGTCCGTCATGGCGGCGCCTGGATCGATCTTGCGATCGCCGACCCGCGC
>DASZQO010000238.1:0-6494 GCA_035549615.1 Acetobacteraceae bacterium
CTTGCCGACCAGTACAGCCACCGGCAGATGGTTCAGGACTGTCTTCGCGGCGCGAGCGGCCCAGCTCCGCTCGCGCCAACGCCGGCGCGGGCATCGGCGGCTCCGCCTCCGCCGCCGCTTCCGCCGACACCCCCACCCACCCCATGATTTTCCCCGTGGCCCGGGTTCTTGCCCGGGTGGAACGAGGGCCTTAGAACCGGACCGACCGCATAAAGAGATGCCATGAGCAAGATCGTCCGAACAGATACCGGCAAGATTCTGTCTCAAGCCGTTGAATATCATGGATTCGTGTTTCTGGCCGGGGCCACGGCCAGTGATCTCTCACTCGATATTAAAGGCCAGACCCGGCAGGTTCTGGATGAAATTGACCGGCTTCTGGAAGCCCATGGCACCGACAAGACCCGCCTTCTCCAGGCGCAGATCTGGGTCAAGGATATCCGCGACCGTGAGGCGATGAACGAAGTCTGGGCCGCCTGGCTCCCTGCCGGCGGCGCGCCGGCCCGTGCCTGCGTTCAGGCCAACATGGCTGATCCACGTCACCTCGTGGAGATCATGGTCACCGCCTGCAAATGAGCTCACGACTCGTTACGTAGGATTTCAGTCATAAACTGAGTGAATATCCACAAGCATGGATTGAAAAATTGCGTGTCGATGGCTGATTCTGGCACGATGTGATTTGCGTGCAGCGCATCCCTGAGGTTACGGAACTGCGGCATTCGTAACAAAGGGGGTAGCGAGCATGCGGCGGAAGAGGGGATTCTCGCGTCTTTTCTGGGGCTTGTTCTTCCTCCCTCTGACCGCCTTCCTCTCGCTTGCTTCTCCTAGACCGGCCCAGGCACGGTATTATTATATTTCTTGTGTGCCTTATGCGATTCAGCGCAGCGGCATCAACCTGCCGGGCAATGCTTGGCAGTGGTGGTATAATGCCGCCGGCCGCTATGCCCGTGGACAGGTGCCGGAGCCAGGGGCCGTGCTTGCATTCCGTTCGATTCGCAGCATGCCGCTCGGCCATGTCGCGGTGGTGAGCCGGATTATCAATTCGCGTGAAATCCTGGTTGATCAGGCGAACTGGATGCCCGCGGGCGTGATTCGGCTCGGCGTGCCGGTGGTTGATGTGTCACCCGAGAATGACTGGACGGAGGTGCGCGTCAGCATTGGCGGGGGGCATTTCGGCTCCGATTACCCGACCTACGGCTTCATCTACCATGCTCCTCCGGGTGCCGCGCCCGCCGAGACGGTGGCTGAAAACCTGCCGGTGCCGCCGATGAGCCCGAGCGATCTCGGCAAGATCCGGGCTGCCGGGCTCTCCAACGGGTTGGCGGGCTGGGCCGGCCATGTCGAGGTGGCGGAAGCGCCGGCGCCTTATGCCGCGCCCGGTGGCTCGGCGCTCGTCTCCGCCGGGCTCCAGCTCGACGCGCCCGATCACAGTATCCGCTGATCGGGCGCCGCTCTTCTCTCCGAGCCGGAAGCGAGAGATAGCCTGCCGCGAGCGGGCGGGGTTCCCCTTCGCTCACCTCTCCCCCGCTCGCCATTCGTTTTCTCGCGTGACTTGAACCTCCGGCGATCTGACCGCCGGCCACCACGCTCTGGACACAAATCGATACCCTCTTCCCTCCACGGCTGATTCCTCTGAGATAGGAAAGCGTGCCTTTTGCCTATCGGCGGCACGGTAGCGGCACCAAGACCGGCAGGGAGGGAGAATGGATTTCCGCAAGGAATTCCGCGTTCCGGAAGGCGGCAAGCTCCGTCTCAGGGACATCGATCCGGCGTTCAAGGGCCGTCACGAATCGGCCGAATCCGCGAAGGAAGAGACCGAACTCTGCCGCGGCAAGCTTGCCGCGCTGCAAACCCTGCTCTACGCGGAAAGGAAGCACGCCGTCCTGATCGTGCTTCAGGCGATGGACGCCGGCGGCAAGGACGGAACGATCGGCCATGTCTTCGACGCCCTCAATCCGCAGGGCGCGCGGGTAGCAGAGTTCAAGGTGCCAACGCAGATCGAGCTTGCGCATGACTTCCTCTGGCGGGTGCATCCCGAGGCGCCGGCCAAGGGCGAGATCGTCATCTTCAACCGCTCCCATTACGAGGACGTCCTGGTCACCCGTGTGCATGGGCTGATCGACCGCCCGACCTGGGAAGCCCGCTACGAGCGGATCCGCGAATTCGAGAGCCTGCTTGCCGGAACCGGCACGACAATCCTGAAATTCTTCCTCCATATCAGCAAGCAGGAGCAGCTCGCGCGCTTCGCGCAGCGGCTCGACGATCCGGCGCGGAACTGGAAGATCAGCGAAGCGGACTACAAGGAAAGAGAGTCCTGGGACGCCTATATGGCGGCCTACGAGGAAGCGCTGGCGAAGACGAGCCTCGCCCATGCGCCGTGGTACGTGGTGCCGGCGAACCACAAATGGTTCCGCAACCTGGCGGTCTCGGCGATCGTCGTGGCAACGCTCGAAGAGCTCGGGATGCGTTACCCCGCTCCCGCGGTCGACCTAGCACGGATTCGGCGCGAATACCATGACGCCGTGAAAGAGGAGAAAGCCGAGCATCGCCATGGCTGAGGCCCATGGCTGAGGGGATGAAAGCGCGGCGGGGAATTTATCTCTTCCGCTCACTTCGCGGTTATCGGCGCGACTTCCTGCCGCACGACGCAGTGGCTGGAATGATGTTGCTTGCAATCGCCTTGCCCGGCCAGCTCGCGACGGCGCGCCTCGCCGGCTTGCCGGCTGAAAGCGGGCTGCTCGCTTTCGTCGCCGGATCGATCGGATTCGCTGTCTTCGGCTGGCACCGTTTCGCCTCGGTCGCGGCAGATTCGACGATTGCGCCAATCTTCGCCGGCACCCTCGCGGTTCTCGCCGGCGCGGATCCCGCGCGCGCCGTTTCTCTTGCGGCACTGCTGGCGCTCCTGGTGGGGATCGTCCTCGTCATCATCGGCGCCGCCCGCGCGGGCTGGATCGCTGATCTTCTTTCGATTCCCGTGACGGTCGGGTTCCTCGCCGGCATCGCGGTGCAGATCCTGGTCGGGCAGATCCCCGGCATGCTCGGGATCACGGCTGGCGAAGGGCATGTCGCGGTGCGGTTCGCCACGCTCATCCAGCGCTTGCCCGAAGCCAACCTCACAACAACGGCGCTCGGGCTCACCGTGCTCGTTGCGACGCTGCTCGGCCAGCGTCGCTGGAGGTTGCGAGAGGGATCGCAAGGGGGATCACGAGGCGGCGTGCGGATTCCGGGCGCGCTTCTGGGGCTGGCTGCGGCGGGGCTCGCAGTATGGTCGCTCAAGCTTGAGCATCGGGGGGTGGCGGTGCTCGGGCCGCTTACCCCGCCGGTACCGCGGATCACGCTCGGCCGGGTCGGGCTCGGGGACGTGGTGGCCCTGCTGCCGGTCGCGCTCACCGTTTCCTTCGTCTGCATGATGCAGACGGCCGCGGTGACGCGGAGCTTTCCCGCGCCGGGCGAACCCGAGGAAGAGGTCAGCCGCGATTTCGGCGGCGTGGGCGCGGGAAACATCCTGGCCGCGCTGCTCGGCACATTCGCCGTGGATGCGAGCCCGCCGAGCACGGCAGTGGTGGCGCAAGCGGGCGGGCGATCGCAAGCGGCGGCGCTGATCGCGGCCGCCGCGATCCTGGCGATCGTGGTGGCTGCCGGACAGGCCTTCGCCTATGTGCCCGTGGCGGCGCTCTCGGCGGTGCTCGTCGTCATCGCCTGCCGAATCTTCCGGATCAGGGAGATGATCGCGATCGCCCGTAGCGGTGGGCCCGAGATCTTTCTCGTCGCGGCGAGCGCTTTCCTCGTCATCGCGCTGCCGATCGAGATGGGGGTGGGGCTCAGCATCGTGCTCTCGCTCCTGCATAGCATCACGATCATCGCCCGGCCGGCCTCGGTCGAGCTCGTGCGGATCCCAGGGACGACGATCTGGTGGACGCCGGCCGGCATCGAGAAAGGCGAGCATGAGCCGGGCGTGCTCGTCTTCGCGCCGGCGGCGCCGGTCAACTTCACCAATGCCAACTATATTCATCGTCGTCTCGAGCTTCTGATTGCGGCGAAGAAACCGCCCGTGCAGCTCGTGGTGATCGATGCGAGCGGCGTTGATTCGATAGATTACACTGGCGCAACCATCATGCGCGCGGCGATCGGCACATTGCGCAAGCGCGGCATCGAAGTGGCGCTCGCGCGGCTCGGCGCGGAGCGGGCGCGCCGTTCGGCGGCGATGACCGGGCTTCTCGCCGCAATCGGGCCGACGCGCACCTTTTATTCAGCCGAAGACGCTGTGCAGGCGCTCAAGCCTGGCAGAGACAGGGGAAGGCAAGACCCCAGCGGGATGGCCAATCCGGAAAAACCGGTGGGAGAAATGGAATAGAGAGATCGCACGCGTCCATATTCGGTATGGACGCGAAGGAGCCTGCCGCCATGGCCGGGTCTCTCAACCCTTCGATCCGGTTGCGCCTGCTGCTGCTCGCCCCGGTCTTCGCAATGGGCATCATTCCCTTCAAGCCTGTTTGGAGATGCGCCTGTGGTGGCCGTCCGGCGCCTATGGCGCATTCTCAAACGGGTTTGGTGAGCCTCTTGAGGGCGAAGACATGAGGGACAAGTTATTTCTTATACGAAATAACAATCAGGGCAGCGTCAGCCGGTCTGCGATCCATTTTATTTCTTTATCGCATTGATATTATCCCCGACAGAAGCCATATTAAATTCTAATGACCGAAGGTGGTCTCACCCGCGGTGTGAATCACGTGCGAAGACGAATGGCGAGAGCGGGATGCGCCTGCGTTCGCCCGCGTGTTCCGTTTCAGCGGTAAGCAGGCACTCAAAATCGAAGCGGCCGGCGCGGCCCCAATCGTGGTGACGCCCGGGGAGAACCGTTATCCTTTGTTCGATCTGGCATAAACTGAACAATTCATGCCCACGGCGTTCCGCCCCCTCTCCGCTCATCCGCGCCATATCCGTCTCGCCGAACGGATCCTGGAAGCGGCGGTCGCCGAGGACTGGCCGGCAGGGGCAAGAGTGATCGAGCAGGAGCTCTCCCGTCGGCTCGGCGTGTCGCGCACACCGGTGCGCGCCGCGCTCTCTCTTCTCGTGCAGCACGGCGTGGTGCGGATACGGCCCAATCGCGGTCATATCCTGGCGCGCTCGGGCGCCGAGCTGGCCGGATTCCGCCTCCCCTTCTCGGCATCGGCCGAAAGGATATTGCATGATACGCTGATCAGCGACCGGCTCGCCGGACGGATCGGCCCGGAATTCGCTCAGAGCGCCCTTGCCCGCCGTTACCGGACAGGGCTCGCCGTCGTACAGCGGGCGCTCGCCCGGCTCGAGGAAGAAGGCCTGGTGAGCCGAACCGGCTGGCGCTGGAGCTTCGTCCCCTCGCTCGATACCGAGCAGTCCCGCCGGACGAGCTACGAGCTCCGGCTGATGCTTGAGCCGCCATCCCTCCTCGTGCCCGGCTTCCGCGCCGAGCGGGCCGTGCTCGAGCAGCTCGTCGAGGAACATACGTCGCTGGCGGCACGGCCTGAGATGGCGCAGGAGGATCCCGCACGGGTCTTCGCGCTCGATGCCCGCTTCCACGAGACGCTCGCCAACTGGAGCGGCAATCTCTTCGTGCTGAGCATGGTGCGCCAGCAGAACACACTGCGCCGGCTGCTCGGGCTTGGCAGCTATGCCGATCGCGCGCGCGTTGCCGTGTGGTGCCGCGAGCACATGGCAATCCTCTCGGCAATCGCGGCGGACGATATGGCGATGGCCGCGCGGCTGATGCACCGGCACCTGATGCACGCGGCCGCGGCCGCCGAGCATTCCCTTGCCCTCGCGGGAGCGACGGCGCGCCCCGTCCGCACGCGTCGGCGGCCTGTCTGACGCGAGGCGTCCCCGCCCCGCTTACACTGTTTCGTGAGTTGCCGAAGCATATGTTCCGGACCAAGAAATATTACGTGAGCCGAGGGGCGGCAGAAGGGCTTCACCGTAGCGGAAGAACGGGTCCACCGCCATGTCGGCGCGCGCCTTGGGGCAAACCCTGGCACGCGGATTTGCGCGTGGCGTACGGCAGAGCTCCGGGGGACGTGTTGCATTGATAGTCTGGGGGCCTTGCAATGACGTTTCCAAAACAGGCCATAATCATTGCGCTTGCGATCATGCCGCTTCTCTGCGCGTGCGAGAACAACGAGGAGACGGGTGGGCTGCTCGGCGCCGTCGGGGGGGGAGCGCTCGGCGCCGGTCTCGGTGAAGCGATCGGCGGCAACACGACGGGGGCGCTGATCGGTGCAGCTGCCGGAAGCCTCGCTGGCTATTTCGTCGGCAGTGCGATCGGCCGCCAGCTCGACGAGCGTGACCGCCAGATCGCATCAAGCGCCACCCAGCGTGCCCTCGATGAGCCGGTCAGCAGCCCGAGCGCCGTGGCCGCTGCGCCACCACCACCGGCCACCTGGCAATCCGACCATAGCGGCGCGTCGGGCTCCTCGCAGGTCATCGCTGTGCAGCCGCAGAGCAACGGCACCCAGTGCAAGCTT